>DOUU01000086.1:0-236 GCA_003520425.1 Deltaproteobacteria bacterium
GCCTTGCCGCGCCCGCGCCGCGGCCTCCGGGGCCGCCGCCTGCGGCGCCGGCCGCAGAGGCGCCTGCGGCCGTAGAGCGGCCCCAGCCCCCCGCTGCGCCGGCCGCCGAAAGGCCTCCCGCGTCTTCCGCAAAAGGCGTTCCAAAGGACGCCGGAGACCCCAAAGCGAAGCTCGATCGCATTCTCGAAGCCGCGGCGGGCGCGGGCGTAAGCGACATCCACGTGCACAGTGGGGCG
>DOUU01000086.1:293-3395 GCA_003520425.1 Deltaproteobacteria bacterium
TGTTACACACTCTCTGGGGTGGGCCGTTTTCGGGCGAATCTCTACCACCAGCAACGGGGGTGGGACGGTGTCTTCCGGGCGATCCCGCCCGAGCCGCCCACGCTCGAGCAGCTTGGCCTGCCGACCTCCTTTGCGAAGCTCACCAACTATTCACANNAAGAACATCATCACCATCGAGGACCCGATCGAGTATCTGCACCCCTCCAAGCGCTGCTTGGTGAACCAGCGCAGTGTACGCCGCCACACAGAATCTTTCGCACGTGCTCTGCGTGCCGCCCTGCGCGAGGATCCTGACATCATCGTCATCGGCGAACTCCGCGATCTCGAGACGATTTCCCTCGCAATGACAGCCGCGGAGACCGGCCACCTGGTATTGGCCACGCTCCATACCAATGACACGATCCGCACCATCAACCGACTGGTCGGCGCATTCCCGTCCGACCAGCAAAGTCAGATCCGCACCATGATCTCCGAGTCGCTCCGTGCGGTGATCTCCCAGCGGCTTCTGCCGATCGTGGACGGCACGCGTCGCGTACCGGCATTCGAGCTGCTGAAGGTGAACAAGGCCGTCGGCAACCTGATCCGGGAGAACAAGACCTTCCAGATCCGTTCGATCCTGCAGACCGGCGCGGCGCAGGGGATGAGCCTGCTCGACGACTCGATCGCCCAGCTCGTCAAGGCGGGCACCGTCGCCCGGGAACAAGCGCTGCGCTACTGCGACGATGCGAAGAAGCTAGCCGCCTAAGGGGACCGGATGGCACGACTCGACGACCTTCTGCGCGTTCTCAAGACCGAGGGCGGCTCCGACCTCCACCTCGCCGCGGGACTCGAGCCCCGGATCCGGGTGCATGGCGAGCTGCGGCCCGTCGCCGGCTGGTCGGTGCTCACGGATCGAGACGTGCGTGAGCTCTTGCGCGAGCTCGCGAAAGAGCGGCATTGGTCGCAGTTCGAAAAGACCAACGATACGGACTTTGCGTACGGTCTCCACGGCGTCGCGCGGTTCCGGGCGAATTATTTCGTACAGGAGAACGGCGCCGGTGCGGTGTTTCGGTTGATCCCCGAAAAGATCGTGCCGCTCGAAGACCTTGCGCTCCCGAAGGCCATCGAGAGCCTGGCGCACCTCGAGCAAGGGCTCGTTCTTGTCACGGGACCCACGGGTTCGGGCAAGTCCACAACGCTCGCGGCAATCATCGACAAGATCAACCGTTCCTATTCCAAGCACGTGGTCACGATCGAGGACCCCGTCGAGTTCGTGCACGAGAGCAAGAAGTGTCTGTTCTCGCACCGCGAAGTCGGCCAGCATACCGAGGGCTTCTCGCCCGCTCTGCGCGCAGCCATCCGTCAGGACGCGGACGTCGTGCTCGTGGGCGAAATGCGCGATCAGGAGACGATCGCGCTGGCCATCACGGCTGCCGAGATGGGTCTTCTGGTTTTCGGAACGTTGCATACCAACAACGCCGCGAAGTCGATCGACCGCATCATCGACGCATTCCCGGCCAAAGAGCAGGATCAGGTGCGGCTTTCCCTCTCCGAGTCCTTGGCGGCGGTGGTTTCGCAGCTCTTGCTGCCGACGGCGGACGGAAAAGGCCGCATCGCGGTGAACGAGATTCTGCTCCGCACCTCCGGCCTGCCCAACGTGATTCGCGAGGGCAACACACCGATGCTCTTCTCGATCATTCAATCCGGAAAGGCGATGGGGATGCAGGCGATGGACGACGCGCTCTTTGCCCTCGCAAAGGAAGGGCGGATCCTCGCCCAGGACGCCTACCTCAAGGCGACGGACAAGCAGCGCTTTGAGCCCCTCGTCGCCAAGGACGCCTAGCGAGCTCCCCGTTGCGGGGCGCAGCGCAGCCGCAGCCAGGTTCCGCCAATGGAGAGTTCCTCGTCCCGGGTCGCAAGGCCGCGTGCCTGGGCCGAAGCCAGCGCTTTGGCACGTCCCTCCTCGCAGCATGCGAGGTCGAGTGCACTCACCCCGTCGTTCCGGTCTCGAGGCGCCGGCGCGAAGGAGATCCCACCGCCCTCGAGCGGGATTGCGAGGGAGCCGTCGCGACCTCGCACCGCCGCCCGGCCGAGCACCTCGGACCAGCGCGCCGCCACAGCCGCCGGTTCGCAGGCTTCGACCTCGACCCCCCGGATCCCCTGCACGCGGTCCGTTCGCACGTGCTCGCGCCAGTTGGGGCCTGCCCACCGCCAGGAGTCGGCGGGTCGAGCCTCGTCGAGGGAGACCAGGGCGGCTCCCACGTCGCGGGGATGGAGATGAATGGTCGTGATCTCGGGAAGCGCCGCCTCCCACACCACCCGTACGCCGAGCCTGTGCAACCGCTCGCGGTCCGCGGCGAGGTCTGCGGTCTGCACGATCACCATGTAGACACCAGGACCGGACCGGCGTTCGAGAAAGCGTCCGACCGCGGTGCTGGGCCGGAGGGGGGCGAGAACCTCGAGGAAGGTATCGCCAACCGGAAGCAGGGCGTTGCGCAAGCCGAAAACCTCGACCCCGGGATCGTGGAAGCACACCTCAAGGCCGAGCGCCGCACGCAAGTCCTCCACGACGGGTTCAAGCGCCGGTGCTGCGATGGCCACCTGGCGGATGCGCATGGACCCACGGTATCAGACGCACCTCGGGTACTCTCGTTGAACGGAGGAAGCCGGGATGGAGCTTCAGGAGATTCTCGAGACGACGGGAACGTGCCGTTTTTATGCGCGGGAGAGCGTACCCGCAGCCACCCTCGTGCGCGTCCTCGATGCGGCGCGCTACGCCCCGTCGGGGGGCAACCGCCATCCCGTGCGGCTCGTCGCCGTGCGCGATCCGGACAAGCGGCGTCAACTCGCCGCCTGGTACCTTCCGCTCTGGAAGGCCTATCTCAAGAATGTCCGCGCAGCCCTTCCTGCCGCAGGAAGCGTGCCCAAGCTTCTCGCCAATGCAGATCACTTCGCTGAGCACCTGGCCGAGGTGCCCGTGCTGATCGTCGTCTGCGCGGTTCTCTCCGACCTCTACGCCACGGATCGTGGGCTTGGCCGGCTTTCGATCGTCGGCGGCGCGTCGGTGTACCCCGCGGTGCAGAACCTCCTGCTCAAGGCACGGGAGGAAGGGCTCGGCACTGC
>DOUU01000205.1:0-5187 GCA_003520425.1 Deltaproteobacteria bacterium
GCGCCCGTCCTCGCGCTCGTTCGGGCCCGTTCCCGGCCAGCCCCCGGCCACGCGGCCGCCGCGGACCGGTGCGCCGAGGAGGAGCGCCGCCCCCCCCCGACCGTGATCGGTCCCGCCGCTCCCGTTCACTGCGACGGTGCGCCCAAACTCGGAGACCGCGACGACGAGGAGGTCGCCGGCGCGGGATTCGAGGCTTTGGAAGAGAGCCGCAAGGCTCGCCCCGAGGTCTTGGGCGGCGCGCGCGAAGCGCCCCTCCTCCGCGCCTTGACCCACGTGTGTGTCCCAGCCCTCCGCATCGGCCGAGGCCGCGACGAGCCCGAGATCGGCGCGGGCGAGGCGCGCGATGGTGGCGAACCTTTGCCCAAGGGGCGAGCGCGGAAAAGAGTCCGCCTCGGGCAGGGAGGCCGAGCGGTGGGCCTCGAGCGCGCGCACCGCCTCGAGGGCCTCGCGCCCGGCCGCCGCAAGGCGTGCACCGGGATCCGACGGCGGCCGCTCGGCGTGGAGCTCCGCGAGCGCACGTTGGGCTGCAGGAGAGCGGGCGGGGATCACGAGATCCTCGATGTGTTCGAAGGCGAGGGCGCGCGGATCCCCGGCCAGGCTGCGCGGGCGCTGGGTCGCCGCGGCGACCGCGCGAAACGCTGCCGGCTCGCCGGGTGCGGCGGCGATCGCGCGCGATAGCCACCCCTCGGTGCGCGAGCCTGCCCGCGCGCCCGCGCGCTCGCAGGCGTCCTGCGCCTCAAAGTGCGAGCGGATCGCCTCGGGAAGGCCGACGGCGTGAACGGCGGCGAAGCGCCCGTCGTGGACAAGCGGCGCGAGGGGGCCAAGACCGGGATGAAGTCCGAAGCCGCCGCCGCGGCCCTCGAGGCTCAGGGTGGGCCTCGCGATGAGGGGGCCCCGCGCCTGCTCGAGTGCGCCGTCTCCGAGCGGCGGGAGGAGCGCAAGTCCGTCGGCGCCTCCGCGCAAGAAGATCATGACGAGGAGCGGACTTCCGCCCGGGCCAAAGGCAGCGCCGGCGCGGCCCGGCCGAACGAAGAGCGGGATCTGGGACGCCGCGGCGGCGGCCACCATTCCTTGGAGCAGCGCGCGCCGGGTAAGACCACTCATCGGAGCTGGAACTCCGGCGAGGCGAGGGCGAGCCCAAGGCGCTCGGCGGGCAGCAGACCCTCTGTCGCGAGGGCGCCCCGGGTGCTCTCGGAAAGCGTCGCGAGTAGGGCCTCGGGCGCGGCGAGTGCGGCCTCGGAGGGTGCAGAGAGCCCGGGAGCGCGTGCTGAAGCCAAGAGGAGCATGAAGCGCGTGCGCTCGAGCGCGGCGCCGGGATCGATCCAACGCTCCGCAGTGTCAGGATAGCCGGCGGGCGTCGGAGCGAGGTAGGGCACATCCCCGAGCTTGAGGAGCGGCACGAGCGCCGCACGGGGCCGCTGCGGGCGGACGCCCGTCGCGCGCAGGGCCGAGACGACGAGCTCGAAGGGGCTCTTGACCTTGCGCGGCGGACCGTCGAAGAGCTCGTCTCCCTCGAGGAGGAGCGCGTGCAGCGTCGCGCGCATGTCGCCCTGGCTGGTGAGAAAGCGACGCGCCGTGCGTTCGACGGCGGCGCGCGGCGGATCGTCGGCGAGAAAGCGCCGAGCGAGCTTGCGGGCCAGGTGGTCGGCGGTGGAAGGGTGCGCAGCGAGGCGCGAGAGCAGCGCCTCTCCCTCCTCGACGCCTTGGCCCCCCGCGATCGTCTCGCCGAGCACGAGCTTGGGGTTCGTGTCGTGCCACGCGGGAGCGAAGCGGAAGGCCGGGGCGCGCCGCGGTCGATCGATCGTCCAGCCGGTGAAGACGCGCGCCACATTCTCGACGTCCTGCTGCGTGTAGCCCCCGTCGACGCCGAGTGTGTGCAGCTCCAGCAGCTCCCGCGCGTAGTTCTCGTTCAGACCTTGGGGCCGCTGCCGCCGGGCGGGGCCCTCGACGGACGGGAAGAAGCTCGCTCCCGTGCTCTGCGGTGCCGCGGAGCGCCAGTTGTCGAGGTAGAAGAGCATGGCGGGATGGCGCGCCGTCGCATGCAAAAGGTCTGCGAAACGTCCGAGAGCGAAAGGCCGCAGCACGTCGCGCTCGTACGAGGGAAGGAAGAGCGCCTCCATGCCCTTGCGAACGAACACGGAGAAGTGATTGGCCCAGAAATCGACCATCGTCTCGTAGAGCGGGTGGCCCGCTTCGACGGCGCTTGCGACCCGGCGCGCGGCGAGACCGATCGCGATCTCGCGGGCCTTCTCGCGGAAGGCCTCGGGGTCTTCCTGCATGGAGGCCCCAAGGTCCGAGCTTTCGAGGCCGGGATCGTCGGAGGGCACGGGGGGTGGTAGCGGCCGCGCCAGCTGCTCGGCGATCCAGGCCCGAGCGCCCCGCTTGGCCACTTCCTCCACCTCTCCCGGCGCGGGCCCGAACGCCAGCCGGTCGAGGGCACGTCGGGCGTCGGCGGCGGCTTGCGGGCTCGGCGGCTCGCGCATGGGCGCCTCCTCGAGGGACCAAACCCGCCGCACAGGATCGGGTTCCGCAACCCCCCAGCAGCAAGGCCCTTATCGGTCTCCCAAGGACCCGCCTTTCCCCACGGGAATTGTTGCTCCCATACCTTCCCCTTTGTTTTGCCCTCCGAAATTGCTTGACGCCCGACCGGTCGGTCGCTTAAAAGGGCGTTCCATCCGACCGGTCGGTCTGCCGAAGAAAAATGGAAGAAAAAAAGAGAGCCGAGCGGGCAAGGAGGCCGGACTGAGTTCCATCGTGAGCCGGGGAGCGGGTGCGGGGGTACGGGAGTCGCTGGAAGCGCCGGGCTCCCGGGAGAAGATCCTCGACGTGGCCGAGGCGCTGTTTGCAAGGCGCGGCTTTGCCGGCGTTGGGCTGCGAGAGGTCGCCCTGGCCGTCGGCCTTGGCAAGTCTTCTCTCTTCCATCACTTCCGGAGCAAGGTCCAGCTCTACCTCGAGGTGCTCGGCCGCGTCCTCGGCCGCATCGACGAGCGGCTGCGCCCCGCGCTCGCCGCGGGGGGCGGTCCCGCGGAGCGCCTCATGCGCTCGCTGGACGTCCTCGTGGACGCGCTGGCCGAGCACCCCACGACGGCCCGCCTGCTCTTGCGCGGCCTCTTCGAGGACGACGCCTTCCCGGCAGATCTCGGGCCGGAAGGCGACACCGTCGAGCGGCGCCTTGCGAGTCTCATCTGCGGAATCGAAGCGCTCCTGCGCGAGGGGATCGAGCGCGGTGCGTTCCGGCGGGTTTCCATCCCCCACATGATGCAGACGCTGATCGGCGCAACCGTCTACCACTTCGCGTCGGGAGAGTTCGGTGAGGGTCTGATCGGCGGCTCCCTGTTCTCGGCCGAAGAGGTGCGCCGCCGCAAGGAAGAGCTGAGAGCCGTTCTGGACCACGGGCTCACGGCCTAGCGCCGCGCCCACGAGGAGGTTCGTATGGAAAAGCTGATGCAGGAGCATCGCAAGCGGTTTGGCGAGTTCGAGGTGATCGAGTTCGTGGACGAGGCGGAGATCCAGCGTCTGCGCGATGAGATCAACGTCCCGGTTCCCCTCACCTTGAACTGGCAGTGGAACTACGGCAGCGAGGTCGCGGAGCTGCGCCAGCTCTACGAGAAGGGCAAGGTGAATCAGTGGAACGCCGAGACCGACCTCGACTGGTCGATCCCGGTGACGAACGACGAGTGGGCGACGAGCCCCGAGGCGTCGATGATGGCGCAGATCCTGAAGCTCATGGGNNGCGCTTCAGCTCTGCGGCCAGCTGACCAACGTGTGCGTGAAGATGGACGAGAAGTGGTACGCGGCAAGCCAGGTGGCGGACGAGGCGCGACACATCGAGGTGATTTCCAAGTTCCTGCAGCGCAAGGTGGGAACGATCTACCCGATCAACCCGACGCTGAAGATCCTGCTCGACCGGCTGCTCGAGGCCGAGACGCCGCAGAAGAAGACCCTCGGCATGCAGACCCTGTTCGAGGGCATGGCGGTCGGGATCATGGATTTCATGCGCACGGAGTCGCGCAACCCCCTGCTCTCGGAGATGCTGCGCCGTGTGGAGCAGGATGAGTCGCGCCACGCGGCATTCGGCGTGCTCTCCATGCGCAGGGTCGTGCGCACGGCGGAGAAGGAAGAGCTCGCCGAGATGGAGGACTGGGCGTTTGGCATCCTCGAGGCCCTGAACGCGAACCAGCAGCTCGACATGCTGCAGATTCTGGGTCCCAAGTACGGCCTCGATCCCGAGAGCGTGGTGCAGATGGCCGTCGCGATGCCGAACTTCGCGGAGTTCAACAGCCTGCCCTACATGCACACGGTGATCCCGAACCTCGTGCGCCTTGGGCTTCTCACCGAGCGCACGGAGAGCCAGTACCGCAAGCTCGGGATGATGGTGAGCGGCCGGGGCGAGGGCACCAAGGGCCTCGAGCTCGTCGCGAACTAGCTCCTACCGGCCCCGCGCCGCAAGGCGCGCGCGGCGGGCGCGGGCGCGCGGTAGCAGGCGAGCGCGGCCGCGAGCTCGCGCTCGACCTCCGCCCGCAGCTCGGCGGGCTCGAGCACTTCGGCGCCCGAGCCGAACGAAAGCACGGGGGAGNNGGCGCCCGAGCCGAACGAGAGCACCCAGCTGCGCAGCTCCGCAGTGCCGCCCACCTCCATCTCGAGGAGAAGCCCGCCGTGGGCGAGGGGGCTCAGCTTCTGGCTCGGGTGCCAGGTGCGCTCTTCCACGTACGTGGCCCAGCGCGCGTCGAACCGGATCTTGACCTTCGTCGGCGGCTCCGCGATCACGCCGAACGACGACCCGATGTAGGCATCGAAGTCGAAGTTCGCAGGCACTGCGAACACCCGGCTCGTCGCGCGCAGGCTCTGGATCCGGTCGACGGCAAACGTGCGGATCTCGCCGGAGCGGTGATCATGCCCGACCACGTAGAGGGCGCCCCCGCGATACCAGACCCGGTAGGGATCGAGCTCGCGGGTGGCGACGTTCCCGGTGCGGCCGGTGCGATAGCGCATCACGAGCGTGGTGCGGGAGAGCACCGCGTCATTGAGCACGCGGATCGTGTCACGGTAGCGCGCGTAGCTCTTGTGGGGGCCCGGAAGCACGCGGAACGACTGGCCGAGCTTCGCAAGGTAGGCGGCGAGGTCCGGCGAGAGGACCGCGCGGATCTTCGCCAGGGCCGAGTGGATCGAATCGTGGAAGACCGTGCC
>DOUU01000205.1:5238-12589 GCA_003520425.1 Deltaproteobacteria bacterium
TGCTGCAGCGCGTCGAGGTCGCGATACACGGTGCGGCGTACACAGCCGAGCTCTTGCGCGAGCTCGTCGAGGCCGATCCCCGCGCGGCTGCGCGCGAGGCGTTGGATCAGGAGCCACTGCCGGGAGAGCTGATCGCCCCGCACCTCAGCGCGGCTCCATGGGTGCATCGGAGAAGAACCGGAGGAGATCCTCCTCCCGGCCGCGCGCATCGGCGAAGCCGAGCTCGGCGGCGGGCGCGGCATAGGCCTGGTCGAAGAGCAGATAGGAAAGCAGGTCGGCCTCGGAGGCCGGGCCGCCCGAGCCGAGCAGGCGAAGGGACAGCCGCAAAAGCGGAGCGAGCGACTTCTCGCCGCGCTTGCTCTCGAGGACCTGACCGGCGAGCGCGCCGAGTCCGACGGAGGGGCGGATCACGAGGTCGTCGATCCGGCGGAAGCGCTGCCCGCGCTGCACCTCCGACGCGGCGTTGAGGCGGTTCAGGAACTCCGGCCCGAAGGCGGTCTCCCCGCTGCGCAGGATGTCGTTCACCAAGCGCATGCGGGCGAGGTCCGTGTCGACGTGGTCGAGAAGGAGCGCGTTCAGCACCTTGCCGAACATGAAAATGGCGTTGCCGTAGGCTTCGATGCGGCGCTCCGCACGCGCCGCGTCGTCCGACTCGCTGGCCTTGCGCGAAAGCCCGATCACGAGGACGCGGTCCGCGCCGAGATAGACCACGGGCATGAGCGGCGTGTTGAGGCGCAGTCCCCCGTCGGCGTAGTAGGTGCTTCCGATCCGGACCGCGGGGAAGAGGATCGGGATGGCGGCGGAAGCGAGCGCGTGAGCGGCCCCCAGGCGCGCGGGGCGCGGCAGGACCCCGGGCTCCCGGCTCCAGCGCGTGATGCTCTGCGCACGGCTCTCGACGAATACCATGGTCTTGCCCGTCACGACCTGCGTCGCAGCGACGCAGACCGCGCGGATCCTGCCTTCGTCGACATTGCGGTGGATCGAACGCCAGCCAATCGAGCTCTGCACGATGTCGCCAAGGCGCGTGGTGTCGAGGAGGCCGTAGAGACGTTCGGGAAGCGCCCCTGCCTTCAGACCATCGGAGCGAAGCCGGAATCCCAACAGCCGCCCCGGGAGCCGCAAGAGGTCGGTATTCGAGAGCGGGAGAACCTCTTCGAGCTTGAAGCTCGTCCAGATGTCGGACAGGCGCTGGCCGCGACCCTCGCTCTGGTGGGCGGAGGCCGCGAGATAGCAGGCGTGGATCGCCCCTACGGACGTTCCGGAAACGAGGTCGAAACGAACGGGGTGGCCGAGGCGCTTGGGCAACTCATCGAGGATGAAGCGCAGGACTCCGGCTTCGTAGGCGCCGCGTGCCCCGCCGCCCGAGAGGACAACCGCGCGAACCGGGCTTTGCCGCTCCGTCAGTTGACCCGCTCGAAGTACTCGCCGCTGCGGGTGTCCACGCGGATGCGCTCGCCCTCTTTCACGAAGAGCGGCACCTGGACGACTGCGCCGGTTTCCAGCGTGGCGGGCTTGGTGGCCCCCTGCGCCGTGTCACCCTTGAGGCCCGGGTCGCAGCGGGTGATCGTGTATTCGACAAAGGAAGGGATCTCGAGGTTGATGGGCTGGCCCCGCCAGAAGAGGACCTCGACGTCGAGGTTCTCCTTCAGCCACTTGCGGGCGTCTCCCACTTGCGCCGCGGAGAAGGGAATCTGCTCGAACGTCTCGGTGTCCATGAAGACGAGGTCCTCCCCGTCCTGGTAGAGGTACTGCATCTTGCGCTCGGCGACATCGGCCTCCTCCACCTTCTCGCCCGAGCGGAACGTGCGATCGAGCACGCGGCCGGTCCTTAGGTTCTTGACCTTCGTGCGGACGAAGGCGCCCCCCTTGCCAGGCTTCACGTGCTGGAAGTAGATCATCGTGAACGGCTCCCCGTCGAGCTCGATCTTGAGGCCGTTGCGGAACTGGGAAGTGTCGACTGCCATGGAGCTCCCTGCGCGTGGGTGGCGGGGGAGAATAGCGGAGGGACCGCGCGCTAGCAGCTTCGCCAGCGCGTGCGGGGCTAGACGGGCGAGGTCTCGAGCTGAACGCGGCCGTCGCCGGCCCGTCCCAGGCCCACCCGGTAGCTCGGCCGGAACCCGAGATCGCGCTCGGCGCGCCGCGTGTCGAGGGAGAAGCCGTAGCGCAGATGAGTTCCTTCCACCGAAGCGCGAAGCTGGGGCTCGCGGAGCACCGTTGCCGCGAACGCCGCGGCCCGGAGCACGGGATCGGGCACCGGGACGGTGGGCCGCCGCGTCCAGCGGCCGAGGACCGACAGGGGTAGGTGCTCGGTTCCCGCGACGTTGTACACGCCGCTTGACCCGCCGTGCACCGCAGCCAGCACAGCGCGAGCCACGTCCTGGTCCGCCACCACTGCGCACATGGGGTCAAAGCCGATCGGGCGCAGGCGCAGTCCCCTCGGGCCTGAGAGCGCGGGATTGAAGTACACAAATCCCCCCGATGCGACGACCGTGGGGACACGCAAGAGAACGACCCGGGCCCGGTGGTTCCCCACCTCGGCGTGGAAGACCATGTCGCAGTCGATCCAGGAGCGGATCTCCGCGGGCACGTTCGGGTCGAGGTCGAGCTCGCTCGTCTCGGAGAGGCGGTTCGCGTTGCCCGGGGCGAGCCGGTAGACGAAGGCGCTTCCGATCACGATCAGCGACGTCACCGAGCGCGCGTCGAGGCTGTGCTGAAGCACGAGCCGTGCTTCGGCGGTGCGCGGCGGCACGCCGGAGACGAGCGGCCCCGCGCGCTCCTTCGAAGCCAAGGCGCCGGTCGGACCGTGGGAGGGGACATGGACGACCGTGTCGATGCTGGCCTCGCGAAAGCGGGAGGAACGAAACAGATCCGCCATCGGACGGTGCTTGGCGAGATCGACGCGCGCGTAGGCGACCCGAGGGGGTGAGCCGGCGAGAAACCGATCGAAGCTGCGTGGCGCAGGTCCGCCGCCCAGGGCAAGGATGCGCTCGATCCGCTCGTCGTGAAACAGCGTTTTTACGATCCGGCGGCCGAGGGGCTCGTCCGCATGGGTCACGAGGACTGCCGGCACTAGCGGTGCCGATCCACCAGGGACTGCACCGAGCGGCGCACCTGGTTGGCGAGGTAACGAATGAGCCGCGGATCCTCCGCCCCCTCCGGACCGAACCGCTCGTGAAATCGCAACGGCTCTCCGTAGACGATCCGGTAGCGCACGGGATAGGGCAGGAGGCCGAGCGGGCCAAACCACGGGAAGGTGGGTGTAATCGGAAGGACCGGGAGCCCGAGGCGTCGTGCAACGGGCTTGAGATCGAAGAGGATGGGGGCCTGGTCATCGCTTCCGAGGACCGCCATGGGGATGATGGGCGCCCCCGCGCGCAGGGACTGCTCGACGAAGCCTACGTGGAAACGCTGCAGGCGGTAGCGCTGGGTTACGAGCTTTCGGATCCCCTCCACGCCCTCGGGAAACACGAACACGAGCTGCCCGTCTTCGAGCAGGTCTGAGAAGTTCTCCCGCGTGCCGATGACCTGGCCCACGCGCGCGTAAAACACGTTCACCCACGGCAGGCGCCCGGCCCAGCGGTCGACAATCGCTCGCGCAAGGCGCGGCGGGTCTGTATGGAGGAGGATGTCCACAATCCCCATTGCGCCGTCAAAGGGCAGAAGTCCCCCGTGGTTCGCGGCGAGGATCGCCGGCCCCTCGGCTGGGATGTTCTCGTGCCCCTCGCTCTTCACCCGGAAGTAGAAGCGGTAGAGGGCGAAGAAGAGCGGAAACGCAGCGCGCAGGGCCCCGGGCGAAAAGCCGAAGCGGTCGTAGGGCGCTTCCCCGTCGACGAGGTGGTCGAGGGCCGCAAGCCGCCGGCGCTCGCTCTCCGGCAGGAGGCGGAGAAGTCCGGACTGTTCGGCGAAATCCACCTCTGCGAGGCGGGGTGTCCTGGCCCACCCGCGCGGCTTCAGCGTCGCGTCCGGACCAAGGCTCTTCGGGCGGCGGACGCGCGGGGGTGAGGCAGAGGGCGAGGAGGCGTCGCGCAAGAGGCCGGGTCGCGGCCCCTGCAGCGGGCGAAGCTTCTCAAGGCGCTCCGAGAAAGGCTCCTCCGCTGCGTCCGCGGCTTCGAACGGATCACTCCCGAGGGCCGTGCGGGGACCCGTCGCCGGCTCCACCACCTCTTCGCGGACGCCATCGAGAAAGAGCACCTTGGTCGGCGTCACGCTGGAACCTCACCCCCGGCTGTGCCCCGCAGCTCGAGCTCCTCTGCGAGGGCGGCCATGGCCCGCGCGCCGCGGTCGCCCGGCGCATACTCGAAGATGGAAAGGCCGCGGGACTGCGCCTCGTCGATCTTCACGTGGAAGCCCACCACGGTATGGGCGATCTCCTTTGGGAAGCGCGCCTTCAGGCGGTCGAGCACCTCGTGGGCAAGACGGGTTCGCCGATAGAAGGTTGGCACGACCATCGTGATGCGCAGCGAGGAGTGGCCGTAGCGCATGCGGAGTGTCTGCACGCTGCGCGTGAGCTCCGCACAGCCATCCAGCGCCAGGTAGGTCAGCGGAACCGGGACCACGAGCTCTTCAGCGGCGCGCAGCACATTCAGCGTGAGCGGGCCGAAGGAGGGCGGGGCGTCGAAGAAGACGAAGTCATATCCCGGGAGCTCAGGCGCCTGCCGCAGGGCGGACTCAAGGCGAGCCGTGGGGTCCACCTCCCCCCCCTCCCATGCGGGGAAGAGCGCCAGCGACTTGTTGGCCACGACGAGGTGAAGCCCCGGGATCCGGGTCTTCAGGAGCGGGAGCTTTCCCACCGACTCGCCGCGGGAGGGATCGAACGGGCCGCTTTGCTCGGGGCCCGGGCGATCAAGCGGGTCTCCGAGCGTCGAGTCGACAAGCAGCTCAATGGCGGAGCGGCGCGTGCGCTTGGTCTCAATGCCGAAGACTTTGCCGAGCTGGCCCTGGGGATCCATGTCGATCGCCAGCACCCGGCGGCCGCGCTCGAGCGCAAGATACGCGGCAAGACTCGCCACGAGCGTCGTCTTGGCGCTCCCGCCTTTCTCGTTGATGAATGCAATGCGACGCGGAATAGATCACCCCTCACGGGTGCCTTGGCCGTGAATTCGATCGATCTCGGGGGGGCAACGAGATCCCGCGGCTTTTAATCGTCCTGGAGCAGCGTGCGACCTGGCTCGGACAAGGCGCGTACGGGCTTAGTACCCCCGCCTTCGTGGGGTGTCAACCGGATTGCAGACTCGCGGCCTTATGCCTTGCCCTTCGCCTGGTTCACGGCCTTCGTGAGGGCAGGCACGATCTCGAAGAGATCGCCCACAACGCCAAGATTTGCGACCTCGAAGATCGGAGCATCGGCATCCTTGTTGATGGCGACAATGAAGTTCGAGTTCTTCATCCCGACGAGATGCTGGATCGCGCCGGAGATGCCGGCTGCAATGTAGAGCTTCGGAGTCACGGTTTGCCCCGACGAGCCGACCTGATAGGCGTGCGGAAGCCAGCCGGCATCCACGACGGGGCGCGAGGCACCCATCGCGCCCCCGAGGGCGTCCGCAAGAGGCTGAATCACCTCCGGGAATTTCTCAGGTGCGCCGAGGCCGCGGCCTCCTGAGACGATGATCTCCGCCTTGGAGAGGTCGACGCCTTGCTTCTGCGCCGTGCGCACCTCGATGAACTTGGCGCGCAGATCTTGCGGTGAGATCGCAACCTGAAGCGGGGTCACCTTGCCGTCGAGAGCGCCTTCGAAGGGCGAGGTCGCGCCGGGCTGGAAAGTCGCGACGACGGGCGAGGCGCTGGGAACAAAGCGGGCGTCGAGCTTGCCATTGAAAACGCGCCGCAGGAAGACGAGCTTGCCCGACTCTTCGACGTTGAAGCAGTCGCTGACGAACGCTCCGTCGAGGGCAGCGGCGATGCGCGGTGCCAAGTCCCATCCGATGGGGGTATGGGAGAAGAGGAGGATGCCCGGGGAGGCTGCGGCGACCGCCGCGCGTACGGCCTTGCCAAAGGCATCGACGCTGTAGTGCGCGAGCAGGTCATGTTCGGCGAGGTAGACCTCGCCTCCCCCTTTTTTCGCAAGCTCCTCGGCTGCGGCCGAGGCGCCCTTTCCTGCAACGAGGCTTCGAACCTCGGAGCCCTGGGCCTTGGCGATGCGGCGAGCAAAGCTCACAAGCTCGTAGCTCGACTCGCGAACTTTTCCGTTCTGGACCTCGGCGATGACGAGAATGCTGGCCATGCGTCCTACTCCACGGGCTAGAGCAGCCCGAGCTCCTTGATCTTGCCCACAAGCTTGTTCACGATCTCGTCCGTCGAGCCGGTCAGGATCTCCGCACCCTTGCCCTTCGGCGGCGGATAGATCTTCTCGATCTTGATCTTCGCGGCGGCCGCGCCGACCTTGCCCGCGAGGCCAAGGTCCGCGACGGACTTCGTGTCGATGGGCTTTCTCTTTGCCGCCATGATGCCCTTGAGGGACGCATAGCGGACCTGGTTGATGCCGGTCTGGACGGAAAGGACGCTCGGGCCGGTGAGCTCCACGACCTCGAGGGCGCCGCCTTCAAGCTCGCGCTCCGCCTGCAGTGAGCCGTTGCTGCGGGTCACCTTCATCACGCTCGTCGTGCTGGCGAAGCCGAGGAGCTCGGCCAGCATCGGGGGGACGGCGGCGGAGTTGCCGTCGTCCGCCATGAGCCCCATGAGGATGAGCTCCGGATTCTCGGCCTTGGCGATGGCGGCGAGAATTTTTGCCACCCCGAGAGGATCGGAGGCGTCCGCCTCGGGATCCTTCACGTGGACCGCCCGGTCCGCGCCCATGCCGAGGGCCGTCCGCAGGGATTGCGTCACGCGCTCCGGCCCGATCGAGACCACCACCACCTCGGCCCCCCCGGCGTCCTTGATGCGGAGCGCCTCTTCGAGCGCGTAGGTGTCGTAGCTGTTGATCTCGAACTTGATGTTGTCTTCTTGGATCCAACCCCCATCCGGGCGCACGTCGAGGCGCGCGTCCTGGTGGGGGACCTGCTTCAAGCAGACCATGATTTTCATGGGGTTCGGGGCCTCCGGGATGCGGCGCGCCAGGGCGGGTTGCCGCGGGGGGTACCTCGAGGGCGCGCGAACCCTAACGGACGGCTCTGCGCCTTTCAACCGGCCGTGGCGGGAAGCGGACTCGGCGTCGGGATTCTCGCTCCTCGCGGGCCCGGGGATCCGGCGATCTTGAGGGCTCGGCAGGGGAAGGGAGCTTTCGCCCCGCTTCCGGCAGCCGGAAGACGCCGTCTCGCTCCGGGAATGCGCCTCGTAGAACCGGCTCCGTACTTCCGACTATGATGAGCCTCGCGGCGGAGGAAAACCGCGTGAACGGCATCCACGACATGGGCGG
>DOUU01000205.1:12609-13021 GCA_003520425.1 Deltaproteobacteria bacterium
CGGTCTTCCACGCGCGCTGGGAGGCGCGTGTCTTTGGGATGTCGCTCCTCGCCGGGCTGCGGCTTGGCGGGAGCATCGATCAGCGCCGCCACGGCCTCGAAAGGCTCGACCCCGTGACGTATCTGCGGGACGGCTACTACGGGCGCTGGCTCGTGGGGCTCGAGCAAAGCCTGCTCGAGCGCGGCGTTCTTCGGCCCGGGGAGCTTGAGGCACGCCTTTCCGGCGAGAGGGGCGCGACGGCGCCGCTGCCTGCGCTTCCCGCCCCTTCGCGGCCCGCCGAGCACCCTTTCCTGCGCAGGCTCGATCGACGGCCTGCCTTCCGCGTGGGGGACCGCGTGCGAACCCGCAACCACCAGCCCGCCGGCCACACGCGGCTTCCGGCCTACGCCCGAACGCGTCGCGGCGTCGTGGC
>DOUU01000397.1:0-140 GCA_003520425.1 Deltaproteobacteria bacterium
ATCGAAGTCGTTTGGGTTCTTGGGAGGCAGGACCATGTCGACGTGCTCGAGCGCAATCTCCGCGAGAAGACTCTCGCCCCCGACTTCCGCTACCCCCATACTGACGCACGCCTTGCGTTGGCGCGACTCTGTGCGCTCAC
>DOUU01000397.1:257-1042 GCA_003520425.1 Deltaproteobacteria bacterium
GAGCGGATGAGTTGCGGCAGCAGTGGAAACGCCCTCCTGCAAGCGATAGGTAGGATGAGCGTCGAGAGCTCGATGTCGCGCTGCAGGTCGAAGGGGTCCGAAACGTGCTCGAGGTAGCGGAGGATCTCCGGCTGCGTCGCGAAGCACGGGGCCGCACATCGTGGCCCCTTTCCGCGTCGATCCAGACGCTCTCTACCCGAGAAAAGTGGCCGAAACGACCCTACCTGGACGTAGAATGCCCGCTTGAACTACCGCTCGGGTCGCCGGGTGTCGCTCGCATGCTGCGAGATCTCTGAGAGGACAGCGCATGTTCGATCGCATTAGTCACATCGGCGTGGTCGTTAACGACATCGAGCAGGCGCTCCGCATCTGGCGCGACCAACTCGGCTTCAAGCCGTTCTCCGAAGCGCACTTCGACGTCGAAGGCATTCACAGCGTCTTTCTTTCGCTATCGGGACGACCTGGCGAGATGAGCATCGAGCTGATGGAGCCGGTCGACAAGGCCGACATGACCAATCCGGTCGCGCGGCGACTGGCGAAGAGCGGCGAAGGCTTCTATCACCTCGCGATCGTGACCGACGACGTCGCCGCGAGCGGCAAGACACTCGCGCAACGCTCGTTCTCGATCATTGAGCGCCCCGCCGTCGGCGCGGCCACACAAGGCCGGTGGCTGATCCATCCCAGGACCGCCAACGGGGTCATGATCGAAGGCATCGAAGAGTGGAAGGACGTCCATCTGTGAGCAAGGGCACGCTGGAGGGCCGCGTGGCGCTCGTCACCGGGGC
>DOUU01000397.1:1058-4722 GCA_003520425.1 Deltaproteobacteria bacterium
AGCCGGCGTGCAAGGCGACGTCGCCCGAGCCGGCGGCGTTTGCGAAGCCTTCCCGGGCGACGTCACGGCCACGGACTTCGGTGACCGAGCAGTCGCCGCTGGACTCGAGCGTTTCGGCGATCTTCACATTCTGATCAACAATGCCGGATACATCTGGAACTCCCGCATCAACAACCACTCGGACGAGCAGTGGTACGCAATGATGGATGTGCACGCGACCGGACCGTTCCGATTATTGCGCGCCGCCGGTCGTCATTTCCGCGACATGGCGAAATCCGGCCGGGCGGCGCAGGCTCGCAAGGTTGTCAACATCTCCTCGATCTCGGGCCTCTTCGGCGAAGCGACGCAGTTCAGCTACTCGGCCGCCAAGTCCGCGCTCGTCGGAATGACGCGGTCGTTGGCAAAGGATTGGGGGCGTTACAACGTGACTGTCAATTGCGTGGCATTCGGATTCGTCGAGACACGCCTGACCCAGACGTTCCAGAAGGACATTCCCGAGATCGCGATCGGCGACCGAAAGATCAAAGTTGGCATCGAAGAGGCACAATCCGAGCTAATGAAAACCCTCATTCCGCTCGGCCGCGCGGGTACGACCGAAGAAGCTGCGGGCGCAGTATATCTATTTTGCTTACCGGAGTCCGACTTCATCAGCGGTGAGATCGTCGTTGCAGCAGGTGGCCTTCGGATGTAGCCCGGAGTGGACCCGTGCGGGGAGGTCTTCCGGGGACGCGGCTTACGAACCGAGCTGATGCTCGATGCGCTGCGTCCGAAAACCCGATCCTGCAGCCCTTCCGAGCACAATCGGCGACCAGGACTTCGCCCGGGGAGGGATCGATCGGGCGCCCGCACGCCCGATCGATCACGACGTGGGATCAGCGCGGGTGCGAGAGATCCTGGCGATAGGCGACGATCCGCCGCTCGATGTGCTCGATCGCTTCGTTGCCGGTGCGGAAGANNAAGATGAGTCCCCCTTCGGCGGCGCCGAAGGCGCGAGTCAGCAGATCCGCGGGCGTGCGGTGGGCGCCGAGCTCCTTCAGGCTCTGGAGAGGTCGGATCACGCCGTACTCTCGGAGGTTCCCGACGATCGTCTGGCGCACAACCACGCGCGCGGGCTCGTCCACCTTCGGGATGGCTTCGGCGACCTTGCGAATGAGCTCCTCGAAGGCCTCATTGCCGCCCGGCCGAACACGGATCAGCGTGACCATGACAAAGGGAGCCGGGCGTCCCGTCTGTTCGGGCGGGTAGCTGAGCTCCGGGCGTTCGATAGAAACAGTCTGCTGCGCGCGCTCCACGGCGGACCGGATCTCCTCAAGAGCCCGCTGGCCCTCCTTTTCGCCCAGCAGCCGCCGCACGAAAGCGTCGACCGGCTCTACGGCTTCGGCTTCGAGCTCTGCCCAGTCCTCAGCCTGCGACACGTAGCTCATCGTCGTGATATCGCCGTACATGGTCTGATAGACGACCCAGCGGAACTTCTCCTTCTGGCTGACCGCTCGTTCGGCGACCCGCCGCGCCGCCGCCTCGAAGATGCTGAGACGCTCTGCACGGAGCGTCAGCTCCTGCCTCGTCATGAGTGACATGGCAACTCTCCTCGAATGTGTTTGGGATGCGAGGGCCAGCCCGCACCGCTCTGCGCGCCCTCTCCGTTGAGCGATGGGGAACTGCGGGCCGTCAATCGGTGAGACCGGGCTCGGGGAGGGCCGCGGGGCGGCGGTAGCTGACCGTCGTCCAAAGGAATGGGCCGAGCGAGGGGGTTCGTTCGCACCGTGCCCCCCAGACAGGCCCCGTCTAACACGCAAACGGGTGCTGGGTCAATCGTGGGCCGGAACAGGACGTAAAGGAAGCGCGAAGACCTCTTCCCGCACCTCCCGGCCGCGGATCGCGACCTTTTCGTGCCGCACGAAGTCCGCGCAGACGTAGCCGGCTCGCGCGTGGGTCGTGGCATCCAGCGCAATCGACGCACGAAGCTCGCGCGTGAGACTCTGAAGACGTGCGGCGAGGTTGGTGGTGCTGCCGATCGCACTCCAGATCAGGCGGTCCGACGCCCGGAGGTTCCCCACGAAGGCCGGGCCCGTGGCCACCCCGACACCCACGGCGAGCGACGGCGGCATCGAGTCCACGATCTTGCGCGCCGCCTCGACGGCAGCGCGCTCCTTACTGGGCAGCGGCTCTGGTGCACCGAAGACAGCCATCATGCCATCGCCGTTGAACTCGACGAGGACGCCCCCCTGGCTCTGCACCAGTGCCGAGACCCTTTCTGTGTGCTCGTTCACCGTCGCGAAGACATCCTCTGCAGGACGCACCGCCGCGAAGCGGGTGTAGTCGCGGATGTCCACGAAGAGGATCGAGACCTCGCGCTCGCGAGGCTCGAGCTCCTGGCCCTGGCTGATCTGCTGCACAACGGCTCCCGGCACGTAGCGTCGCAGCGCCGCCTGCATCTCGCCGGCCTCGCGGGCGATGGCGGCTTGGTCGAGCCGTGCGAGGACTTCGGAGGAGGCGTGTGCGACGGCGGCGAGCAGCGCCAGATCGGTCTGGGTGTAGATGTCGCCCGAGCGCTTGGGCCCGAGACAGGTGAAGGCGATGAGGGTCACATTCAGCAGCGTAGGGGTCACCACCTCGACGCCGAGCGTCTGGAGCGCGGCGCGCTCGAAGGGATCGAGCTTCGTTGCGCCTGCGAAGAGCGGCCGGGCCTGGCTCTCGAGGGTATGGACCAACAAACTGCCGGCCTCGAAGGCCGGGGGCGCCGCGCGTCCGCGCGCGAAGATGGGCGTGAAGGCATCGCCCGCCCGCGCGTAGATCACGATCGACTCGGGGTGCAGGAGCGCATCGAGACGGGCTCCGCTGAGCTTCGTCAGCTCTTCTGCGTGCGTGCAGCTCGACAGCTCGCCGAGGAGTCGCTCGAAGGACTGCGCGAGCGCGTAGCGCTCGGCAAAAAGGCGCCGGTCGATCCAGGGGCGCAGCGCCCGGTGCACCGGCACGAGCACACCCGCAAGCGCAAGCGAGAGCATCCACTGCCCCGTCTCGGGAGCCACGCCGATCGCATCACTCGCCGCACGCGCGACTTTTGGAATGAACACGAGCGCGCCCCCGAGCAGCGCGATTCCGACGAGCGAGTAGGACGCAGTCGCGCTGATCAGCTGGTCGATGTCGAGGAACCGGTATCCGACGACGGCAATCACGAAGCCGAGAGGAATTGCCAACCAAGCGAGGTTTAGCGCGGCGCCCAGTGGGCGACTCGTCAGGTAGATTCCCGCGAGCGCGGCTAGCCCTAACAAGACCTGCGGAAGTAGCGCGATGTAAAAGCCGTAGAGCACCCACTTGACCTGGCGCCGCTCGAGAGGTTCCCGGCGCTGATATCGACGCGTGAGGCCAATCAGAAGGAGTGCAAAGTACACGAGAAGACTGATCCACAGGATGTAGGCCGGCCACGATCCCGTAGGAAGCGTGCTCCAGATCCAAAGGCCGAAGCCGATCCCGTAGGCAAGGCCGGTCCCCAAGAAAACAATCCAAGTCCACCTGGGCGCGGGCCCTCCGCTCTCGGAAAACTCAAACGCACCCCAGAGTGCGACCACGATCCCCGACGATGTTGCCAGATTCGCCACGCCAAGCGTCCAGTACGGGTTCAATGGGGCGCTCGAGCCGGAGGGGTTCAAGCCGGTAAGCGCGA
>DOUU01000486.1 GCA_003520425.1 Deltaproteobacteria bacterium
CCGGTCACCGCGGCGGCGGCGCTCCTGCGCCTGCCCATCGCTCTCGTCAATACGGATGCCCTGCCCGGCCAGTCAAACCGCCTTGCCGCGCGCTTCGCCCACCGCATCTTCGTCGGCTTCGAGGGGGCCAGGGGCGAGTTTTCGCGCAGCGGCGAGAGCGGTCGGGTGCGCTGTCTCGGGATCCCCCTGCGCCGCTCCCTCGTCGACGCCTTCGCAAGCGCTCCTGCCCGTCGCGTCCCGGCGCCGCCTTTCCGGCTGCTCGTCTTCGGCGGGAGCCAGGGCGCGCGCCAACTCAATGACGTCATGATCGATGCTGTGCGCCGTATGGACCTCGGCCGCCTCGAGATTTTCCACCAGACGGGGGAGGCGGACCAGGCGCGCGTCGCCGAGGCGTACGCTCGCAGCGGGGCGCGGGCACAGGTGGTGGCGTTCGAGCCCGAGATGGTGCGTCGCTATCGCTGGGCCGACCTGGCGCTGTGTCGCTCGGGCGCGCTCACGGTGGGCGAGCTCGCTCTCGCGGGTCTCCCGGCTCTGCTCGTGCCGTACCCGTTTGCCGCCCACGACGAGCAGAGCGCAAACGCGCGCGAGCTCGTGAAGGCGGGCGCCGCCGAGCTGCTCGACCCCCACACGCTCACTCCCGAGGGCGTCGCCCAGGCGCTCTCGCGGCTCTTTGCCGAGCCGGGGCGCCTCTCGCAGATGGGGCTCGCCGCGGCCAAGCTGGCCCGGCCGGAAGCGGCCGAGCGGATCGTGGAGGAGTGCGCGGCGCTCGCGGCCACGCGTGGGGCGGGTGTCGGCCCGGAGAGAGGGGGGAACTGAGCATGTTTCGGCGGATCCAGCACGTCCACTTCGTCGGAATCGGCGGCATCGGCATGTGCGGCCTGGCCGAGCTGCTGCACAACCAAGGCTACCGCGTGAGCGGCTCCGACCTGCGCGAGGGGGCGACGGTGGCTCGGCTGCGCGCCCTCGGCGTCCCCGTCACCGTCGGCCATGCGAGCGCCAACGTGGGCGAGGCGGACGTCGTCGTGTACTCCTCGGCGGTCCGGCCGAGCAACGCCGAGCTCGTCGAAGCCGAGCGGCGCAAGATCCCGGTCATCCGCCGTGCGGAGATGCTTGCGGAGATCATGCGCCTCAAATACGGAATCGCGGTGGCGGGAACCCACGGCAAGACGACCACGACGTCGCTCATCGCGCACGTCTTGCACGCGGCGGGCCTCGATCCCACGGCGGTGATCGGGGGCCGCGTGCTGGCGGCGGGCCTCGACCCGACGGGCGCACGGCTCGGCCGCGGCGAATTCCTGGTGGCCGAGGCCGACGAGAGCGACGGCTCGTTCTTGCGCCTCGCGCCGGTCGTGGCCGTGATCACCAACATCGACCCCGAGCATCTCGACCACTACGAAAGCTACGAGGAGATCCAGCGCGCGTTCGTCACCTTCGGCAACAGCGTGCCTTTCTGGGGCCTGACCGTGCTGTGCCTCGACCACCCGGGCGTGCAGGCCGTCTTGCCGCGCATGGCGCGCCGGATCACGACCTACGGCTTTGCGTCCCAGGCGGATCTGGTGGCGACCGAGGTCGCCGTGGACGGCTGGGGGATGAGCTTCCGCGTACGCTCTCGGGGCGAGGAGCTCGGACCCGTGCGCCTGCGCATTCCCGGCCGCCACAACGTCTCCAACGCGCTGGCGACGCTCTGTGTGGCCCTTGAGCTCGACGTGCCCTTTGGCACCGCCGCGGAAGCGCTCGAGAACTTTCTCGGCATCGAGCGCCGCTTCCAGCCCCGCGGTGAGGCGCGGGGCGTGCGCGTGGTCGATGACTACGGCCATCATCCCGCCGAGATCCGCGCGACCCTGGCCGCAGCCCGGGGGGTTCACCGCGGCCGCATCGTGGTCGTGTTCCAGCCCCACCGCTACACGCGCACCCGCGATCTCTTCGACGACTTCGCGACCGCCTTCAACGATGCGGATCTCGTCGTGCTGAGCGAGATCTACCCCGCTGGCGAGGACAAGCTCCCCGGCGTCGAGGCGTCCCTTCTCGTGGAAGCGATCCGTGCCCACGGGCACCGCGACGTGCGCTTCGTGCCGGACCTCGAAGAGCTGCCCGCGCGCCTCGCTCCGGAGCTTTGCCCGGGAGATCTCGTGGTGACGCTCGGAGCCGGCAGCATCTCCGCCGTCGGCCCGCGCATCCTCGCGAGCCTCGCCGAGCGGCCGGCATGATCCCGCGGGCGGGGCGCAGCGCCCTCGAGGAGGCGCTCGAAGACCGCATCCGATTTGACGTGCCCCTCGCGAAGCACACGTCCTTGCGGATCGGCGGCCCTGCAGATGCCCTCGCGACCCCGGCCGACCGCGCGGAGCTCGCGCGCCTGCTGGCCCTGTGCGCGTCCCACCGCATCCCCCACTGGGTGCTCGGCGCCGGGTTCAACACGCTCGTCTTGGACGGCGGCGCCGAGGGAGTGGCGATCCAGCTCTCGCGCCTGCGCCGGCTTGAGGAGCGACCCGGAGGCGCCGTGCGCGCGGAGGCCGGAGTCTCCCATGCCCGCCTCACACGATTCTGCGTCGAACGAGGCCTCGCGGGCCTTGAGTTCGGGGCAGGCATCCCGGGTACCGTCGGGGGCTGGACCGCCATGAATGCGGGAATCGGCCAGCGCGAGGTCAAGGACACGGTGCTCGAGATCGAGGTGATGAGTCCCACCGGTGCGTGGGTGAGGCACCTCTCGCGCGACACCCTTCGTTTCCACTATCGTGCGCTGCGCGGTCTCGCACCAGGCTCCGTGATCGTCTCAACGCTCTTCGGCGTCACCCCCTCGACCCCGGAAGCCGTGCGGGCCGTGATCGATCCGCAGCTCGCGCGGCGGGCGGCCACACAGCCGCTCGACGTGCCTTCGTGTGGCTCGGTCTTCAAGAACCCGCCCGACGATTTCGCCGGGCGGCTCATCGAGGCGGCAGGCCTGAAAGGCCTGCGGGTGGGGGGCGCCGAGATCTCGACCGTGCACGCCAACTTCATCGTGAACCGGGGCGGCGCCCGGGCCGCAGACGTCGTCGCGCTGATCGAACGCGCGCGCGCGGCCGTGCGCGAAGCCACCGGTCGGACGCTCGAGCTGGAGGTGCGGATCGTGGGGCGAAACCGGTGAGGCCCCTGCGCGCAAGGCGCGGGAGCCGGATCCCCGTGCGCGGCGAAACCCTCGCACGGGAGGGGCGCGCCGCGCACCCCCGAGGCAAGGGCCGACTCCTCCTGTGGACGCTCCTCGCCCTCCTGGGGCCGGCGGTCGCAGCCGCGGCCGGCGGCCTCTCGCCCCTGCGCCAGGTGCTCGAGCGGGATGTGCTCGCGCTGCACTCGATCTGCGTGCTCGGGGCAGGCCGGCTCTCGCCCGAGGAGATCGCCGCCCGGACGGGCCTCGCCGACGGTACGTCCCTCCTCGAGATCTCCCCCCGCGAGATCGAGGGCCGGCTTCGGACCGATCCTTGGATCCGAGAGGCGCATGTGATGCGCCTTGTGCCCGCACGCCTTCTCATCAAAGTCGCGCTGCGCGAACCCGTGGCCCGCGTCGCAGCGGCCTCGGCCGAGGCCGGGGCACCGGTCGTGCTTGTGGACGCCGAGGGTCGCAGGATCGCGCAGAGCGCGGGCGAGCCCTTCGCAAAGCTCCCGATCATTGTCTCGCCGCGGCTGCCGGCCGTGGGGGAGATCGTGCCCGGAATCGCCGCCGCAACCGCCGCCGCGTTGGCGGTCACGCGTTCGTCCTTCGCCGGAGCCGGCGCGACCCTCGTCCTCGGCGCCGAGAACGATCCGAACAGCGTCGCCCTCGAGCTGCCTTCCCTCGCCGCCCGCGTTCTGCTTGGAACGGGCGACCTCGACCTCAAACTTGCGCGGCTTGCGCTCGTGCTCGCGGGAGACCGCACTCCCGCCCGGGCCGCCGCCGAGATCGATCTACGCTTCGCAGACCAAGCGGTGCTGCGAGGACTGCCGTTCCCGGATGGGACGGCCCACAGCGCGCAAGCGCCCGGAGGGGCGCCTGCGCCACACAACCGCGCGGGCTAGGACCGGCGGTTCTCAAGGGGGGTGAGAAAAAAATGGCAAGAAAGGAAGACCTGATCGTCGGGCTCGACATCGGCACCACGAAGATCGGCGTGATCGTCGCCGAGCGCACGGAGGCTGGGCTCGACGTCGTCGGCATGGGGACGCATCCCTCGCGTGGGCTGCGCAAGGGCGTGGTCGTGGACATCGATGCCACGGTGGCGTCCATCAAGAGCGCCGTCGAAGAGGCGGAGCTCATGGCGGACTGCGAGATCACGTCGGTCTACGCCGGCATCGCCGGCGGACACATCCGCAGCTTCAACTCGCATGGAATTGTGGCGGTCAAGGACCGCGAGGTGCGCGAGAGCGACGTCAAGCGCGTGATCGACGCCGCCAAAGCCGTCGCGATCCCGATGGATCGCGAGGTGATCCACGTAATTCCCCAGGAATTCATCATCGATGACCAGGAGGGCATTCGCGAGCCGCTCGGCATGAGCGGAGTGCGCCTTGAGGCGAAGATTCACATCGTCAC
>DOUU01000153.1 GCA_003520425.1 Deltaproteobacteria bacterium
GGAATCTCGCCTCCGGTCGCCTGGGCCCAGTCGTCTGGCCGCTCGGGCGAGGGCGCGGACCGAGAGCAGGGAAGTCGCCCTTGCGAATCGACGATCCCATTTCGATGACATCCCCACAGCTGCGCGAGGCGAGAATCTCGGACCTTCCGTTTCTCGAAGAGATGCTCTTCGAGGCTGCGTTCTGGCGTCCCTCCCTTCCGCGTCCTCGCCTNNCTTCAGCGACCCGACCTTGCAAGGCTGCTCCATGGGTGGGGTCGGCGCGGAGACACCGCTCTTTTGGCAGTGTCGGACGCCGCGCACCCCCTCGGAGCCGCTTGGTATCGCTTCTGGTCAAAGGACCACCACTCCTACGGGTTCGTTTCCGAGNNACATCCCCGAGCTCGCGATCGGAGTGCGGCGGGAGGCGAGAGGCCGAGGCGTTGGCGGGCTCCTTGTGCGAGAGCTGCTCGCCGAGGCAGCTCGCCAAGGGATTGCGCAGGTCAGCCTGAGCGTCGAGGTCGACAACCCCGCGCTGAGACTCTACGAACGCCTGGGTTTCGAAAGGATTGGAAGAGAAGGCAATGCGTGGACCATGGTCGCAGACGCCGCAAGAGTGGGTCTTTAGAGGTCGCCACACGAGCTTGAACCCCTCCGCCTCCNNAAGGCCCTGGCCGCGGCCCTGGCCAGTGTGCGAGGCTCCTGCGTGTGGACCGCGGGCTCGACGGCGGATCCGCCGCCAGACCCGATCCTTGCCATCCGTCAGGCGGAGTGCCGGCTTGCGAGCCGGTGCTGAAAGGAGGGAGCGTTGCGTGTCCTCCGAATCATCGGGCTCTTCCTCGCATGCGTCGTGGGCCTCCTTGTCGTGGTCGCATTCGGCGCCCGCTTCCACGACGGCCCCGTAGGTCTATTCCCGGGAGGGCCGCTCGAAGCGGGCGCTCTTGAGGGAAGCCCAGTCACCGACTGGAGCTTCGCGCAGACGGAAAATACGATCGAGCTCCAGCTCCTCTCCCAGCAGCGGTCGCGCACGACCTGGATCCTTGTGCACGACGGTGCCGCGTTCATCCCCTGCGCGATTGGATTTCCTCCTGGAAAGACGTGGCACCAGCACGCAGTGCAGGATGGTCGTGCGGTTCTCCGCATCGAGGGGCGGCGCTACCCGGTGACCCTCCAGCGCATTGAGGATCCCGAGCTTGCAGCCGCTCTCGCAGCCATCGTGAAGGAGAAGTACGGGCGTTCACCTCCCACGGGAGAAGGCGTCTGGTATTTCCGGGTGACCTCGCGCCAGACCTAACTCCCGACCGACCCGCGTCTTCGCAAGAGATGCCGGTCCTCATGTCTCGGGGACCCTCACGAAGGACGGCGTCCAAAAGATCCGTGCCTTCCTTCGCGTTGAACTGCGATCCGCAGCGCGGGGTATCCTGGCATTTGATTCCGGGGGGGCCTCAGCAGATTCTGGACCGGGAGACCGGGAGGGTGGGATGGCGACATTCGAGCGAGGGGCGATCACCATCCACTACGTTGTGGAAGGGAGCGGCCCCGCCATCACCCTCATCCATGGCTTCGCGAGCAGCCTTCGTGGGAACTGGCGCGTGCCCGGGATCATCGACGCGCTTTCTTCCGGGGGGCGACAGGTCGTGGCACTCGACTGCCGGGGCCACGGCAAGAGCAGCAAGCCCCACGACCCGCTGTCCTATGCCGGTACGGCGATGGCCGAGGACGTGATTTCGCTCCTCGACCACCTCGCGCTCGCCGAAGTCGATCTCATGGGTTACTCGATGGGTGGATGGATCGCCGCTTCGCTCCTCACAAATCATCCCGAGCGTTTTCGCAGTGTGATCCTTGCGGGTGTAGGGGACGGGATCCTCGCCGGTGGGCCCTCACGCGCGCGTTCGGAGGCCATCGCAAGCGCGCTCGACGCCAAGGACGCGAGTGCGGCGTCTGGAGCCACGGCGCGGGCGTTTCGGGCGTTTGCCGAGCAGCAGAAGAACGATCTCGCCGCCCTGGCGGCGCTCCAGCGCGCCGCACGGGCTCGGGTGGATCCGGGAAAACTCGGCCGAGTGGAAAAGCCCGTGATGATCCTCCTCGGAGAGGGAGACACGCTTTTAGGAGGGGCGGACAAGCTCGCTGCCGCGATCCCTGGAGCCCGATACGTGAAAGTCCCCGGCGATCACCTTTCCGCCGTGATGGCTCCTGAGTTTAGACGCGCCGTGGAGGCATTCCTCGCAGAGCACTCGCCGGTTTCCGGAGCGCGAGAGCACCCGTAGCGAGTTTGTCGCGCGGGTGGAGTCCTTCTCCGCGCGGGGCTCCTCCCCTCCTCGCAGCGAAATGCCCGGAGGTCCTCTACATTGCAGCGTGCGGCCCGGAGGGGTGCGACCTTCGTCACCCATCCTTTCGGTCGGCTGCGAGCACAGCGTGCGATGGCGCGACGAGGGGATCGGATCGTGCCCACGGTTCGCTTCGCTGGCCACTCGGTGGAATGTCCGCTCGGAGCCAATCTCCGCATGGTTTTGCTGCGAGCGCGGCTCCCTCTCTACAACAGCGTCGCTCGAGCCTTGAACTGCCGCGGCTTCGGCACCTGCGGAACCTGTGCGGTTCGCATCGAAGGGAAGGTCTCGGACCTCACCACGGTGGAGCGCGTGCGCATGCAACTCCCTCCCCACGAGCGCGAAGCCGGACTGCGCCTTGCCTGTCAGTGCCAGGTGCTTGGGGATCTCGTCGTGACGAAGTACTTGGGCGTCTGGGGAACCGGTGAGGGGCCCGTCGACCCCAAGGCGAGCCCCAAGCGCTAGAGAGAGTTTGCGAGGCGCATCTCGCGCAC
>DOUU01000427.1 GCA_003520425.1 Deltaproteobacteria bacterium
GTCCCCCGCCTCGCGTTCATCAACAAGCTCGATCGCTCGGGCGCGAACCCCTTCAAGGTGGTGGACCAGCTGCGGGAGAAGCTCAAGCTGAACGCCGTCCTGATGCAGCTCCCGATGGGCCTCGAGGCCGAGCATCAGGGGGTGGTCGACCTCATCACCATGAAGGCCGTCTACTTCGACGGCGACAACGGGGAGTTCGTCCGGGAGGAGGAGATCCCGCCGCAGCTTGCGGATGAGGCGAGCGCGGCCCGCGAGAACATGCTGGACGCCGTCTCCATGTTCTCCGATGAGCTCACCGAGGCCATCCTCGAGGGCAAGGTCACCGAGGATCTGATCCATGCTGCGGTGAGAAAGGGCACGATTTCGCTCTCGCTCTGCCCCGTCTTCCTCGGATCGGCCTACAAGAACAAGGGCGTCCAGAAGCTCCTGGACGCCGTGACCCTCTACCTCCCGTGCCCGACGGACGTCGAGAATACGGGCGTTGATCTCTCGAACCGGGAGGCGCCGATCGTGCTTTCGAGCGACCCCCAGAAGCCGCTCGTGGCCCTCGCCTTCAAACTCGACGAAGGCCGCTACGGGCAGCTCACCTATCTGCGGGTCTATCAGGGCACGATCGCCAAGGGCTCGAGCATCATCAACAGCCGCACCAAGCGGCGCCACAAGGTCGGAAGGCTCGTGCGTATGCACGCCGACTCGATGGAGGACATCCAGGAGTCCCTGGCCGGCGACATCGTCGCCCTGTTCGGCATCGACTGCGCCTCGGGCGACACCTTTACCGACGAGTCCGTGCAAATCGCCATGAGTTCCATGCACGTCCCCGCTCCCGTGATCTCGCTCTCGATCAAGCCCAAGGACTCCTCTTCCAGCGACAACATGGGCAAGGCCCTCGGCCGCTTTACCCGCGAGGACCCGACCTTCCACGCCGGCGTCGACGAGGAGAGCGGGGAGACGGTGATCTCGGGGATGGGCGAGCTCCACCTCGACGTCTACATCGAGCGCATGAAGCGCGAGTACGGAGTCGAGGTGGCGACCGGCGCGCCGCAGGTGGCCTATCGCGAGACCATCTCCCAGCGCGCGGATTTCCTCTACACCCACAAGAAGCAGACCGGAGGCTCCGGCCAGTACGCGAAGGTGGGCGGCTACGTCGAGCCCCTCCCCGAGGGCGGGGAGTTCGAGTTCCTGAACGAGGTGCGCGGGGGTGCCATCCCGACGGAGTTCATCCCGTCGGTTGAGAAGGGGTTCCGCACCGCCATCGAGAAGGGGCGCCTCATCGGCTTCCCCGTGATCGGCGTCCGCGCGGTCGTGAACGACGGCCAGTCCCACGCCGTCGACTCCTCGGACATGGCCTTCCAGATCTGCGCCCGGAGCGCCTTCCGGGAGGTCTACCCCCGTGCCAAGCCCATCATCCTCGAGCCGGTGATGAAGGTCGCGATCGAAGGTCCCTCGGAGTTCCAGGGCCAGTATTTGAAGACTGTGCTGCAGCGGCGGGGTATGGTGGTGGGGACGACCGAGGAGGATGGCTTCTGCCGGGTGGAGGCCGAGGTGCCCCTCGCGGAGATGTTCGGCTATGCGACGGATCTGCGCTCCGTTTCCCAGGGCAAGGCGGAGTTCACCATGGAGTTTGCGCGCTACGTGCCGGCTCCCGCCGAGGTCACGAAGGGCCTCATCGAAAAGTATGGCTCCAAGCTGAAGAAAGAAGAAGACTAGGCCTGCGCACCGCGCTGGCCTCGCTCGCGTAGGGAAGGGCGATGTATCGGAAGTTCGTGAATGCGCGGAGCCCGCTCCGCCTGCTCGAAAAGGGCCTCCACGGCGGCCTCGGCTGCGGGAACCTTGGCATCGTGCTTGCGGGCCACGGCGTGGGGAAGACCTCGTTTCTGGTGTGCGTCGCGCTCGACGACCTCTTGCGCGGGAACAACGTGCTCCACGTCTCGTTGCGCGACGGCGTCCCCCACGTGCGCGCCTACTACAACACGGTGTTCGACGACCTCGCGGCGACCACCCACCTCGAGAACGCCGCGGCAACGCGCGCGGAGATCGATCACCGCCGCAGCATCCGCTCCTATCCCGCCAATTCCTTCAATGCCTCCAAGCTGCGCGAGGCGATCAAGATCGAAAGCGAGGCCGGAGGTCGGCCCTCCCTCGTGATCGTCGAGGGCTACGAGCTCGGCGCGGTCGAGCCCGCCGAGGTGCGGGAGCTCAAGGCCCTGGCGCGGGAGCTCGACGCCGAGATCTGGCTCTCGGTCGCATGCCCCGAGGATCGCGTTCCTGGAGTCCCGTCTTCCCTCGAGGAGGTCGGCAACGCCGTGAGCGTCGTTCTCGCGCTCGAGCCCGCGCAGGGGGCGGTGGCGCTCCGGGCGCTCAAGGACCACGAGAGTCCGGATGTCTCCGCGCTCCACGTCTCCCTCGACCCGCGCACCCTGCTCCTCATCCGGAGCTAGTTCCCTAGCCTCGCGCGAGGCGGCTTGCCATGAGTTCGCGCAGGGCACTCGTGTACACGATGCCCCCCGGGCTCCCGGCGGGCTCGGCCTTCGCCTTTCGTGCGGCGGCTCCCTTCGCCGCGGGCTTTGCCTTGGCCTTCGGCTTCACGGGTCGGGTCGTCGCCTTCTTCTTCGTCGCCATGCCATCCTCCCTAAGGCGCGCAGCGCCCCTTCGCCCAGAGCCCGCGCGCGGAGTAGCTTCTTAGCATGTCGACGTCGGATGCGAATCCCGCTGCGCCGCGCGGCGTGAAAATCGTCTGCACGCTGGGCCCCGCGACCTCGAGCACGGAGGCGATCCGCGCCCTCGTGCGCGCGGGAATGAACGTCGCGCGCCTGAACTTCTCCCATGGCCGCTTTGAGGAGCACGCCGAACGCGCGCGTCTCGTGCGCGCGGCGGCGCAGGC
>DOUU01000256.1 GCA_003520425.1 Deltaproteobacteria bacterium
CGCCCAGGCGAGCGCGTGCTCGCGCCCGCCCGAGCCCACGATGAGGACCCGCACGCCTCGACCTCCAGCCGCCGGATCAGTGCCGGAAGTGGCGCACGCCCGTAAAGAGCATGGCGATTCCCAGGCGATCGGCCGCGGCGATGACCTCCGGGTCCCGCGTCGAGCCGCCCGGCTGCACGACGGCCGTCGCACCGGCCGTAACGCCAGCCTCAAGCCCATCGGGGAACGGGAAATAAGCATCGCTCGCAAGAACAGAGCCTGCGAGGCGATTGCCTACCCGCGCCGCCTTCTCGCGCGCCGCGAGCACGGCGTCGACGCGTGAGGTCGCACCTCCGCCCACCGCGAGGGTCCGGTCCGCCGCGGCAAAGACGATGGCGTTGCTCTTCACGTGCTTCACGATCTTCCAGCCGAAGGCGAGAGCGCGGCGCTCGTCGTCCGTGGGTTTGCGTGCGGTCACGACCTGAGCATGGGCCATCTCATCACTCGCCAGATCCGGCTCCTGGACCAGGACGCCGCCGTACACCTTCTTCCAGTCGAGCTCGCTTCGGTCGATGCGCTCGGGGTGGAAGCGCAGAAGTCTGCGGTTTTTCTTCTTGCGCAGGAGCCCCAAGGCTTCGGGCGTAAAGTCGGGCCCGATCAGGACCTCGGTAAAGATCTCATCCACCGCCCGTGCGAGATCCAGGTCAAATGTCCGATTCACAACGACGATGCCGCCGAAGGGCGACTCCGGGTCTGTCGCAAAGGCGTGTCGATAGGCTCCAGCGGGCGTCTCTGCAAGGCCCGCGCCGCAGGGAGTGTTGTGTTTCAGGATCGCGCACGCCGCACCCTCGGAGGGATCGAACTCTCCGATCAGCGAAAGTGCGGCCTGCACGTCGACCACGTTGTTGAAAGAGAGCTCCTTCCCATGCAGGGTCTCGACAAGCTCGAAAAAGCTGCCGTAGAGCGCAGCCCGCTGGTGCGGGTTCTCGCCGTAACGCAGGGATCCCGCCCGCGGGAGATCCAGGTGAAGGCGGGCGGGAAGGCCGTCGTCGAGCGTCTCGAGGGACCCTCCGCCCGAGAGGTAGGCGTGGATGGCGGCGTCGTAGGCCGCCGTACGCGCGAAAGCCTTCGTGGCGAGCCGCTCGCGCGTGGAGTGAGAGAGCGTGCAGCCCTCGCGGCGAAGCTCCTCCACGATCTCTGCGTAGTCGGCAGGATCCACGAGCACCGCCGCAAAGGCATGGTTTTTCGCTGCCGAGCGGATCATGGAGGGGCCCCCGATGTCGATCTTCTCGATGGCCTCGGCTCGGCTCGCCCCAGGCTTCGCGATGGTCTTTTCAAACGGGTAGAGATTCACGACCACAAGATCGATGAGTCCGATCCCCTGACGCGCGAGGTCGGCTTGGTCCTCCGGGAGATCTCGGCGCGCGAGAATTCCTCCGTGCACCTTGGGGTGGAGCGTCTTGACCCGCCCCCCCAACATCTCGGCACTGCCGGTCAGCTCCGAGACCTCGACCACACGAAGGCCGGCCCGGCGCAGGGCCTCCGCGGTGCCGCCCGACGCCACGAGCTCGACGCCGAGCTCAGCAAGCGCTTGGCCGAGCTCCACGAGGCCGGTCTTGTCGGAAACGGAGAGCAGCGCCCGCGCCACGCGGCTTCGCGGCGCACTGGGGGGTGCGGTCATGGGGGCCTCCAACGAGGAAACGCTCCGAAAGGTCGACCGGGGGGCGGCGGGGACGCTGGACGTTTACCGACGGTAGGCACCGAAGTCAAACCGCTGCAGACCCTTCGCCCTCGGCGACACGGGGAACCCGCGCGCCGACCCGCGTTACGAGCTCGTAGGGGAGCGTCCCGGCACAAGCCGCGACCTCCTCGACGGGGAGCCCCTCTCCGAAGACGATCGCCTCATCCCCCACGAAGACTTGCGCCTCGCCCGCATCGACGGTGATGAGATCCATCGAAACGCGGCCGATGATCGGGACGCGCCGGCCGCGAAGGAGCACTTCTCCCCGGTTCGCGAGGGACCACGGCACGCCGTCGGCGTAGCCGATCGCCAGGGTCGCGACGTGTGTGGGTGCTGGCGCCCGCCAGACCGCCCCGTAACCCACCGCCTCCCCAGGCCGAACGTCGCGCACCTGCACAACCCGCGTCGCAAGGGTCATCACCGGGCGAAGCGAAGCTGGCCCTGGCGCTCTCCCCGGGCGGGGGTCCACTCCGTAGAGCATGAGGCCGGGCCGGACTGCGGTCGCCTCCGGCAGCTCCTTGGCAAGGGGCTCGCCCGCAAGAAGCCCCGCGGAGTTCACGGCGTGGATGCTGGCAGGCCGGGCACCGAGCCGCGCCGCATCGCCGAGAAGGCGGCGGAGCGCCCGGAGCTGCTCAATCGAGGGCCCGAGGTCCTCCTCGTCTGCCCGGGCGAGATGGGTAAAGGCGCCCTCGAGCCGCAGATTCGGGTCCCGTGCGACGCTCGCAAGGAAGGCTGCGGCGCTCTCCGCAGAGACGCCCAGCCGGTGCATTCCCGTATCCACCTCGACGTGCACCGCTGCGCGCGCGCCGCGCCTGCGAGCTGCGTCTCTCAGAAGCGCCAGGTGGCCTTCGTGGTGCACGACGGGCGTTGTCCCGAGAGCGAGGGCAGCCCGCGCTTCTTCGGGGTCCTGCACGCCGCAGAGGACGAGGATCGGAAGCGCCACTGCGGCCTCCCGCAGTTCCGCAGCCTCGCCCACCCGGGCGACGGCAAGGCATTCGCAGCCGGCGCGCGCCAGCGTTCGTGCCACGCGTGCGGCTCCGTGTCCGTAGGCATCGGCTTTCACTACGGCGATCACGCTGCGGTGTCCGGCAAGGCGCCTTGCAAGGGAGTAGTTCGCCACAAGAGCGCCGAGATCGATGCGCGCGACCGCAGGCCCGGGAAGCTCCACCGGCGGGTTTATAACCCATCGAAAATCGGACCGAAATCCGGCCGGGGTGTTTGACCTGCAGGGGAGGCTCGGGTAGCTTTTCCCCTGCCGGGCTGCTCGCCGCTCGGCCTTCTCTATGAGCGATCCCGATGCGATCCCAAGGCCTCTCCGAGGAGACGCTTTCCATCCGAGTGAACGGCGATCTGCGCCCCCTCGCAGGCGGTTCGACGATCGCGGACCTTCTTAATGAGCTCGGGCTTGGCGCGCGGCGGATGGCAATCGCGGTGAACCGCTGCGTCATCCCGAGGTCTCGCTACGGAGAGCACCTGCTCGAGGCGGGCGATCGGGTGGAGATCCTCGAGGCTGTGGGCGGAGGCTAAGTGATGACGGATTCCTATCGGCTTGGGGCCCATGAATTCCGCTCGCGCCTCATCGTTGGAAGCGGGAAGTACGCTTCCCTCGAGCAGAACCTCGCGTGCGTCGAGGCGGCCGGTGCCGAGATGGTGACGGTGGCACTGCGGCGAGTNNCTCGCGGCGGAGAAGGAAACCGGGGAACTGCGCCCAGCGAAAACCTCTACGACGCTCTCTCCGCACGCCGCCTCACCATCCTCCCCAACACTGCGGGCTGTTATACGGCTGCGGACGCGATCACGACGGCCCACATGGGACGCGAGCTCCTGGGCACAACCCTCGTCAAGCTCGAGGTGATTGGAGACGAGCGCACGCTCTTTCCCGATACACCCGCGACGCTCGAAGCCGCACGGGTCCTCGTCGGAGAAGGCTTCACGGTGCTTCCCTACATCGGCGACGACCCGGTCGCGTGCCAGCGGCTTGCAGCGCTGGGATGCGCGGCAGTGATGCCCCTCGCCGCGCCCATCGGCTCGGGTCTTGGGATCCGCAATCCCGCAAATCTCCGCATCATCCTCGAGACGGTCGAGGTGCCCGTGATCGTGGACGCGGGCGTCGGAACTGCGAGCGATGCCGCAGTGGCAATGGAGCTTGGCGCGACGGCGGTCCTCATGAATACGGGCATCGCCGCGGCGAAGGATCCCGTGAAAATGGCAAGGGCCATGCGACTCGCGGTCGATGCAGGCCGCCTCGCCTACGAAGCAGGACGCATGCCGCGACGCCTTTACGCGTTGGCGTCGAGTCCCCTCGACGGCCTGGCGGGTTTCTAGCCCTGTCGGCGACTTCAAGGCCCATCCTTTGTCTTGTGACGGATCGCTCTCTTTCCCGCCGTCCCCTGGAAGAGGTGGTGTCTCAAGCGGTTGCGAGTGGCGTGGACTGGGTGCAGGTCCGGGAGAAGGACCTCGCAGGGAAAGCCCTCTTCGAACTCTCTCAGCGCGTCGCGCGAGCCGCCCGCAGCGGAGCGGCGGCCCGCGGGCCTGCCTCGAGCGTGCGGGTCGTCGTGAATCGGCGCACCGACGTCGCGCTCGCCCTCTCGCCCGGGACGGATATCGCGCCTCAGGACCGGATCGATGGGGTGCACCTTGGTTTCGATGGGGTGGGCGCCGCCGAGGCGCGGCACCTTCTCGGCCCGGACGCCTGGATCGGGGTATCCTGCCACGCGCCCGAGGAGGCCCTCGCGGCACGCGAGGCTGACGCGAGCTACGTGCACCTCGCTCCGATTTTCTCGCCGATCTCGAAGAGGACAGGCGGGCCGCCCCTCGGACCTAGGGCCCTCGCTGCTGCAGCACGAAGCGGTCTTCCCGTCCTCGCGCAGGGCGGGGTCGATCCAGAGAATGCGGGCGAGGCCGTGAGCGCCGGTGCAGCCGGAGTCGCCGTAACGGGCGCGATCCTCATGGCAGCGGATCCAGGAGAGGCGGCGGGGGCGCTGCGGCGAGCCCTCGATACAGCCGGGCGGGGGCGCTAAGCCCGGCGGGCCGTCTGGCGAAGGATGATGGGGACGGGCGATCGCCCGAGACGAGGGAGACGAGGTGGGAGAAACGAAGAGCTCGAGGCGCACAGGGTGGAGCGTGGTCGCGGCGCTCATGGTGGCGACGGCAGCCCTCGTCTCACGGGCTGAGGATGGAGCCACAGCGCGGCCGGACGCGAGCCGGGTGGCCGACGAAGCCCTGAACGAGCTCCAAGAGCGCATCATCGCGGTCTCGGAGGCCGTAAAGCCCTCGGTCGTTCACATCGAGGCGATCGTAAAGATCGATGACCGGCGGAACCAGATTACGGGGTCGGGTGTCATCGCGAGCGAGGACGGCCTCATCCTCACCAACCACCACGTGGTCGAACGCGCCGAGAAAGTGACTGTGACGGTTCCCGGCCATAAGACGAAGTACCCAGCCCGCATCCTCGGCGCGGACAAGCAGACGGACCTTGCCCTCCTGCAGATCGAACCCGAAGGGAAGCTTCCTGCGGCACGCTTTGGGAAGACGGCCGACGTGCGGGTCGGCCAATGGGTGCTCGCGGTCGGCAACCCCTACGGACTCGATGGCACGGTCTCCTTCGGCATCATCTCGGGGAAGGGCCGGAACCTCGAGATCAACGACGTCCTCAACGATTTCATTCAGACCGACGCCATGATCGACCTCGGCTCCTCGGGGGGCCCCCTTGTCGACCTCTCCGGGCAGGTGGTCGGCATCAACTCCCGGGGCCAGGGCCGCGGGATCGGGTTCACGATCCCGAGCGACACCGTCCAGGACGTGATGCGTCAGATCGAAGAGGGAGGGATCGAGCGCGGCTGGATCGGCATCACGATGCAGCCCCTCGATCGTGATCTTGCGACCTACTTCGGTGTCCCCGATGCCACAGGCGCCGTGGTGGACAGCGTGACGGCCCACTCCCCCGCCGCACAGGCGGGCCTTGAGCCGGGCGACATCCTCACCGAGTTCAACGGCACGCCCATCGAGGCGGAGAAGGACGAGGACCTTGGCACCTTCCAGCGCCTTGTGGCGCGCGTGCGGCCGGGCCAAAAGGTCAAGCTCGGCGTCCTGCGCGGCGGGAAGCCGCGGACGGTCGAGGTCACCGTCGGGACTCAGCCCAAAATCGAGCCGGCCGTTGCGGAAAGTGACGCGGGCTTTCAGGCGCAGGAGATCACGGAGAATCTCTACCGAGAGCAGCGGCTCGCAACGCGCCGCGGTGCTTACGTCTCGTTCGTGGCGCGGGGCTCGCCCGCGAGCGAGGCGGGTCTTGCTGCAGGCGATGTCGTGGAGAAGGTCGAGAAGGCCGAGATCGGAGATCTGGACGACTTCCGCAGCGCCATGGACGCCGTTTCTCGAAAGCGTGCCTACCTCATCACCGCCATGCGAGGAAACGAGACGAAGTTTCTTCTGGTGAAGCGCTCCGCAACGCTCAAGGCGGAGGAGCCGCATGAGGGGGCGAACAAGACGGCCCGCCCGGCGCCTCCCATGCCCGGAGCGCCTTAGGCGCAGTCCGCGATGAATCGCACTCCGAAGCCGTCCGTCTCTTGGATGCCATGAGGGCCTTGGTGGCCGCCGCAGCGACTCTGCTCGCCGTTGCGGGATCCGCCTCCGGGGCGGATCCCTTCCTGCGGCACACCGCGACTGTGGATGTGGTGAGGAAGGTGGGCCCGGCCGTCGTGAACGTCACGACGGAGCAGATCGTTTCGGGAGGGAGCCCCTTCCGGCCTTTTAGCGACCCTTTCTTCGATCGCTTCTTCCAGGACTTTTTCGAACCGCGAGCGCCACAGACGGTAAAAAGCCTTGGCTCGGGAGTTCTCATCGATGCCGACCGGCACGTCCTCACCAACGAGCACGTGATTAGCCGTGCAAGCCGCATCCGCATCACGCTCGCCGATGGGCGCGAGTTTGACGCGAAGCTCGTGGGCGCGGATCCAAACAACGATCTTGCCGTCTTGCGGGTCGAGACCAAGGAGGCTTTGCCCTGGATCCCGCCTGCGACCTCGAGCGACATCATGGTGGGCGAGCCCGTGATCGCGATCGGGAACCCCTTCGGCCTCTCGAATACCGTGACGACGGGAGTCATCTCCGCGGCCGATCGCTCGATCCGTACGGAGGACCGGGTCTATCACGGCTTTCTCCAGACCGACGCCTCCATCAACCCGGGCAACTCGGGCGGGCCGCTGCTCAACCTGCGTGGCGAGGTCATCGGCATCAACTCGGCCA
>DOUU01000298.1:0-132 GCA_003520425.1 Deltaproteobacteria bacterium
CCCGAGGATGAAGCGGTCTCCCGAAAGCTGCGCCACGGTCGAGGCTCCCATGGCGAGCACGGCGGGCGTTCGGCTGTAGGCGGGGACGACCGCGGTGCCGATGGTTGCGCGCCGCGTCGCCTGTGCGAGGGC
>DOUU01000298.1:228-6545 GCA_003520425.1 Deltaproteobacteria bacterium
GTCGAGGCGGATGGTCTCGCCGTTGAGCATCGGGTTCTCGACGATGTGGCAGGCGAGGGCCGCGTACTCCGAGGGATCGCCGAGTCGCGGCGGGAAGGGAACGGTCGCCCCCAGCGCCGCAAGCGCCGGCTCGGGCAGCATCATCAGCAAGGGCGTTCGAAAAAGTCCCGGAGCGATCGTCACCACCCGGATTCCGCTCTTGGAAAGATCGCGCGCGATGGGAAGCGTCATTCCCACCACCCCGCCCTTCGAGGCGGAATAGGCGGCTTGCCCGATCTGGCCGTCGAATGCGGCGACGGAGGCGGTGTTCACGATCACGCCACGCTCGCCGCCCGCGTTCGCTGTGTTTTCGATCATGCGGGACGCGGCGAGCCGGATCACATTGAAGGTCCCGATGAGGTTCACCTGGATGCAGCGCGTGAACCATCCAAGGTCAAAGGGCTTGCCGTCCTTGTCGACGGTTCTCCCGGCGGCACCGATCCCCGCGCAGTTCACGACCACGTGGAGCGCGCCGAAGGACCCGAGCATACGTTCGAGGGCCGCTTCGACCTGGTCCGGGCTCGAGACATCGGCGGGCGTGAAAATCGATTTCCCACCGAGGGACGCCACGACATCCTTGCCCTTGGATTTTTCGAGATCGAGGATCGCAACGTGAGCTCCGCGCGCGGCGAGGCTGCGTGCGGTGGCTTCCCCAAGGCCTGAGCCGCCGCCGGTCACAAGGGCGCCGAGACCCTCGATGTTCATGGATGTCCTCCAAGCTGCCGCGGGCTCACGGTAGCAGCGGCGAGCACGCAGGCGAGGCGCCGAGGGCTAGCGCTCGGCGTCGAGGAGCGCGCGGAAATGCTCTGCTGCCGGTCCCGGCACGCCGGAGCCGATCGGGCGGCCATCGAGGCTCACGACCGCGACGGCGCCCCGCACGGCGTTCGCGAGCACGAGCTCCCGGGCGCGCGCAAGATCGCTCAAGGTCACATCCCGCTCCACGAGTTCCGGTACGCGCTCGCGAAGGATCTCCCGCGCGATCCCCGCCACGGCCCCGCGTGCGAGCGGTGGCGTCGCCGCCGTGCCGTCGCGCAGCACGACGAACACATTCGTGCGCGCGCCCTCGACGAGGCGTCCCGCCGCATCGAAGAGCAAGGCATCACTTGCTCCGGCTGCGCGCGCCGCCTCGCGCGCCAGGTCCACGGCGAGGTGCCCGGTCACCTTCGCACCGCCCCAGGGCATCGGCCCGGGATGGGGAAACGGCGCCGCAATCGCCCGCCAGAATGGACGCGGCTCGTCGAGACGGCGCGCCGTCGCCAGGAGGTGCAGGGCGCGGCTTCCGTCGCGACTCGCTTGCAGGCGTACCACCCCCGACCCTTCGCCGAAGACCGCGGCACCGAGGGCGCCGATCGCGTCAAGGCAGTCGGCCCGCTCGACGCGTCCCAGGGCGAGCTGCGCCGCATTCTCCACGAGGCGCCGTGCGTGGCGCTCCACAAAGCGTGCACGGCCTGCGGACCACAGCGCGGTCGTGTAGCAGCCGCGACCGCTTGCCAGAGCCGAATCGTCGGCCCGCACCACCGACGCGTCGCGGGGCAGAAGCTGGCCGTCGAACCAGATCACGACGCGCGGACTGTCCTAGCGCTGGGAGAACGGGACCCAGCTGCGCTGCTTCTCGCCGATGTAGACCTGGCGCGGGCGGCCGATCTTGGTGTCATGATCTGTGTGCATCTCGGACCAATGGGCGATCCACCCGGGCAGCCGACCGAGGGCGAACATGACCGTGAACATGTTGGCCGGGGTCCCGATCGCGTTGTAGATCACACCGGAGTAGAAGTCGACGTTCGGGTAGAGCTTGCGCTCGATGAAGTAGTCGTCCTTGAGCGCGATCTCTTCCAGCTCCTTCGCGATCTCGAGCAGCTTGTTGTTCACGCCGAGCTTGGTTAGCACCTCGTCGCAGGCCTTCTTGATGATCTTCATGCGCGGATCGAAGTTCTTGTAGACCCGGTGACCAAAGCCCATAAGGCGTGCCGTGTCATTTTTGTCCTTCGCGCGATCCACGAACTGACGCGCGCTCATGCCCTCGTCGCGGATGCGCTCCAGCATCTCGATCACGGCCTGGTTGGCGCCGCCGTGCAACGGCCCCCAGAGCGCGTTGATGCCGGCGGAGATGGCTGCGAAGAGGTTCGCGTTGGACGAGCCCACGAGCCGCACGGTGCTGGTGGAGCAGTTCTGCTCGTGGTCGGCGTGGAGGATGAAGAGCAGATCGATCGCCTTCTCCACGACGGGGTCGACGTGGAACTCCTCGCAGGGGTTCGCGAACAGCATGTGCAGGAAGTTGCCGATGTACTCGAGCCGGTTGTTCGGGTACATGAAGGGCTGGCCGATCGAATGCTTGTAGGCGTAGCCCGCGATCGTCGGGAGCTTTGCGATCAGGCGGTGCACGGAGATCTCCACCTGTCGTGCATCGCGGTGGTCGAGGGAGTCGGGGTAGAAGGTCGCGAGCGCACCGACCGCTGCGGAGCAGGCCGCCATGGGGTGCGCATCCTTGGGCAGCGCGCCGTAGAAGCGCTTCATGTCCTCGTGCAGCATGGAGTGGCGCCGGATGGACTCGACGAACCGGTAGAGATCGGCCTCGGTGGGCAACGAGCCGTAGATGAGGAGGTAGGCGACCTCGAGGAACGTGCTGCGGCTCGCGAGCTCCTCGATCGGGATGCCGCGGTAGCGCAGGATGCCCTTGTCGCCGTCGATGAAAGTGATGGCGCTGCGGCACGAGCCGGTGTTCGCGTAGCCCGGGTCGAATGTGATGAGGCCCGTCGAATCGCGGAGCTTGCGAATGTCGATCGCGCGCTCATCTTCGCTGCCGACCAGGATCTCGAGATCAACCGTCTTGTCGCCGAAGCGGAGCTGCGCCTTGTCGGCCATGGGGGCTCCTCCTGCTGCGCTCTGGCATCGAGAGACGCTGCGAGCCTAGCCGACGCGCGAAGGCGAGACGAGCCCGAGCGGCTCCGCGCTAGGGCGCCGATGGGACCTCGGGAGGGCCCTCGGCGACGTCCTTTTGCGGGGTCACGACGAGGAGTGTGCGGTCGTCCGCACGAGCGCGGGTCCTCACTTCGACCGGCACCACGGCCATGAGCCGGTCGAGCTTCTTGGCGTCGAGCACGATCACACGTCCGCCGCGAGCGAGGAAGGCGCGGGCGTCAAGCGGCGAATCGAGCTCCACGACGGCGCGCCCCCCGTAGTAGACGAGGCCGCCCACAAGAGGGCTCCTTCCCAGAAGGCCGATCGGCTCGCCCGGCGGCGCGAACGCCGCAGCCGCGAGGGCGACGGGCCGCGGCGACTTCTCGTCATCAAGACTCGGATAGAGGAGATAGAAGGCGAGGGCGAGGAGTGCGAAGGCGCTCGCGATCGCGACGCCGATCCTGCCGAGAGCGGCGCGTTCCGAGGCCGTCGGAGCCCTTCGCCCGAGCCACATCCACGCTGCGGCTCCCGCGGCGGCAACCGCGGCCACCGCGGCGCCGAAGGTCCACGGGAGGGGTTGGCCCCACACCTGCGGAAAAAGGGCGAGGCGCGCGCCCACGGTGAAGAGCGACGCCGCGAGGGCGGGCGCGAGATAGGAAAGGGCCCGGGGCCAACTCTGGCGCTCGGGCACAGCGAGAAGGAGCGCGTCCGCGCAAAGAAGGGCGGCGGCCGGCGCCGCCGGGACGAGGTAGAGGCCCCGCTTGCCCGCGAAAAGCGAGAACACGACGAAGGTCGTACCGACCCACGAGAGAAGAAAGCGCCATGCCCACCGCCGCTCGGGATCGACCGAGCTCGCGAAAATCCGCCGCCACGCGACAGCGGGGAGGAAGGGCCAGAGGAGGGACCAGGGCAGGAAGTCGAGCGGGAACTGGTAGGCGTAGTAATAGAAAGGGCGCGGGTGCGCCGTCCCCTCGGCCACACGGCCCCAGAGGTTCTGCACCACGGCCGCGTGAAAAAAGCCTGCGGGAGCGAGCGTGGCTGCGGCTGCGAGCCAGGCGAGAGGGGGAGCGAGCGAGAGAAGCGGGGACCAAGCGGGGAAAAGGCCACGCAGCGCGGCCAGCCGCCCTTCGAAGCCGAGTGCCACCGCCAGAACGAGAAGGGGCAAGAGGCCGACCGGGCCTTTCGTGAGCACGGCGAGGCCCAGCGCCGCGTGCAGCCCGACGAGGTTGGCCGCTCGCGAGCCCTTCTTCTTTTCAAGACGCACGAACGCGTAGAGCGCAGCGAGCTCAAAGAGCGTGAGCACGATGTCGAGCTGCACGCGGCGCGCAAGATGCGCAAACTCAAGCGTGGTCAGGAGGAAAAGCCCTCCTAGCACCGAAGCGCGCGGGGAGAGGAGGAGCGCTCCAAGGCGCATGGTGAGCGCTACGCACGCGATGCCCGCGAGCGCAGATGGCAGCCGCGCCGCCCCTTCGGTCACGCGCCCGCCGGGCGCACCTGCGAGCGCGGCGGCCCAGAAGTAGAGGGGTGGCTTCTGCTCGTAGGCCTCGCCGTTTAGATGGAGGACGAAAAGGCCGCTCGGGCCGTGAGCGAATGAGCGCAGCTCCTCTGCCACCTGCGCGTAGCGGGGCTCATCCGGCGCCCACAGTCCGAGCGCGCCGAGTCTTGGAAGCAGGAGCAGCGCCGACGCCATCAGCACGAGGAGCTCCTCTCGCCTGCGCGCTCGGCGCTCTTCCACGCGGGGTCCTCTCTTCAACTCCTCGCGGGGGAACGGTACTCTCTTGGGAGAGGAGACGCCCCATGAGCACGCCTCGAACGGGAACGCCGGAACACGAGCTTTTGACGCGGGTGCGCGCCGCTGCGATCAAGCCGCTCGAGGTCGCTCATTTCCTCGATCGTCTCTCCCACGCGGACCGTGTTCGCGCGGTGCGCGCGCTCGGGCGGCCCGAGCAGCGCCGCCTGTACGAGGCCGCGAAGGGATTCGGGAGCGTGCGCCTCGTCGATCTCGTCCCGCCGGGGGTCCCGGACCTCGTCGCCGTGCGCCACTACGGCCGCAACACGCTTCCGCTTTTTACGCTCTTCGAGAAGCGCTTTTGCCGCCCGCGCGGCGCAGATCCGCAAAAACCCCATCTCCTCTACGGCTTCAACTTCCAGGCGATGTCGTTCTTCACGGGCCCCGGCTACTTCGTGGCGCGCGAGAACGCATCGGTGCCCGAGGTCCTGATCGACTATCGCGAGGTGCCGCCGGAACGCCCGGAGGGTTGGCCGCCGATCCGGGCCAATGACCAGGGTCCCGGAAGGCTTGTCTACGGCAACATGGTGGACACGCTGCGGCGCGTGTCCGAGCACGTCACGATTGGCTCCGCCGCAAGGGGTGGCAAGGACCTCGGGAGCTGGTTCGTCTTGTGCCGCGAGGCCTAGGGTGCGCCGCGCTGTGCGCGGGCGCGCTGGTTCTTGGCCCCGCGACGGCGGCGCAGCTTCAGGAGCACGCCGAGGCCGAGCCCGTCGAGTTCGCGGCGGGCGATGATCTCGAGCACGTGCTTGTGTTCCTGCGTCACCCCGAGTCCGGTATCGGCGCCACGCACATGCGCGTGCAGATGCTCTCTGCGACGGGAGCGACCACGCTTCCGCTCGAGAGCTTCGCCGCGGGAAAGGGCGGGTTCCCACCTTCTACGTATCTCGTGGACCTGACGCAAAAGTGCGACCAGCCGGCGGCGTCCGAGGAGGGGAGGGCCTTTACGTCGTGGTTCTATCTTCCCGGCGGGCGGCTCGCGGCGTGGGACGTTCAGACCTACGGCGCCGGATGTCGACCGGATCCGAGTCTTTTCGAGACCTCGGATCACGAGGCCATGCGCAGCGTCGAGCGCGCCCTTTTCCGACCCGCTCGGGTGGGACGCTTCCGCTACGGCGCGCTCCTCTACAGCTCCTGGAACGATGCATTCGCCGCCCCGACGCGCGAGGCCACGCTCTCCCTCTTGCGCAAGCAGGTGGCCGAGCAGCCCGGCAGCGGACGGGCGCACAACGACCTCGCCGTGGGACTTTACGCAGCCGGGCAGCGGGATGCCGCCATCGAGAGCCTGGGACGCGCGGCCGAGCTGGCCGCGGACTGGTACCTGCCCCACGAGAATCTCGCCTTGGCGCTGCGGGAGCGGGGTGACCTCACCGCTGCCGAGCGCGAGTCGCTTCTCGCGGAGAGGCNNAAGCCACAGGTGGGCTCCGGTCCGGGACCTCATGAGGGGTCCCGGAAGAAGCCCTCGGACCGGTAGCCGCGGTCGCCGCGAGGAGGAGAGCTCGCGCATGGCCGCAAGCCCCTGGCTGTCGATCGTGATCCCCGTCCACGACGAGGTCGAGAACCTCGAGGAGCTGTACCTCGAGCTCTCGGA
>DOUU01000170.1:0-122 GCA_003520425.1 Deltaproteobacteria bacterium
AGTGCATGGCATGCCTTGCTGCAGTCGACGGCGTACTCAAGAAAGATCACGGGGTCGTTGTACGTAAACGCAACGCTCCGGCACCCAAGCGAGTGCGCGGCGCGCGCGATGCGCTCAGGCGG
>DOUU01000170.1:151-8228 GCA_003520425.1 Deltaproteobacteria bacterium
GAGCGGCTTCTTCTCGATCGGATCTACGCAAAACCCGCTCGAGCGCCCATAGGTCTTGAGGACGATCGCGTTCTTCTCCCGCGCCCGCACGAAGCACAAGCCCCGCTGGCCCTCGTGGAGACGACAGGCGCGCGGACAGACGTCGCACTGCACAGTCCCGTCTTCGACGGGATGCCAGAACTTCGTCGGCACGGTCGTGGAACGCGCGTCTAGGTCTTTCAAGTTGCCTCCCGGCGGGGACCGGACTTCCAATGGATGGCGCCGCGAGGGTCTCCCGTCAAGCCGCTTGCCAGGATCCGGCGGGTGACCAGAATGGAGAGACCATGAGCGCGCGCCCGCCTGCGGTAGCAGGGCTCTTCTATCCGGATCGGCCCGAAGAGCTGCGATCGATGATCGCATCTTGCTTTGAGGAGAGTGTCGTCCAGACGACGCCCCTCGTGCCGAAGGCGCTCATCGTCCCTCACGCTGGCTACATCTACTCCGGGCCCATCGCGGCGTCAGCGTACGCCCGGCTCGCTCCGCTGCGGGACCGCGTAAAGCGCATCGTTCTCTTCGGCCCCGCTCACCGAGTTGCGTTTCATGGAATCGCTGCCAGCAGCGCGGACGCCTTCGAGACACCCCTTGGAAGGGTCGAAATCGATCGCACGCTCGTGTCCCAAGCTCTCGCGCTCCCCGGTGTGCGCGTCTTGGACCGCGCGCACGCCGATGAGCACAGCCTCGAGGTGCAGCTTCCCTTCCTGCAGACCGTCCTCGGCGATTTCCGCCTGGTGCCTCTCCTCGTAGGCGAGGCCACGCCGGACGAGGTCGCAGACGTGGTCGAGGCCCTTTGGGACGGAGAGGAGACGCTCTTGCTCGTGAGCTCAGACCTGTCCCACTACCTCTCCTACGAGGCGGCACGCCGGATCGACCAGGAGACGACCGCATCAATCGAGCGCCTTGCTCCTGAGGAGATCGGCTACGACCAAGCATGCGGGCGGCTCCCGGTGCAGGGGCTTCTTCTCGCCGCACGGCGACATGGCCTGCGCGCTACGACGCTTGACCTCCGCAACTCCGGTGACACCGCGGGACCGCGCGACTCCGTCGTGGGATATGGCGCCTATGCCCTTGCCTGAAACCCCGGTAGGCGGGTGCGAAGGGGACGCCGCCCTCGTCGAGGTCGCCTGGAGCTCCATTCGCCATGGCCTGCGCTACGGCGTCCCCCTCGAGGTACGCCCGTTCCACTTCGAGTCCCCGCTCCAAGAGCTTCGCGCGAGCTTCGTTACGCTGCGGATTGGCGACAAGCTACGCGGCTGTACGGGAACCCTTGAAGCTGTGCGGCCGCTCGTTGTCGACGTCGCCGAAAATGCCTTCGCATCGGCCTTCCGAGACCCGCGGTTTGCCCCGCTCGCCCACGACGAGCTTGCGACCCTCGATCTCCATATCTCGATCCTCGACTCCCCCGAGCGGCTCGCTGTGGATTCGGAGGAAGAGCTGCTTCGAGCCCTGCGTCCAGGGAGGGACGGGCTCATCCTCGAAGAGGGAGTTCGGCGCGCGACCTTCCTCCCTGCGGTGTGGGATCAGCTTCCCGCCCCGCGGGATTTCGTTTGGCATCTGAAGCAAAAGGCGGGGCTAACCCCCGACTACTGGTCCCCTTCCCTGCGCCTCTTCCGTTACGCCGTGCGGGAGATTGAGGGAGGCGGGCTCGGTGACACGCAGACGGCTCGAGCGCTCTCGTAAACGGGCCGCCAAAGGCCCCCGATCAGCGCGAGCAGTCCCATTCTTTTCCTTCCGAACCTCTTCATCGTGGAAGCCGGCTAAGAGCCGCTTCCTCGGGGGACCGAGTTCGCCTCGTTGTNNCGCCTCTTTATCTCTCTCGCATGCCGGCTCAGGGCCGCGCGGGCGCACACCGTTAAGCCCGCCAATGACGAAGTCCCTGCAGATGCCCTCGGCTTCTGCTCGGGAAAGACACCCTTCGCGCCACTCTCGCGCACAGGCGTCTGCCGCGGCGAGGAGCATGCGCGCCACTGTGCGCGCCCGATCTGGCGCCAAGGCAAGCTCGGCTCGAAGCTGCTGCGCCCAGAAATCGAGGAATCCTGCGATGCGACGCCTTCCCTTGCGCTTCATCCAGCGCGCGCCAAATCGCGCCTGAAGCGGACCCAATAGATCCCCGCGCTGAAGAACCACGTCGAGATAGGCACCAAGCGCGCGATGAAGGCGCTGCGCAAAGGGCTCGGAAGCTGAGACCGAGAGGGCGTCCTCGACTCGCTGGTAGATCCGCGCGACTTCCCGGTCGAAAAGGGCAAGGGCGAGGTCGTCGGCGTTCTCGAAATAGACGTAGCCGAGGCCCTTGCTGACCCCTGCCCGTTCCGCCAAGCCCTCCATCGTGAACGCCTCGAACCCCGCCTCATTCAGGATCGAGGCGGCCACGTCGAGGAGGTGCTCGCGGCGCGCCGCGGCGCTTAGGCGGAGCGCACGCGGCCTGCGCGGTGATTCCAGGGTCTCCATCCCGGCCAAAGATTAATTGACGTTTTCGTCAATTGCCAGTACGATGCTTTCAAGCCCAACGAACTGTTACTAGCCAAGGGAGGCTCTCCGTGCCGTACGCTGAAGGTCGCACCTTCTACGATGCCGATAGCCACCTGATGGAACTCAGCAACTGGCTTCTCCAGTACGCCGATCCCGAGATCCGCGACCGCGTTCGCCCGCTCTATCTGGGCGCTGCAGGAAGCCTCGCCGAACAGGCGATCGCCGATGCTGAGGCACGTCGCGGCAACGCCGCAGCGGCTCAGGCGCTCGAGGCGAACCTCATGTCCGCGAAGGGTTGGCATGCCCTCGGTGCGTTCGATCCTGCCGAGCGCAGCCGCGCGCTCGACCTTCTCGGCTTCGAGAAGCAGCTCGTCTTCAGCACCTTTGCCGCAACCCAATTCCTAGGCGAGGACCTCGGCCTCCTCTATGGCGGCGCTCGCGCGCACAATCGTGCCATCGCGGAGTTTTGTGCCCACGACAAGCGGCTCATCGCCGTCGGATTCGCACCCTGGGGCGAACCCTCGCTTACGGCAAAGACTGCCAAAGAGGCGATCGCGATGGGCTGTGGTGCGATTCTTGTGCCCTCACATCCTCCCAGCGACAAGTCGCCCACGCATCCCGACTATCACGGCCTGTGGGATTATCTCGAGGAGGCGAACGTGCCATTCATGCTACACGTGGGAGGCGGTGGCCGTGTCCTCCGGCCCGCGTTCCACCAAAATGGAAAGCCGAAGACGACGGATTTCCTCGGTGGCGGCGAAAACATCCGCTCGAAGGACTTCATGGTCCTCCACAACCCGCCGGAGACCTTCCTCTCCTGCATGGTGCTCGACGGAATTTTCGAGTCCTTCCCGCGCCTGCGCGGCGGCTGCATCGAGCAGGGCGCAATGTGGGTTGTCCCCTGGCTTAAGCGGCTTGATCTCGCACAGGAGAGCTTCCAGCGGACCGAGCCCTCACTGCGGCTGCCGCTCCGGGCTTCCGAGTACGTTCACGGACATCTGTGGTTTACGCCCTTCCCGACGGAACCCGTCGGCTGGCTGATCGAGCAGGCCGGTGAGGACCTCTTTCTCTTCTCCTCCGATTACCCTCACCCCGAGGGCGGACGGGATCCCCTTAGACGATTCGACTGCTCGCTCGAAAGCGTTTCCGAGAGAGCGAAGCAGCGCTTCTACTCCGCCAATTTCGCGGAGATGCTGGGTCTCGCCGTGTAGCTCGAGAACTCCTCGCGCATTCGGATCGACACCACATTTGCCACTAAACCTTTTGCTCCTCGGACCCGGCATCTAGCCTATTCGCCACCTTTGATCACGCTACAGCGTGTATCCGCATGGAGACCCTTTCCCCTCTTCGAGCGCTGGAGAATCCGTCTACTTGCTTGGTTCAGGTACCCGAGTAAGAACCCGGAAAGACGAGATCCTTCTTCACGAACACATTGAACCGGTAACCCGGACGAATCTCGATCGACGACTGCACGTTCATGTTGTGGCGGATCATCTCGGAGGCCGCCCCACCGAAGTTCTGGCCGAGCGCCGCGGCCAAAGTCTCCCGCAGGTCCTGGCGCTGGGATGTGATCTCTTGTGGGGAGGTTCCCTGACTCATCTGAAGTGCGCCGCTAATCACGCTTAGCAGGGCCGCGCTTCCAAAGACGCGAAGCATGTGGCGGTTGACTCGATCCTCGAAGCCGGCGGCACCCTCGTCATCGACGCCAGGCATCGAACCGATATTGAGCTGATCTCCGTTGGGCAGGATGAGCCGCTGCCAGGCGACGAGAAGCCTGTCTTGGTCGTAGGTCAGGACACTGTCGTAAACGCCGGTGATCACCGTCCCTTGCGGAATGAGAAGGTAACCTCCCGTCACCGAGTCATAGACATTTTCTCGGACTCTGGCGGTCAGCATGCCCGGGAGATCAGAGTTCGCACCGGTCACGAGCACTGCAGGCACGACCGCGCCAGCCGTCACTTCGTACGGCGAAAGGGGTGACGTCACGAGGTAGGCGTTCGTTTGCTCGTCTTGCGCGAGTGCCGCCCTATCGAGGAAGTCTCGCTTCGCGACCTGATTGTTCTGAGCGACCGTGGGGTCGGGCTCCCGCGTAAGCCCTTGCGCAGCCGCCAGGATCCGCTGAGTGGAGTCAGCGCTCGGTGCGACGGTCCCGGGCATGCCGCGCGCAGGCGTATTGGCCTCCTCCGCCCTTTCGGGTCGAGCATGGCGGAAGCCACCTACAAGGGGCGGAGCCTCATAGGCGCGGCGGCGCCGCGCCTCCTCTTCACTCTGGCCGCTCGTGCTTCCGATCGAGAGCGGCGGCTTCTCCTCGAGCGAAGCCTTCGGTTCGGGCGCAGGCGGAGATTCCTCGACTGCGGCCTCCGGACTTTGAGCTCGGGGCGGCACTGCGATGCCATCCGGCTGACTTCGCCAGAAAGGTTCGAGCACTGGATTGGCCTTCGGTGTTTCTATCTGAGCCGAGCGGAGGCGCTCGTTGTTTTCAACCAGGGTGGCCGCCGCGGCGAGAATGACGCCCACGAGAATGGCTCCGAGGACGATGAGGGCTCGCCGGTTGAGCCGGGTAGTCTTTGGCTCAGGATGAGACTCAAGGCCCTCTGGAAGCTTCCGCTGCACGATCCGCTTGCGCAACCTCGCGATGAACCCGGCGATAGCACCGAGTGACTTAGACGATTTCATGGCGTCTTCTCCAGCGCCGAGCTGGCGATGATCGGGTGAAGCCGCCGAATCGTGACTTGCTCCTGGTGAGGGCCCACGCCCAAGACAAGCACGGCACGGCTGAAGAGCTTGTCCACGATGTAATAACGGCCGCGGAGGCGGTAGTTGACGAGCGACCGGTCGCCGGTCGCGGTCTCGACAAAGAGGGCCGGCGCCTCGGTGACGTGCATCGACGGGGGCATGTGGAGGTACACGTGAACGCCATCGTCGAAGACCTGAGTGGGACGCCAAGAGGTTTCGTCTCCTTCAATGGCGTAGCCGAAATCGAGATCCTCGGGACGAACGGTCGGCCCCGAGGCGACGACCCGTTGCGCCTCCTCAGTCCGAAGCCTCGACTCGCGATCCTTCGCAGCCGTCCAGCGAACCACGATCTCTTGGGGATAGTAGAAGCGGGCACTCCGCACATACGCTCCGCTCTCCTCCGTCGTTGAAATGAGTCCCAGGTGGTAGACGCGACGATTCGTGGAGATCACGAGGTTCGTCGAGATCTCCGGTTCCGTAGGCTTTACGACGACGTGGGAAGCGCGCGCCTCAGGCGGACCGCTCTCCATGGGCTGGGCGTGCCACCGAAGGGGGTCGCCCAGGGCCACGTCGAGCACCTCTTCTCCGGCCTCAAGCTCGATCTCACAGACACGAAGTGGCTTGCAGGTGAGAATCGGCTGAATCTGGCCGTAGGGAAAGATGACAAACCCGGCTCGCGCATTGCGGATCACCGGGGCTTCCCCTGTCTCCCGGAATCTGCGGACCGCGGCCTGGATCTCCGGGTCCTGAATGCCCAAGAGTTCGGACCCAGCGGACGGAGGTGGCGCGGGATCCGCCGCCTCCGTCTTGGGTTCTTCGGACAGGCGGGTGGCGGCGGCGAGGTCCTCGACAGCGAGGGGCGCCGGGGAGGCGCACGCCAACGCCGCCGCCAGCGGCGCGGCGGGTAAAGCGCGCCGGAGAGACAAAAGAGCGTTCGACCGAAGCAGCATTCAAAAACTCCTCCAGGGTCTAGAGCCGGCGGCTCCAGCTGATGTGCGTGACGTAGAAGCCCAGCGGGTTGTGCGTGATCTCGTCGGTAGTATGGGGTGGATCAATTTCCACCGTGAACTGGCCTGTCCAGCGTTCGTCTCCGATCGTTTGTCCATCGACGGAACGCTGGATCTCACGCCACTCCGCCTGCCAGGTGTTGGAGGAGACTTGGAGAAGGCTCTCCACTTGGGCTGTGACCGTCCGCCGCTCCATCACCGCGAACGGGCTCTCCGCCCGGAAGTGTTCATTCAAAAATGTGGTCGCCGCTCCACGCGTCGTGCGATAGGCCGCTTCAAGGATGTTCTTCTGCGCCGTGCGGTCCGGGGTCACCTCGCGTACGCGCTGCACGTATTCCTGGACCTGCCAGGCAATGATGCGCGAGTCGGTGATTACCGTTGCCTCCGCGGGTCCAAGGACAAGACTTCGCCCGGCTTCGTCGACGCGCACGATGTACGGCACCACTTGACTGCGAGAGGCGAGCCATGCCATCCCGCCTGCCTGTGCAGCGTTGGAGATGAGCGCGGCCATGGCGAGGATCTGCCAGTTGCGTTTGGCAGTCAGGAAGTGACGGTAGCGCTCGTTCCAGATCCCCTTAGCCGATTCGTAGGGATTCTCGGGGATGCGCGCGGTCATGTGTTCTCCCTATTGTCGCTCGTCACTCCCGGAACGGTCTTCTGAGCATCGCCATTCGCTCCGAGCTCACGAGACTCGCCGCTCAGGACCGGGGTCGAGACGCTGGCAGTGGCGCGTTGTGGAGCGCCTGGTCTTGCTGTAACCGCGAAGTGCATCGCGCGGCGGTCACGGAGATAGGCTGCGGTGCTGACCCGGCCTTCTCCTGCAAGACGATGAAACGACGCACGAGCGGCGGAAGCGCCGAGCGAAACTCCTCCGTGCATGATCGCCCCGGTGATGCTCCCCCCGCCTCGGCGATGATCGGCGGCAAACCGCCCTGCCTCGGTCATTGCCGCAGTCATCCGCGCCACGGGCTGCGTAGCGGCACGCGTGAGTGCGAAAGGTAGGAAGGCCCATGAGACTCCCGTGGCCGCCGACCGGAGCGCGGTATCGAGATGGGTGGTGACGCTTCCGCCAAGAAGCCCGGAGGCATAGGCGGGCACATTCCATGCGACGAAGGCGTAGACCAGTGCTCCTGCGAGCACTTGGAAGAACTCCGGCGCACTTCCGCCTGCGGCAGCAATCATCGGCTGCCATGAGGCTGCGAGGGCAGTACCGAGCCCGATGATGAGGTAAAGGAGGAAGAGCTTGACCCCGGTCGAGACCGCGAGGGACAGATACCGTTCAGCGAACGGCAGCGTCCAGCTCGAGCCCGCGAATCCGAGGAGAAGAACGCCTCCTCCGATCACGATGCACATCTCGACGAGGGCAATGACCAGGTTCGCGGCAATGACCGCAAATGCGAGAAAGATGAGAAGAGAGACCAGCGCCGCGAGGAAGGCCCCCGTGACAGCGCTGAGCCATCCCGAGGTGTTGATTCCACTCCAGACGCTGGAGGAGACCAGGATTCCTTGGTCGAGGACGGTGCTCGGGTTGAGCTCCTGNNCCAGCCGCTGCGGCGGCTTGTTTCCCCGCCGCCACGAAGCCTTCAATCACGGCCGGGACCCACACGTTCGCCTTCAGCAGGACCGTCCAGAAGAAGCCGATCGTCAGGAGCCGACGGAGAAGCCTCATGAGGATGGGGTTCNNTAGGTCGTCCTGTTCGATGGCCCACCAAGCCGCCGACCAGGTGAGCTCGATGGCGGCGAGGGTCACGAAGAGGCTTTTCGCGACGGGAAGAAGCGCTTGGTACCACGCAGAGGTCGCCCGAAGGAACTGATTCACGAGATCGGTC
>DOUU01000264.1 GCA_003520425.1 Deltaproteobacteria bacterium
TCTCCTCCCGCACTTCGCGCCGTGTCGCCTCGAGCACAGACTCTCCGGGTTCGACGTATCCGCCCGGAAGACCCCAGAAGCCGTTGTCGCTGCGCTGCATCAGGAGGAGCTCGCGTGCGCGGGGTGCCCGCCATACGACGGCAGAAACGGACAGGCGCACCTCAGAAGGATCGGATGCGAAGTAGCGCGTGGTTCCCTGCATCACGCCCGGGAGCCACCGCACAGCGCCTCGCGCATCGGGGCCGTCCGCATCCAGCGCATCGTCACTCGGGGTCGGTTTTACGGTTTATAGCCCGTGGGTCCGAAGGCTGTCAAACCAGCCGCTACGGGACGAGCGGAGCCTCCAGGAGGCCGGCCTCCTCCGGGAGGCCGCGCATCAGATTCATGCACTGTACCGCTTGGCCGCCGGCGCCCTTAGCCAAGTTGTCAAGCGAGGAGAGCAGAATGAGAAGCCCGGTGCGCTCGTCCACCGTGGCGGTGACGTCGCAAAAGTTGCTTCCGCGTACGGAGGCCAGGCTCGGGGCCTCGCCCGGTGGCAGCACCCGCACAAAACGCTCGGCACGATAGGCAGCCGCGAGGAGGGAGTGGGCCTCGTCAGCCCCGAGCCTGCGCTTCGGGCGCGCATAGACGCTCGTCGCGATGCCGCGAATCGCGGGCAAGAGGTAAGGGACGAACCCGATCCGTACGGGCTCCCCCGCGAGAGCGCTTGCCTCCTGCTCCATTTCCGGCACGTGGCGATGAGCACCCCCGACCTTGTACGCCCGGCAGTTCTCATCCAGTTCTGCGAAGAGGTACTGCTCATCGAGCGTGCGGCCCGCCCCCGAGACCCCCGACTTCGANNAGGACGGAGGTCGGGTAGCAGCCGGGCGAGGCCACGAACTCTGCCTGACGAATCTCCTCCCGCCGGAGCTCGGGCAGACCGTATGCCGCCTTTCCGAAGAGTTCGGGGGCGGCGTGCGGGCCGTACCATTGGGCGTAGGCCTGGGCGCTGCGCAAGCGAAAATCCGCCGAGAGGTCGATGACAGGGAGGCCGGCCTTGCGCAAGCTTGCGACGATGGGGGCGGAGGCCGCATGCGGGAGTGCCGTGAAGACGATATCGGCTCGCCCCACCAGCGCTTCAGGCCGTGCCGCCTCAAAGCGCATTTCGAGCAGTCCGCGAAGAGATGGAAAAGCGCTGCTCACCGGCGCTCCAGCACGCTGCTCTGAGGTCACTGCGACGAGCTCAGCCTCGGGGTGGCGAAGGAGGATCCGCAGCAGTTCGAGACCCGAGTATCCGCTCGCTCCGAACACCGCAACTCGCATCGCTTTCCTCCTTGAGAGCAGGAGCCCGAAACGGAAACGGGAGGCCCCGGCGGACCTCCCGTTGCGAATCGCCGGAGACCGAGCGTCTAGCGCTTCGAGAACTGGAAACGCGCCCGGGCGCCCCGTTGTCCGTACTTCTTGCGCTCCTTCTTTCGCGCGTCGCGCGTCAAGAAACCCCCTCGCTTGAGCGTCGGGCGCACCGAGGCGTCGAACTTCTCGAGAGCGCGCGCGATGCCGTGCCGGAGCGCACCGGCCTGACCCGCCGGACCTCCGCCCCCGACGCTGGCATTGACGTCAAAGCGGGCGGTGGCGTTCGTGCTCTCGAGGGGCTGGCGCACCAAGATCCGGAGCACTTCGCGTGTGAAGTACTCGTCCACCGGCTTCCCGTTGACACGGATACCCCCGCTCCCGAGGCGCAGCCGAACTCGCGCAACGGCGGTCTTTCGCTTTCCAGTGGACACGACGGTCTGAGGCTCAGGCAAGGCGCAGCTCCTGCGGCTTCTGGGCCGCGTGGGGATGGCTTGGGCCGCCGTACACTTTGAGCTTGGCGAACATCCGCCGACCCAGCGTGTTCTTCGGCAGCATGAGGCGGACCGCTCGTTCGATGACGCGCTCGGGATGGGCCGAGGCTAGAACCTGGCCTGCCGTCACGCTCTTGACGTGACCCGTCCAACCCGTGTGTCGGTGATAGATCTTGTCGTCGCGCTTTCTGCCCGTGAGCTTCACCTTTTCGGCGTTCACAATCACGACGAAGTCGCCGGTATCGACGTGGGGCGTAAAAAGCGCGTGGTGCTTGCCGCGCAGGACGGTTGCCACCCGCGTCGCGAGGCGTCCAAGGACCTGGTCCGACGCGTCCACCACGTACCAATGCGGGGTCCGCTCCCCGGGGCGCGCGCTCCGCGTGGTCCCGTGCGCTTGGGCTCCCATGCCAGGATCTCCAAAGGGTCGACCGAGTCGACAGGATCAATGAAGGCGATCATCCACCGCAGCGCAGTGGCCCGGACCACCCGAAAAGAGGGCACCAGGACCGCCGGTTGATACCCGATGAGCCCCGGAGCGTCAAGCCTTTGGGCCACTCAAGGTACGGATTTTGCGGGAGATTCGCCCGATTCGCCGAGCTGCGGGAGCGCATAGTCAACCCGCACGAGGGTGAGCCCGTGTGCCGGAGCGGTGGGCCCGGCGGCGGCGCGATCCCGGCTTTCAAGCAGAGCGGGCATCGATAACGCGTCTCGCCGCCCCCGGCCGACCTCGATGAGGGTACCGACGAGGGTCCGCACCATCTGGCGCAGGAAGCCCCCGCCTTCAACCTCAATCAGCAGCTCATCGCCCCTCAAGCCCAGGACCGAGAGCCGCGTCACCTCGCGCACCGCCGAACGGGCGCGTCCCTTTGCCGCCCCCTCCGCCCTCCACTCAGAGCCGCGCACCTGGAATGCGCTCCAGTCGTGCGTGCCCACAAGCGCAGCCGCGGCCGCCTGCATCGCTCCGAGGTCGAGCGGCCGGGGCACGGCAAAAAAACGGCGTGCCCGAAGAGGTGAACGCTCGGGGCCGTTCCAGATCGCATAGCGATAGAGCTTTCTCCGGGCGTCCCGCCGGGCGTGGAAGCCGTCGGGTGCAAGCGCAACGTCACGCACGGCCACGTCTTCTGGCAGGAGGGCATTGAGCGCGCGGACGAGCGCATCGGGCGCAAGCCGAGTTTGGAGGCTCACGCTCGCCACCTGCCCCTCCGCATGGACTCCGGCATCGGTCCGTGAGGCACCGACGACGGCCGCACGGGCGCCGGTCAGCTGCCGGATCGCTGTCTCGACCGCAACCTGAACCGTGCGCGCACCCTTGGCCTGCGCTTGCCAGCCGGCGAACTGCGCACCGTCGTATTCGAGCAGGAGCCGAAAGGTGGGGCTCACGCGAGGGCGAGGCGCGCCTCGGCGAGCTTTACTGCGTTCGAGGCCGCGAGCCGTACGGAATCGGCCGCGAGCCAGAGCATAAGCCCCCGCTCGCTCGTCGGATCTGCCCGCAGCCGCCCGACGAGAACACTCTCTCGCCCGGTGGTCGCGCGCGTAGTGGGACCGGGCGCGGCGCCCTCCCACAGCTCGACCCCGGGCGCCTCCCCGAGCGCGCTGCGTGCATCCTCCGGGGGAAGTGGGCGATCGAACTCAAGGGTGAGGGCGGCGCCATCCCCCGAGAATGTGGGCACGCGAAGGGCCGTGGCAGCGATTCCCACATGGGCGCCCAGCATGCGCTGAAGATCACGGGCGAGAGCAGACTCGAAGCTCGTGGCGCCTCCGGGCTCGACCTCCCCCAAGGCGGGTACGCAGTCGAACGCCACGGGTTGGCCGAAGACGGTGGGCTCTGGTGGATCCTGCTGGTTGAATAGAGCAATCGTCTCGGAGGAGAGCGACTCGATGCCAAGCCGCCCGCCGCTCGAGACCGAATGAACCGAGGTGGCGACGATGCGCCGAAGACCGGCAGCCCGATCCAGGGGGCGCAGCACGGTGGCCCAGGCAAGCGCGGGGGCCGCAGGGGAAGAGAGAATGGGCTGGAGCAGCGCCTCGGCCGCAGGGCCGAGATCGGCCACGAGCAGCGGTATTTCGGGGCTGCTCGAGAGGCAGCCGGAGAGGTCAATGCACGGCACGGACTCGTGAAGGGCGCGGCGCGCAAGCTCGAGCGAGCCCGCGGCTGGAGTGCACAGGAACGCCAGATCGACGCCGCGCAGGCGTGCGGCATCCGCGCAGACGTCGTAGACCTCGCCGCGAAACTCGATCGCATCTCCGGCAGAACGCTGAGTTGCGAGGGGCACGAGCTCGCCGAGAGGAAAGCGGCGGGCGTCGAGCACCGAGAGCAGTTCGCCGCCCAGCGTGCCGGTGGCGCCGGCGACGGCGACCCGCAATGCGCGGCGCGGCACTACCTCGTCCCTCGTTCGCGACCCGAGAGAGAACCTGCGGCTTTGCACCGCATCACCCGAGCTTCATCGCGCATCCCGTCTACCTGTCAAGTCCGGCGAGTACAAGCGCCCCCATCTTCGCGCAACCGACGGCCGCTTGCGCCTGGCCAGGCGTTGCAAGGTCGGCCGTGCGATGGCCGGCGTCGAGCACGGCGGTGACTGCGCTCCGGATGTCGGCTGCGACTTCTTTCGCACCGAGCGAGTGCTCGCAGAGCATCGCGGCCGAGAGAATCGCGGCAAGGGGGTTCGCCACGTCCTTGCCGGCGATGTCGGGAGCGGAGCCGTGGACGGGCTCATAGAGGCCCATCCCTCCTTCACCGAGGCTCGCCGACGGCAGCATTCCGAGCGACCCCGTGATCATGGCCGCCTCGTCGGAGAGGATGTCGCCGAACAGGTTCTCGGTCAGCATCACATCGAAGCGCCGGGGGTCTCGCACGAGCAGCATGGCGCAGGAATCGACCAGCTGGTGCGTGAGCTCCACGTCGGGGTAGCGGCGGGCGGTCTCGTCCACGACTTCGACCCAGAGCTGGGACACCTCGAGGACGTTCGCCTTGTGCACATGGGTCACGTGCCGACGCCGACCTCGCGCCGCCTCGAACGCCACGCGGGCGATCCTCGCGATCTCAACCTCGTCATACACCAGCGTGTTGCGGGCTTCGCGCTTGCCATCCACCAGCGCTCGACCGCGGGGCTCCCCGAAGTAGAGTCCGCCGGTGAGTTCCCGCACCACCAGAAGGTCGATCCCCTCGATCGCCTCGGATCGCAGTGTGGATGCGCTCGCCAACGCCGGAAACACGGTTGCCGGCCGGAGATTCGCAAAGAGACCCAGTTCCTTGCGAATGCGGAGCAGGCCCTTCTCTGGGCGCCGGTCCACGGGAGCTGCGTCCCATTTCGGACCCCCCACGGCGCCGAGCAGCACCGCGCGGCTTTGACGCGCAAGCCTCACGACATCGTCCGCAAGGGGCGTGCCGCGCGCGTCGAGCGATGCCCCTCCGATCAGCTCCTCCACGAACTCAAGCTTGCGGCCGCGTCGCGAACAAGCCGCCTCGAGGACCCGTCGGGCCTCTCGTGTCACCTCGGGGCCGATTCCGTCCCCGGGCAATAGGACGATGCGATCCATCGGTTTTCCTTCGTGTCTGGAACGCGGCGTGTCGGTTTCGCGACGCTCCACGGCAACGCTCTTCGCTGAACGCGGACCCCTGCGCCGGGCGCTCTAGATCCCCTTCGGCTCCGCGATCGCATGGCGACGCTTGTGCCACTCGAGCTTATTCAGGGCGTGGACGTAGGCCTTCGCGCTCGCCACCAGGACATCGGTATGGGCACCGTGTCCAATCACCTTGCGCCCGCCCTCGGAAACGGTCACCGAAACCTCGCCCTGTGCGTCCATGCCCCCCGTGATCGCGTTTACCTGATAACGCAGGAGCTCACTCTTGGTCTCCGTCAAGGACGCGATCACCTTGAACAGCGCATCCACAGGACCCACGCCGAACTCGGTGGCCTTGCGAGGAACTCCGTCCACCGCGAGCTCGACGGTCGCGTTGGGTATGCCGAAGCTCCCACTCACGATGCAGACATCGCCCAGCACAAAGCGGTCGTCGCTTGCGATCACAGAGTCCGCGACGATGGCCTCGAGATCTTCGTTGTAGATCGCCTTCTTCTTGTCCGCGAGGTCCTTGAAGCGCTGGAACGCGCGCTGGAACTCCTCCCCCTCGAGCGCAAAACCGAGCTCTTGGAGCCGCTCCCGGAAGGCATGACGACCGGAGTGTTTGCCGAGAACAAGCTCGTTCGAGGGCCTCCCGATGGACTGCGGCGTCATGATTTCGTAGGTAATCGCGGCCTTGAGGACGCCGTCCTGGTGGATCCCTGCCTCGTGCGCGAACGCATTGTCCCCGACCACGGCCTTGTTCGGCTGCACCGGGACGCCGATGATCGAGGAGAGCAGGCGGCTCGAAGGGTAGATCTCGCTGGTCCGGATTCGCGTGTCGAGACCGGCGAACACATCGGGACGCGTCTTCATGGCCATGACGCACTCCTCCATCGCAGTGTTCCCCGCGCGCTCTCCGATCCCGTTGACCGTGCACTCGATCTGCCGCGCCCCGGCACGCACCGCCGCCAGACTGTTCGCGACGGCGAGACCCAGGTCGTTGTGGCAGTGGACGCTGAACACAACGTTTTCCGCGCCGCGGACGCACTCGCGAAGATGCCGGATGAGCGCCGCATACTCTTCGGGCGAGGTGTAACCGACGGTGTCCGGCAGGTTCAGCGTGGAGGCACCCGCCCCAATCGCTACGTTGCAGACCTCGACCAGATACTCCCAATCCGAGCGCGTGGCGTCCTCCGCCGAGAACTCCACATCGTCCACGAAGCTGCGGGCCTGTCGGACCGCGCGACCGACCTCCTCCAGCACGCGTTCGCGGCTCATCCTGAGCTTGTGCTGAAGATGGATGTCGCTCGTCGCGATGAACGTGTGGATCCGAGGTTTTGCCGCGCGCTCGAGTGCCCGGGCGGCGCGCTCGATGTCCTCCCGGCCGGTCCTTGCCAGTCCACAGACGATGGTTCCGCGCACCTCCTCGGCCACGGCCCGCACCGACTCGAAGTCGCCCTCGCTCGCGATCGGAAATCCCGCTTCGATGACGTCCACGCCGAGTCGTTCGAGCTGGCGCGCGAGGGCCAACTTTTCCGAGAGGTTCATACTGCAGCCCGGGGACTGTTCCCCGTCCCGCAGCGTCGTGTCGAAGATGCGGATGATCTCAGTGCTCATTGTTTCCGTCCTTTGCGGAAGGCGGCGGGAGCTCCTCCAAGGGGTGACCGTACTTGCGGCGCCAGAGCCACTCGATCGGGCCGGAGGCGACGTAGGCGACACCGATTCCGAAGAGCGTCACCCTCGGCTCGAGGGCGACGAGCACGAGGGCGATGATCACGAAGACAAGGGTCCCATAGGAATGGCGAAGGTCGAGTTCCTTGAAGCTGCGGTAGGGAAACGTGCTGACCATGAGCAGGCCCACGCTCACGACCCCGATCGCAACCACCGCCTCCGGAAAGCGGAAACGCACGAAGTGCACATGCACGAAATCCGTGAACCACACCGTGGCCGCGACCATGAGCGCTGCAGCCGGACTCGGCAGCCCCTCGAAGCGTCCCCTGTAGCGCGAGGGGTGCACGTTGAAGCGAGCGAGGCGCAAAGCCGCGCACACCGTATACACGAACACCATCATCCAGCCGGGCCGACCGAGAACGCGCAGATCCCCCGCGGCGAAGGCGAGGACGGCGGGGGCGACGCCGAAGGCGACGACGTCGGCCAGGGAGTCGTACTCCGCACCGAACTTGCTCGTTGCGTGCGCAAGACGCGCAACGCGACCGTCGAGCGTATCGAAGATCGCGGCCAGCACGATCCCGAGCGCCGCACGATTGGAGTTGCCCAAAGTCGCGTGAATGATCGCGTAGAACCCGAAGAAGAGGTTTCCGGTGGTGAAGAGCCCGGGCAGAAGGTACATGCCGCGCCGTCGCCCGCCGCGTGCACGCCGACGCCTCCTGCGACGCGCGCTGAAGCCGCCGTAACTCTCCGCGGGCTCGATGGTGGTCACGATCCCCCTCCCGAAGACAGCTCGGCCACGATGCTACTGCCGCCCCTCACCCGGTCACCCACGCCCACGCGCGGCCGCGCACCGGGCGGCAGCAGGACATCGGTGCGGGAGCCGAAGCGAATCAGGCCGTAGCGGTCGCCACGGCGGATCCACTCCCCGATGCGCGGATGACACACGATGCGCCGCGCGATGAAGCCTGTGGTCTGTACGACCCGCACCCGTTCGCCGCGCGCCGTCTCGAGGGTCAGGCTGCAAGAGACGTTGAGGCGCTCCGCATCGAGGTTAAAGGCCGCGAGGTACTGCGAGCCCGAGCGCACGATCTCCACCACGCGCCCCGCCACCGGCGCCCGATTCACATGCACGTTGAAGATCGACAAGAAGATCCCGATGCGCAGGCGCTTCGATCCATCCCCGTCCTCGACCTCCCCCACGGCGATCACGCGACCGTCCGCGGGCGAAACGACCGCGCGTTCGTCGCCGGGGATGTTGCGCTGCGGATTGCGAAAGAATGCGAGCACGAAGCCAGCAAGGCCGAGCCACAGGAGGGTCCAGCTCGAGCGCGCGAGAAGGAAGGCAAGGGCCATCCCGAGGGGCAGCGCCGCCAACCGCCAAGCGTCCGGAACGATCGGCTCGGTCGGGCGCTCGGCAAAGACGGGAGGCTCGGGCTCGGCCATCGCTTTAGTTCCTCGAGCGATCGACGAGGGCTTTCTCCTTGAGCCACGGCATGAGTCCTCGCAGCCTCGCCCCGACCTTCTCGAGCTCATGCTCGGCGGCGCGCCGACGCAGCGCGTTGAAGGAGGCCTTGCCCGCCTGGTTCTCGAGGATGAACTCCTTGGCGAACTGGCCAGACTGGATTTCCTTCAGCACTTCCTTCATGCGCTCTCGTACTGCGCCATCCACAAGCCGCGGTCCGCGGGTGAGGTCGCCGTACTCGGCGGT
>DOUU01000316.1:0-837 GCA_003520425.1 Deltaproteobacteria bacterium
TCTTCGCTTGCGGCACACTGCAGCCCCCGCCTTCGGTCGCGCCCGCCCTTGTCGCTGCAAAAGACAATGCGCTGGCGCTTTATGACGCGTTAGAGGTATTGATCGATGAGGGAAACGATACGCCCGCCGACCGCGAGTTTGCGTATGAGAACGTCCTGAAGGCGCGTGACGAAGGTGGGCCGGAAACGCCCTTCGCCCGCGCTGCCATCACGGGGCGTCTCATTCAGCAGAGGGGCCTGCTCGCCGCGGGGCTGGTGAAGGACGTCGAACGAGACGCTGAGCTCAGCCGAGCGCGCGATCCCGGATTCCGCGAGGGGGCAGCCACGCGCCTTTTGGGGACGCTCTATGTGATGGCACCGGCGAGTCTTGTCTCCCATGGGAACTCGGAGATCGGGGTCGAACTTCTGGAAGGGCTGGTTGCGGCGTACCCCGAATCGCTCGAGAATCACCTGCGGCTTGCGGAAGCCTACCTCGCCCTCGGTGATACTCCGAGTGCCCTCCCGCACTTATGTCGCTGCATGGCGGAGAAGAAGGAGCTGCGGCCCAGCGATCAGGTGCTCCTCGACGAGCTGGTGGTCGGGGCCGGCATGCCGGGTTGCCTCGAGAGGCCTGCAGCCCCAGAAAGCGGCGGTCGCGGGGGGCCGCCTAGCCTGGTTTCGGCGGATCGGGCTTTGCCCGGAAGAGGATCCACAGAGCAGCAGGGAGGGCAGTAAAGTCGGCCAGCATCGAGAGCGCAAATGCCGTGGCCGACAGGATTCCAAACTGTCGGATGGGGGGCAGGCCTGAGAGCGCGAACGCCAGAAATCCGGCTGCATTGATCAGCGTGGCGAAGAAGAT
>DOUU01000316.1:866-2335 GCA_003520425.1 Deltaproteobacteria bacterium
ATCGTCGACGCGATCAGGATCGTTGCGACATTCAGCATCATGCCTGTCGCTCGCATCAACGCAAACATCACCAGAATCGCAAAGATTGAGGGGATCAGCGCCATCACGCGGGCTGGGCCGTTCCGGAACACCAGCAGGAAGGCCGAGAAGATGACGGCGACCGTAAGCATGAAGCTGTGCACCAGCGTGGGGACCAGGCTCTGGGCCATCTTGGCATTGAGTGGCGTGAGACCGACCGTCGCGAGCTTGAGGCCGGCAAGATCTGGGCACTCCGCGACGGCTTCTTGCCAATGGCGCCGGATCGAGGCCGCCAGTCGCTCGAAACCCTCGTGCTCCGTCACGCGGCTCACCACCGTGAGCTGTGCCTGCGCCAGGGTATGCGGCTCGACGAAGCGGCGGAGCAGCGGCTCCCTCGCAGCGAGAACCTCGAGTTCGCTCGAAAGCTCTTCCCGCTCGGCCGAGCTCTCTGGCCAGCCATCTCCCGCGCCGCCGATATAACGGATCATGCGGAGAATGGTGGTTGGCCCGATCGCGGCTCCGACATCCGGATCCGCCTCGAGGAGCTGTTGGAATCGGTGCAGGCCGAAGAGAACCTTGGGTTCGGAGACAGAGCCGAGGCCTCCACGCAGCCATACTTGGGTAATGGAAAGGCCTGGCAGGAGCGGCGTCAGGCGGCGGATATCTCGATAGAGCTCCGTGTCGTGATCCATCATTTCCACCGGATCCGTAACCACATGCATGGGGGAGATCTGTCCCGGAAAACCGAAGATCATCACCGCGCCAGCAGCGGAGAGTCCGAGAGCGGAGAGCACAAGGGGCCAGCGCCATCGGTAGCTCCACCTCGGAAGCCCATGGGCCAAACGCACGAACCAGTCGTCTTCCGGGAGGCGCTCGGTCCAGGTCGGAGTCGCCAGGACCTTCTGAAGCGCAGGGAAGAGCGTAAAGACGATCACCCAGGTCAGGAAGAGCCCCACGGCCACCCAACTGCCCATCTCTCGAACCGGCCGGATCGGTGAGATGATGAGTGCGCCGAAGCCCGCGGCCGTGGCAAAGATGGACGCCGTGCATGCCACGAACTTGTTGCAAAGGGCGAAGACTTGATGTCTTTCGACGGGGAGATGCGCAGGTCGCTGGACGAAACGGGAGTGGATGTAGACAAGGGTAGCCGTCGCCGTGACCAGGATCGTCATGGGCACCATTGGCGAGACGATGGTCAGCATGCCGCCTCTCGCCCCGATGTAACCTACGGAGGCCGCGAGACAGACTCCGAGGGTCAAAAGAAACGCGGCAAGTGTGCGCAGAGAGCGATACAAGAAGAGATTCAGCGCGATTACGAATGCCGTGAAGATCACGAAATAGCGCCAGGCTGTTCGTTGCGTCTGGTCGAGATAAACGTTTACATAGGGCTGGCCAAGGCGGTGCAGGCCGGTGAGCGGCGAGAGGTTTGGATTCGTGTCGGCGATCGCACG
>DOUU01000316.1:2409-2795 GCA_003520425.1 Deltaproteobacteria bacterium
CCGGAAGACAGACAGTGCCGAATTGACGCTCGCGCCCGGTATCGCCTCGATCGCCTGCTCAATGCGGTCGATCTCACCCAGCACCTTGGGTGCGAATGGATCATGGGCCTGAGCCAAGAGGAGTGCGTACTCGCCCGCCCCGAACACCTGCTGGAACTCGCGCATGGCGACGTTGTCGGGATCTCCTGCCACGATCAAACGGTCAATGGAATTGTCCTGTCGGACCTGAGCGGCGAGCCACGCCGAAGGCAAGAGGAAAAGCGCGTAGAGGGCGATCACCCACCAGCGCTTTGCAATCACGAAGCTGAAGTAGCGGGCCAGCAAGCTGGACGTCTCGGGGGCCGGTGCGGACTGGTTCACCTGGTACCCCTTCCAAATCGATTACT
>DOUU01000099.1:0-2907 GCA_003520425.1 Deltaproteobacteria bacterium
GATCGCCTGCCCGGGGTGCCGCCCCGAGGGGGGCGCCGCGTGGCGGGCCCCTCGGTCGACTTCCCGTAGGCCTGGCTGGGTGCGGAGAGGCAGTGCCAGGAGGGGAGAATCCGCAGGCCCATCCGCCTCTCAAATGGGAGCGCGGCCTTTATCCGACTTCGCCCAGGAGCTTCGCAAAACGGCCAAATGCACCGATCCCGACGCGCTCCAGCGTCGGGAGGTACGCGGCGGTGTTTGCGAGGATCTCACCGCCCTCAAGTCCAGCTGCGGCGAGCTCCTCAGGAAAGGCCCTCACCATGGCGGCCACCATCGACTCCGTCACCTCCATGTGGAAGAGCAGGCCCCAGGCGCCGGGGCCATAGCGGAACGCCTGGCAGGCTGTCTGCGCGGAGCGCGCAAGGCCGACTGCGCCCGCCGGGAGGTCGAACACATCCCCGTGCCAGTGGAAACCGGTGAACGCGCCCGGTGCGCCCGAAAGCAAGAGATCGGTCGCAGCCGCTCCGGAGAGGGTGAGTCCATGCCAGCCGATCTCCTTGGCCGAACCCGGATGCACGTCTGCGCCGAGTGCGTGGGCCAGCAGCTGGCTGCCAAGGCAGACGCCGAGCAGCGGCCGCTCGCTGCGGAGCGCCTGCTCGATCAGCCGCAGCTCGTCGCGGAGGAAGGGGAATCGGTCGCGCTCGTAGACGCCCATGGGGCCGCCCATCACGACGAGCCCCGCCGCCCCCTCGAGCGACTCCGGCACGGGCTCGCCGGCGAAGGAGCGCACGACCCGCAGGCTGTGGCCTGCCGCGGTCACGGCATCGCCGATCCGCCCCGCGGTCTCGGGTGCCACGTGTTGGAGCACGAGCACTTGGGCCATGGCCGGCTAGCTCGGCCCTGCGGCCAGGGCTCGGGCCGCCGCCCGCCCTAGCGGAGCGAAGGCTTTGGCGCGGCGGAGGGCCCGGGCCACCCTCCGGCCTCTCCCTCGCACCTCGCGGCCTCTTCGCAAGAGCCAGGAACAGGCGCCCGCTCGGCAAAGAGGGCGCGCCCCCGGCTCGGACCGGGTCGCAAGCCAGGCTCGAAGCATCGGCATCACCCCACCCCCAAGGCCTCGCGTGCCCGCAGCTTGAGCGCCTTGTAGTCGACCTTGCCCGAGGGGGCGCGGCCGATCGAATCGACGAAGAGCACGCTCTTCGGGGCTTTGTAGGGCGCGAGTCGCTCGCGCACATGCGCGCGCAGCTCCTCCGGTGTCGGCGCAGCACCCGCGCGCAGCTCGACGAGCGCCGTCACCGCCTCCCCCCAGCGCTCGTCGGGCAAGCCCACCACCGCGGCGTCATACACCGCAGGATGTTGTTTCAGCGATTCTTCGATCTCCTCCGGGTAGACCTTCTCGCCGCCTGTGTTGATGCACACGGAGCCCCGCCCAAGAAGATTCAGTGATCCGTCGGGGTTGACGGTGCACCAGTCGCCCGGGATCGACCAGCGTTCGCCGCCGATCGTGCGAAAGGTCTCGGCCGTCTTCTTCTCATCCTTGTAGTAGCCGATCGGGATGGGGCCGCTGCGCGCCACAAAGCCGGCCTCGCCGCTGCCCGGCTCGACCTCGCGGCCGTCGGGGGTGAACACCTTGCAGTTGGGCCCGAGCCGGAACTTCCCGACTTTGGTCTCCGAGTCCTTGGTCGAAACCTCAGTCCCGAAGCCCGTCGCTTCACTCGATCCGAACGAGTCGAAAAGGATCGCGTGGGGCAGGTGCCGAAGCAGGCCGCGTTTCACTTCGGGACTCCACATCACCCCGGAGGAGACGATCAGGGCGCACGATCGCAGGTCCCAGCGGCCTGGATGCGCCTCAAGGGCGCGGAGCATGGGCTTCGCGAAGGCATCCCCGACAATGGAGAGCGCCTCCACGCGACGCACTTCGACCGTGCTCCAGAGCTCCTCCGGGTCGAGAGACCGCGCCGGCAAGGTCACCACAGAGCCGCCGCCGCCGAGGGCGTTGAAGCTGGTAAAGAGCCCGGTTCCATGCATGAGGGGGCTGCCGGGCAAAAGACGCTGGGAGCGCGCCTTTTCTTGGATGCGGCCGCGCTGTTCCTCCACCGACTCGGAGGCCCTCTCCCCGAGGACCGCGTTCCCGCCCCCGCCGATGCTGCGGAAGAGCGCGGACTGCTCCCACATCACCCCCTTCGGCATGCCCGTCGTGCCCCCCGTGTAGAGGAACAGGAGATCGTGTGGGCTGCGCTCCATCTCCAGGCGCTCCGCGCCCGCTGCGGCGATCTGTTCGTAGGGCGTCGCGAACGGATTGCCGGGCGCCTCGTCTTCCAGTTCGATCCACTCCCGCACCCGAGGGACGCGGTCGCGCACCTTGGCAATGCGACCGGCATAGGTCGCTTCGTAGACCACGATCTCACTGTCGGAGTTGTCGAAGAGATAGACGAGTTCGTCTTCGAGGTAGCGGTAGTTCACGTTGACCGGCACCAGGCGTGATTTCATCGCGCCGATCACGGTTTCCATGAACTCCGGCCGATTGTGGGAGTAGATCGAGATCTTCGCGCCGACCTCGTGCTGGCTCGAGAAATGGCGCGCCAGCGCATTGCTGCGGCGCTCGAGCTCCCACCAGGTGCGGGTGACACCACCGATTCCGTGCTGGAGCGCCACGCGTTCCGGACATGTGTCCGCGACGAGCTCGAACAGGTCCGCCAGATTCCACTCCATGCCACCTCCAGCGCCTTCCGGAAGGATTTCCTGTGATGGGCCTGCCGGGGGGCTCAATCTTAGCTTCGGAACCGCTAAGCTCGCGCTGTGCAACCCGTGTTCATCGGTGACGTGCAGGGCTGCGCCGTCGAGTTCGAGGAGCTGCTCGGCCGGATTCGTTGTCGGTTGGGGGACCGCTACGAGCTGTGGCTCGTGGGCGATCTCGTGAATCGGGGGCCGGAG
>DOUU01000099.1:2913-4315 GCA_003520425.1 Deltaproteobacteria bacterium
GGGCTCTTGCAGTCTGCCCTCGGCCACCGGCCGCTGCGGCCCCTCGACACCTTCCACGATATTCTCGACTCGCCGGACCTCTCGTTCTGGGTGGAATGGCTGCGCCGGCGCCCGCTCGTGGAATCCGGGGTTCTGGGGGACCGGCCCTTTGCCATGGTCCACGCCGGGGTCCACCCGGACTGGGATCTGCCGGAGGTGGAGAAACGAGCCCGGCGCGTGGAGGAACGGCTCGCAGCGGCGGACCCGGAGACGGCTTGGGGGCTCCTCGCAGCGGCGCGGGCCACCGACTCGGACCGCGACGTCCTGGACCGGTTGACCTGTATCCGAAGCGCGGACGGGCGCGGAGGCTGGTCGAAGGAGGAGCCCTTCGACCCGCAGGACGCATGGCACCGACGCTGGAGCGCGAGGGGGCACCCCTACGGCGTCGTGTATGGTCACTGGTCCATGCAGGGGCTGCACGTCGCCAAGCGTTTGCGTGGCCTTGACACGGGCTGCGTGCACCACGCCCGAGGTCGCGACGGCTTCCTGACCGCGTGGCTGCCCGATCTGCGCGCCTGCGACCCCTTTGGCGTTCCGGATGGTCGCTTCTTGCAGGTGAGAGCCCACCGCCGCTATGTGACCGAGCCGGGGGCAGGGGAGCGCTAGGCACGAGCGACAAGGAATCCACCGTGACCTCCGTTCAGCCGATCAAACCGACGATGCCCTTCTCGAGCGAGACCCAAGACACCCGCTCCGACAGCCAGCCGGAGTGGTTCACGAACCGTGAGCTCTCCTGGCTCGCCTTCAACCGGCGCGTCCTCGAGGAGGCACGCGACCCTCAGAATCCGCTGCTGGAGCGCATGAAGTTCCTGGCAATCGTGGACTCGAACCTCTCGGAGTTCCTCGAGGTGCGGGTGGCGGGTCTGCGCCAGCAGGCAGAAGCCGGTGTGGCAGACCGCAACCCCGACGGCCTCTCTCCCGCCGAAACCCTCCACGCCATCGATGTGGAGATCCGGGAGATGGTGGCGGAGCAGTACGACTGCTGGCTGCACGAGATCGTTCCCGCCCTCGAGAAGGAGAACATCCGAATCGTTCGGCCGACGGCGCTCGAGCCGGAGCATGCCAAGTGGCTGAAGGCGTATTTCGACCGTGAAGTTTTCCCGGTCCTCACGCCGATCGCCGTCGACCCCGCCCACCCCTTCCCCCACGTGTCGAGCAAGAGCCTGTCGATTGCCGCGCTCCTGCGGACCGACGACCCCGAGCAGCCGGAGCGCCTCGCGGTCGTGCAGGCCCCGAGCGTCCTCGCTCGCATCGTGCGACTCCCCCCGAGCAACGGGCAGCGCTGCTACGTCTTTCTGGCGGACGTGATCCGCTGGAGCCTGCCCAAGCTGTTTCCGGGCATCCCGATCCTCGACCACACGGC
>DOUU01000073.1:0-3444 GCA_003520425.1 Deltaproteobacteria bacterium
GCGGAGAATTTTCTTCTCCGCAGCCGTCAGGTTGTCCTTTTCACCCTTGCGATAAATCAGCAACATCCTCGCTTGACCTTGCGCAGCGACGTAGAAATAGATCACGCGCACGCCGCCACTCTTGCCGCCGCCTGGCACAGCCCAACGTACTTTGCGCAGCCCTCCAGTTCCTTGGATGACCTTGCCCCGCCTGGGGGTTAAGCGCCAGATACCATTGAAAGGCCGCGTAGGTCTCATCGCTCAGCAGCTCAGTTACCTGCCTAGTAAAGACAGGCGTCTCGATGAAGACCATAGGTTGCTACACCAATGGTGTACGTACACCAACGGTGTATGACAGCTCAGGGCATGCTAGGCCTGCAATAACGCACGGCCGGGAACGACAGCGAACCACGCCGGAAGGATTTTTCTTACCCGCTATGCTTCGACCAAAGACTGGCACCCAAGCAGGCGCCCGGCAGCCGCGGGGGCGCGCGGAGGCACTCTGAACCTAACGCTACTCAGGAGGCGGGGACGCCGCTCGCGCCAAGTGGGAACGGCTGCGCGTGTGGATAGTGCCCTGCCATCCGTCAAGGGAATGACCGGGCGGGGTTTTATTCGCNNGTCCCCGATCTAGTTCTTCCCGACAGTTGTCGAAGAGAAAAGCGGCCCCACCGGAGCTACCTTGCTCCGGTGGGGCCGAGGAAGCCGTCGTGACAACGTTCGGGAAGGAAGCAAGCACGGCGGCGAAAATTCACTCGGCGCAGCGACTCCAGGCTCCCAGTGCGTCATACCTCCACGTTCCGGAGTCCTTCAGTTCGCCCTCCTCGTCGTAGCAACGCAGCAGTAAGACAGGTGCTCCCCGCTCGCGCGATAACGCAAGAGACATCTCGCATGTGAAGAGCCAGATCTGAGGGGTACGCGCCCAACACATCCAGACTTGTCCTTCGGCAAGCGCGCGGGCTATATGTATTCGAACACGCGGGGGTAGCTCGCGCGGGTCGCGAATCGGATACGAATCCTCTGGCAGGATATTCGCTCGCGAGACGTAGGCTTCCAGGAGTCTCTGCACCCGAGACGGTTCCTGCATCCGGCGCAATCTGAGCGTTTCCATCGAAGCGTCCTGCTCTTTCAGCTCGCGCGGGATTCAAACTCCTGGCTCGAGCACAGTCTGCGAACCCGGTCACAGCTACCCAGGCGGTCGCTGCCAACGAACGCAGCTGTGAGTTGCGTTCGAACGGGAGTTCCGATTTTTGATGTCGCAGTAGGCGAGGCCAAGCTTAAGCACGTCTCCCGCAGGTGGCGCGCGGACAAGCAGCGCGAGCGCATTAGTCCATCCAGAAGTGTTGGAGCACTAAGGCGTCGTCGTCGTGGCAACTTTCACCGTCGCGGGGTCGTGGGCAGGCTTGGGAGGTCGCAGCGCGCCCACCGAGACCTGAAACGCGGCCCAAAGCGCTGGGTCGACCGCGCGGTCGCGCAACACCATCGATCGCATGGCCGTACCCAGTGCCGCCTCGGGACCCATCGAGTCGTGAAGCATATGCTGGTAGAACTCTGTCATCAGGCGCGCGCCAATCTCATCTGGGACAGGCCAAAGCGAGGCGACGACCGCGCGCGCACCGCGGGCGAGCATCGTTGAGCTCATCCCGACCAGGCCGTCGCTGCGAACCTCTCTGCCAAGAGCCGTCTCACATGCGCTAAGTACCGCAACGTCCGCCGTCAGTGTCTTAAGGGACGCATCCGCAACTCGCACTGCCCGATCGGTGACCCGGCCCCGCTCGTCGTAGGCGCCGAGAATCAATGCCGACAATTCGGGGACTTGTGCATCCACGATGCCGTGCGTCGCAATGTGGATGAACTGGTATTGGGACCAGTCCAGGGCGAGCAACCGCTCGCGCGTGGCGTTGAGGCCGATCAATTCATCGACATCCGCCGCCGGGAAAAGCGCCGAGATCCCGGCGGCCTCTTCGGCGGTGAATCGCAGCCGTCGATAGTCGCGAGCGCTGTGGTACGAATCGCCCAAACCGGAGGCTTGCGTGCCCGCCAGCGCATTCCTGACCGTTGCGAGCCGGGGGTCATCCGCCTGGTACACCGGATCGGCCACGAGCAGGATCCTGCGGTGGTCGGGCGCGGGCGGCCGAGCGCGGCCCTGATCGAGCATCCACGCGGCGGGCGTCACGGCCACATCGTGTTCCCTCACGACAAAGGATTCAGTTGGCCCATCCCGCATCTGCAAGGCCGCGAACGGGACGTAGTCAAGAGCGCCGTCCGGAATGATCACCCACTTCCGCACACGCGACAGCCATGGCTCGAGGGGTTGCATGATCATCGCATAAAGAGCGCGAGCGTCCTGAAGCCGACGCTCAACCGGCACATCCACGAGACGCGTCAGCGAACGATGGAACGAGGTCGCCTGGTCTGCAATGGCGGTCGGGGATGACAAACGCGCCCAGTGAATTTCTCCCGGCAACACCGCCCATGCGTAAGCGGATTCGGACCCAAGCCAGTACGAGACGAGTGCCGTATCAGCAGGAAGGGAGGGGGCGCTCATCCGTTCGCGGCCCGTTCGCGCCGGCGCGCCGGGCATGTGCGCGCGGCTCGCGATGACGGTGTTGACCGTGTCCACCTCTCGCCTGAGCTCCGCAATGTCCGCAACGAGGTGCCGTGCCCGGGAATCGTCGGGTCCCGACCGCTCAAGTCGCGCGTCCAGGGCAAATCGACGGGCGGAAAGCTCGCGGTAGAGCTCCTCGCGACGGCGAAGCTCAGCAGCAAGCGCCCGACGAACCGCGGGCGAGTAATTCTGGGCCGCGACCTCGGCAAACGAGCGTGCGCGCGAGGCGTCCGCAGTTGCGAACGCGAGCGCCGCGAGCGCGCTGGCATCCTGTTCCCGCCCCATGGCCACGGCTTGCTCATAGCGGTCGCGAAGCAGTTCGAGTTTGAGGTCGTAGGCCGGTCGGAGCGGCGTCTGAAGTTGAGCACGCAGCTCGGGATTCGCGGTCTGAAGGCGCACAGCGTCGGCCTGCCCCAGCGCCCGCTGGACCGCTGCGAGCGCTTCGCGAGATTGCCCAAGGTCCCGCAGAGCTCGGGCGAGCTCGAGGTCCCCTTCAAACTCCTCCATGACGCTGCCAAAGGTGTGCAAACGTGGCCGGGCCAGCGCGAGATCCGCCAGCGCGTCTCGTGGCCGACCCATGCTGCGAAGAAGGACCGCGTGTTGCAGGAGCGCCTCCGCTTCAATGGGCGGGCCGCTCTTGGCGACTGTCGAAAGGACTTCATCGAGCAGCGCCTTGGCCTCCTTGAGGTCGGCGGTGTCGAAACCCTCGGTGAACCAATTGTAGATTTNNCCGCGAGCGCCTGCTCCACCCTCCCCTCCTCGGCATCGAGGGTCGCGAGCGAGCGCAGGCTCGCCATGCGCCCCCGGCCATCGAGCGCCACGGTGCGGATCGCGAGCGAGCGCTCGAGGAACTCGCG
>DOUU01000073.1:3558-5140 GCA_003520425.1 Deltaproteobacteria bacterium
GGGGTCGGGACCAATGCCGGTGAGCGCGCGCTCGAACCAACGCAGCGCTTCCGACAGCCGCCCAAGCCCCCACAGGCACAGCGCCCGGTTTTGCCACGCCAGCGCGCGGCGCTCCGTTTCATGTATGGATTCGAACAAGGCACTCGAGCGGGCGGAAGCCTCGACACACTCAGGATAGCTGCCCTCATCGAGGTACGTCAGCCCGATGTTCGTGAGCTGCAGTCCCGCGTCATACCGTTCGCCCCGCTCCAAGTGGAACTGCAGCAATCGCCGCAGCAGCTGCCGTGCGCGGACCAGAAGTCCCCTCGCATCGGCACCGGGGAGAGCCCGTCCCGCGGGTGCTGCCGACCCGATTTCGATCCACGCGGCAGCGAGGAGCGCATCGGCACGCGCCCTCCGCNNGATCGGCACGCGCCCTACGGTAAGGATCGTCGGAGCCGACCGTTCTGGCAGCCACTTGGGCCCATTCCGCCGTTTGAGCCCAGTCCTGCAAATCGAAGTATTCGACGGCTGCGAGAGCCAGTGCCGTCTGGCCACGAAGCGCCTGATCCCCGGGCGCCCCCAGTGCCTGCTCGGCGGCCGAGTAGGCTTGTGCTGCTCGCAAGAAGGCATCGCGTGCACTCTGGGTGGAAGAGGTCGAGCGACCCCTCGAAATTTCCTGCCCGGCAGCATAGTCGGCATCGGCCGCGGCGAGCTCATTGAGGATCGTGAGGCAGTCGGGGCGCTCGCGGAGCGTCGCGAGGTCAAAGACTTGAACGCTTGCCGAGCCGACAGCGCGCGCATGTTCCTTGCCCGTCACGCGGACAAGGAGCGACGGAGAGTCCCGCGCCGTCACCAAGGTCCGGCGGGTTCCCGTCCGTCGCTCGGGATGGTCAGCACGGGCAATGATCCGGTTTCTCGAGTCGAGAATCTCAACCAGCGCGTCGTTGTCGCGCTCGTCCACTTGGATCAGGTAGGTGTGGCCGGGAACGACAGGAAGTTGCGCTGCCGCGGGGAACACCCCCAGGGTCCTCAGAGGTCCTGCGGCGACCGCGGGAGCTCCGAGTGCACGGGTGCACGAGAGGCTCGTGGTGAACCCCGGCACGGCCCAGGCGGCGAGCGCGATCGCGGCCACCAGACGCCACCCAGCGGCACGAGCGCGCCTCGACCAGTGCGGTGTCTTCCGATCGCGGCGTATACTCAGCTCATGCATGGTGCTGATCACCAAGCAGCACTGCCGGAGATGCTCCCTGCGCAATCGGACGTTCCCGCGCCGGTAACGGACCCGGCTTCCCACCTGGCTGCAGTCTATCGTGACTTCCCCGGGCTTCGCGCGCTGATCTTGCGGCGGGNNGCGGACATTCTGCAGGACGCGGCCGTCACGACGCTCGAGAAGCTTCGCAGGGGAGAGATCGCCCGCCCGCAGAATCTGGGTGGCTATCTTTACCGCGTCGCGCTTAACCACCTGCGGAACCACCGCCGCAAGGATCGCAGCGCCTTGTCCAGTCCCGAGGCATTGGACCAGCTTCCCGCATCCGACAATGACCCGCACTGGGAGAATGTCGGGACACCTCAATGGGCCACGGCTGTGCGGCGAATGCTC
>DOUU01000387.1 GCA_003520425.1 Deltaproteobacteria bacterium
CCCCCGGAGCGCCTGAAAGCCGCGCTCGGAGGCGATGTCGTCGTGCTCGCCCTTGAGCGCGCGGAGCCGCAGGAGAAGGTCATGGCGATACTTCGCGCTCTCTGCGGCGTCGCGCAGGTGACAGACGATGGCGTCGCGGAGGGCGGTCGGGTCTTCCGCATCGTGGTTGCGAACGGTCCGCAGCGATTGCCGGAGCTCCTCGACGCGGCGCGGCCCTTCGGCGTGCGCGAGGTCCGGCTTCACCGCCCGAGCCTTGAGCACGTCTTCCTGCACCACACCGGCCACCCCTTCGNNCGGAAGAGGGCCGCGGATGAGGAGGCTCGTGGGAGACGCGGCGACGATCTTCTTGCGCGAGTGGCTGCGCTATCGCAGGGATCGCGCCTACTGGGTGGGGCAGCTTGCCTTTCCCCTCGTCGTCGTCGCCTTCATCGGATTTGGGCTTAACGGCGTCGTGCGTCTTCCCACCGGGGTCGACTACCTCGCGCACCTCGCTTCAGGGATTCTGGCGCTCGTGGTGGGATCCGGAGGGGTAGGGGGAGGCATGACCCTCATCCAGGACCGGGAGAGCGGCTTCTTGCGGGCACTTCTCGTCGCGCCCGTCTCCCGCGGGAGCATTGTTCTTGGCAAGATCGCCTCTCGGGTCGTGGCCTCGCTCGGGCTCGTCTTGGTGCTCGTTGCGATCCTCGCGACGTTCACCGCCGTCGGCCTCCCGTACCCTTTGGCGATGCTCCTTTCGGTGATTTCGGTCACCACCGCGTTTGTGGCCCTCGGCATCGCTCTCGCAAGTCAGCTGCGCAGCCTCGAGTCGTTCCGGTTGCTGGCAGGGCTCGTGACGGTTCCGATCTACTTCTTGTCCGGCATCTTCTATCCCGTGTCGACGCTTCCCGCGCCCACGCGCTGGCTTGCCTATGCCAATCCCCTCACCTACGGCGTCGATCTCTTCCGGTTCGGGCTCGTGGGCGTCCACGAGCTGCCGCTTGCAGCGAGTGCTGCGGTGCTCGTTCTGCTCACGCTGGCCGCGACGGCGGGATCCATTCTCATCTTTGACCGGCAGTCGCTGCGGTGAGGGGGCATGCCCGCCTCGGCNNCGGGGATGCCATTTGCGCTGCCTCGCGCTACAGCACAGCGCATGACCCGACGATAGGTGGGGCATGACGCTGCTGCGACGGAGCCCTCTTGCGACCGGTGACCCGCGCCGGCTGCGCGAGCTGCTTGAGCGCTGCTGCGATCTTGCGAACCAGCACACCCTCCCCTCCGTCGTTGTGGGCATCGCGGGCGCCGAAGGCGAGCCTCTGTTTCCCGAGCTCATCGACTACGTCGAGAGCGCGCTCCGCGTCGAGGACGCAGTCTTCCGCATGACGCGGGAGCGCGCCGTCCTCTTCGTCGCCGACGTGGATCGCACCCGCGCCCTCGAGATCTTGGAGCGCCTGCTCGCCGACTTCCGCGAGCGTTTCCCCGCGGTGCGCACGCCGACCGTTTCCCTCGGCTTCTTCGAGGTGGCGCCCGGAGCCGAGCGCCCCGCCCTGAAGGAAGTTCTGCCTGCGGTCTTCGATCCGATGATGACCGTGCTGCCGAGAAACTAGGACATTCGCTCAAAGTTCAACGGCGAGCGCTGTCGAAAGCGTCTCGTGCGTGAACTGGAATCCGGCGCGAAGGGCGCGCAGCGGGACGGCGCGGCGACTTCCGAGAAGCTCTCCCGCAAGCTCGCCGAGGAGCGCGCGAATGGCGAAGCCCGGGACCCGCAGCAAGGCGGGCCTGTGGAGCCGGCGCGCAATCTCGGCGGTGAGCTCCACGTTGCGCGCGGGCACGGGCGCAACCGCGTTCACAGGGCCGCTCAAAGAGCCGTCGGAGAGCGCTTTCCGAATCAGGGCCACAAGGTCGTCGATATGAATCCACGGCACCCACTGGCGCCCGTTGCCGAGGGGACCGCCGAGGCCGAAGCGAATGGGGAGCGCCATTTTGGGGAGAGCGCCGCCCTCGCGAGCGAGGACGATCCCGATGCGGAGCGAGGCCACCCGGACCCCGTGACTTGCGGCCTTCGCGGCGGCGGCCTCCCATGCCACGCACAGCTGTGCGAGAAAGCCCTCCCCGGGAGCGCTCGACTCGTCGAGAAGTTCCTCGCCCCGGGAGCCGTAGTAGCCGACGGCCGAGGCGCAGACGAGAGCGCGCGGGCGCTCCTCCGGCGCGAGCTCGCCCAGCGACTCCGCGAGATCCTCCGTCGAGCGAATCCGGCTGTCGTGGATGAGTGCGCGCCGAGCGGCGGAGAAGGGGACGGCGAAGACCGGCTCGCCGGCGAGGTGCACGACTGCGGCCGCACCGGCGAGGGCGGACTTTGGAAAATGGATCCCATCCCAGGCGACCGGCTCCGCCGCGGAGCCTGCGTCCCCAAGGTGCGCACGCGCGGGATCGCGCGTCAGGTAACGGACGCCTGATCCCGCGCGCAGGAGCGCGGGAACAAGGCGCCGGCCCACAAGCCCAGTCGCCCCTGTCACCACGATCGGCAAGCCAGCCTCGGCCTTCATGCTCTGTCCTCTCGCCTCGCGCGGTCCTGTCCCAGGTTCCTGGGCGCGAAGGCCTCGAAGACCGCTTCGATGCCGCGGCGGTCCGCCGCGAGGGGGGAGAGGACGGGCGTCGTGACGCCCGCTGCCACGAACTCCGCGATCTGCTCCCGGCAGCGCTCGGCCGAGCCTAGGATGAAGACCCGATCGATGAGCTCGTCGCTCATGGCCGCGCCCGTCGCCGCGCGATCGCGCCGCGCAAAGGCCTCGGCCACGGCCCGCGCCTCCTTCTCGAAGCCGCACCAGGCAAAGAATCTGTTGTAGACCGGCGCGGCGATGTAGGCGGAAAAGGCAAGCCGCGCGAGATTGCGCACCGCCGGAAGGTCATCGGTCACCGCCACCTGGAAGCGGCACACCACTTCGTCGCGGGAGGCGTCCCGGCCCGCGCGTTGCGCGCCCGCGCGGTATGCCCCCAGCATTTTCGGCAAGGCGGAGACGGGGAAGAGATTCACGCAGACCCCGTCCGCAACCTCGCCAGCCAGCGCGAGCATCTTCTCGCGCAGTGCGCCGACGTAGATGGGAACCGGGCGCGCGGGCACGCTGGCAAGGCGCAATCCGCGTGAGCGGACGGTTTCGCCGACGAAGTCGGTGCGCTCGCCCGCGAGCGCCTGCCGCAGAACGGCCACCGTCTCCCGCACCCGGAGGAGAGGCCGATCAAACGCGAGGCCATTCCATTCCTCTACGATTGCGTGGCTCGAGGACCCGATCCCGAGGATGAAGCGGTCTCCCGA
>DOUU01000359.1:0-10227 GCA_003520425.1 Deltaproteobacteria bacterium
CGGGAGCCAGGAACCGGAGAGAGTGCCCTCCCTCTATTCGCGTCCGAAGGGAGAGGGGGCGGGTCCGCGCCCTGCCCACGAGCACGCAGTCCTGGCGGGGCTTTACGGAAGCCCGCGCAGCTTTGCCTGCGTGCTCCCCCTGGCGATCGAGGAGGGTCAGGGCGCAGGCGCGCCGAGGATCGAGGCGGCCCGGCTCGCCAGAGCCCGGATCGCGATCCTTCGNNCGAACCGACGGCGGCTCGCTCCTCGGCCCGTACTTTGGCTTCGTGGGCGCTGTGCGTGAGGCGGCCGACCCGCGGCGCCGCCCCCTCTACGTGACGGTTGCCGAGCAGCTCGCTGCCTGTCCGTGGCAGGTCTTCGTGCGAAGGTTCTTGCGCATTCAAGCGCCGCCCGACGCCCTCGGCGAGCTGCCGGGGATCGACGCGCGCCTTGTAGGCGCGACCGTGCACGCCGCGCTGGAGCAGCTTGCGGCCTCGCAGAGTGTCCCGGCGCGCCTTTCTCTCGAGGAGGTCGCGGCGGCGAGGCGCGTGGAGCTGTCCTGGCCTGAGGAGAGCGCCCTTGCGAGCACTGTGCACGCTGCCGCCGAAAAGGTGTGCGGGGAAGAAGGCATTGCGTTGCCGGGGTTCCCGCACGCCCTGGCTGCCTTGGCGCTCGGCGGCGTGCGGGCGGCATGCGCAGCCGAAGGCGGTCGCACGGTCGCGGTCCTCGGCGTCGAAGTCGACGGGGCGTGCAGCGTCGTCGACTTTGCCGGTCGGTCCCGCACCATCCGCTTCCGAGCAGACCGGGTCGATGACGACGGGGGTGCGCTGAGGCTCACGGACTACAAGGTGGGTCGCCCCATCTCAGAGCTGAAGGCCGCCGACAAGCGAGCCCGGGACTTTCTGCAGGCGGTGCGCAGGGGAGAGCGACTCCAGGCAGTTGCCTATGCGCTCGCGGCCGCAGTGCTTCGTTCGCCTGCGGAGGCTCGCGGCAGGTACCTCTTCCTCGGTGACGGTCTTGAAGTCCGGGAGTTCGAGGTCCGTGCGGACGACTCCACCCTTGCGAACGCCTTCCACGAAGCCCTGCGCACGAGCTTCGCGGTGCTCGACGCAGGGAGCCTGTTCCCGCGTCTGCTCGAGCCGGACGGCAGCGGGCCCAAGCGCTGTGAGATGTGTGACGTACGCGAGGCCTGTCTGCGGGGGGACTCCGGCTCTCGCCTGCGCCTTGAGGACTGGGCAAAGGCCAAGGGCGAGGGCATCGCCGCAGTGCCCGCGTCACCGGCGGAGCAGGCTGCCTTCGCGCTGTGGCAGCTCAGAGCGGAGGCCGACGAGTGATCTCGCCCCTGCCCGACGACCCCGTGCGCGAAGACGAGAGGGCGCGCCTGCTCGCCCAGACCGAGTTTCGCGCGCCCCTTGTGCTCGAGGCCGGTGCGGGCACAGGCAAGACCACTGCGCTCGTGGCACGCATCGTCGTCTGGCTCCTTGGCGAAGGGTGGGTGCGCGCGGCTTCCCATCTTGCGCGAACGGCGACCGAGGGCGAGCCCACGCGCGACGAGCGAGTCGCTGCGCGCGCGGTCTGCCGAGTTGTCGCGATTACCTTTACCGAGGCGGCCGCAGCCGAGATGTCGATGCGGGTGGGAGAGGCCCTGCACCGCATCGCGCTCGGGCACGACCTTCCCGAAGGCGTCGCGGCCTCGCTCCTCCCGCCCCCCGCAGAACGCATGAGACGCGCGGCTGCTCTCGATGACGTCCTCGACCAGCTGGTGGTTCGTACCATTCATGCCTTCTGCCGCCGTCTTCTTGTCGCGCACCCGCTCGAAGCGGGCATCCACCCGCGCTTCGAAGTCGATGCGGACCTGCGCACGCGCGATGAGGTCGTGCGGGAGTGTGTGGAAGTCGCCCTGAAGGAGGGATACGGGACGTCTGGAAATCCTGCCTATCTCGAACTCGCGCGCCTCGGCAAAGGCCCCGCGGAGTTGGCGGAGGCGCTCGCAGCGCTTGTCGACGCCGGCGTCTCTCCCGATGCGCTGAGCGAGGACCCCGTGGCTCCCGCCCGCATCCAGGCGCTCCAGGCGTCCCTCGTCGAGGCGATCGAGCGCTTCCGCCAAGCGGACAGAGGGCGCCTCGCCCAGCTCGCGCGGGGGGTCAAGAGCCAAGCGGTCGTCGGCCTTCTCGATGAGACCCTCGGGCGGGCGAACGCGCTGGGCGGCGGATCCTCGAAAGAGCTCGAGAGCTTTGTGGCCTGGGCTCGCGAGGTCTGGCCAGGGGCGCTCGGACGCGTCATGAGCTGGGCGCAGACGAGCGGCGGCTTCAACCACGGGGAGCGCGCGGCCCTCGGCGAGGATCAGGCGGCGGTGCGCGGTGCGGCGCAGGCGCTCCTGCCGCTGCTTCGTCACCTGATTGCACTCGACCCTGCGCTCTTCGAGGCGGCGCGCCGCGCGTTGGATCCCCTTCTTCGAAAGGCGCACGAGCAGATGCGGGCGCGCGGCGCGGTGACCTACAGCGCGCTTTTGCGAGAAGCACGCGATCTGCTCGTGCGGCATCCAGAGGTGGCGGCGAGTGTTCGGCTCGGCATCGACCAGCTTCTGGTGGATGAGTTTCAGGACACCGATCAGCTCCAGTGCGACGTCATTCGCGCTCTCGCGCTGAGAGGAGAACGTGGCGATCGGCCGGGTCTGTTCCTCGTCGGCGATCCCAAACAGTCGATCTTCGGCTGGCGCAGCGCGGACCTCGCCGCGTACGACGGCTTCGTGGACGAAGTCAAGGCCAGTGCGGGGACGGTGCAGCGCCTGTGCGTGAACTACCGCTCGACGCCGCGCATTCTCCAAGAGGTCGACCGCGTGATCGAGCCGCTCATGAAAGAGTGCCGGGGCGTACAGCCACGCTTCCAGCGCCTCATCGCGAGCCCGAAGCGCTCCTCGAGCCCTGGCTTCGAGTCGGGACGGTTTGCCGCGGTCGAGCACTGGGTGCCGAGCGCCTTCGACCCGGTCTCCCGCGCTCCCTGCGAGACGACGGCGCGAGAGGCGCGGGAGATTGAGGCCGCTCAACTGGCGCGGGATTTGGTCGAGCTTCATCACCGCCACGGCGTCGCCTGGCCGCGCATCGCCGTGCTCTTGCGCAGCTTGGTCGAGGTCGACGTCTATCTCGACGCACTTCGCGCAGCCGGCGTGCCGTACGACGTCACGGTCGATCGCAGCTACTACCAGCGGCGCGAGATCATCGATGCCTCGGCGCTGGTGCGTTGCGTGCTCGATCCGACGGATCACCTTGCGCTCCTGTCCTACCTGCGCTCGCCGGGCGTCGGCGTGCCCGATGCGGCTCTGATTCCGCTCTGGACGCGCGGTTTTCCGGCCCGCGTGACCGCGCTGGCCGACGACACCCGTGAGGCCGCGCAGGAGGGCCTTGCCCGGTGCATGGCCGATGCGGCCGCCGCGCTGCCGGACGATGTGCCTGGGATCGAGCGCATTGCGGGCTGGGAGGCGAGCCTCGAGGCGGCGGTGGGGCAGCTCGGAGCGCTGCGTGCATCCTTCGAAAACGATCCGGTCGACGTCTTCGTCGAGCGCCTGCGTACCACGACGCTGATCGAGGCCACGGAATCCGCCCGCACCCTCGGCCACTACCGAGTCGCCAACCTTGACCGGTTCTTCCGCAAGCTGGCGGAGACGCTGCAAGAACGGGGGGATCGCGCCGCCCTGCTGCGCGCCCTTCGCGCCGACCTGGCTGCATCCCGCGAGGCCGACGAGGGGCAGTCGAGTCCCGCGTCGCTCGACGCGGTGTCGATCCTCTCGATTCACCGGGCCAAGGGACTCGACTTCGACCACGTGTACCTGCTGGATCTCCACAAGGGAGCGCCGCGGCGGGAAGAGGAAAAGACCGAGCTGGCCTTCCATGAGGGGAGATGGGAGCTGTGTCTTTTCGGGGCGCCGAGCCTTGGCTTCCACGCCGTGCGTACCGAACGCGAGATCCGCGAGGCCGCCGAGCGTGTGCGCACGCTCTACGTCGCGATGACGCGGGCGCGGGAGAGGCTCGTTCTGGCGGGGCTGCGCTCGCCCTTCACGGCCTCGGCGGCCGAGAAGAGCCATGCCCGCCTGCTGGAAGGCCGCGGCGGCGAGCCGGTCGACCTCACGGCGCTCGCCCGCGAGGCCGTGGAGAGAGGCGCTGGTTTCGTCGACGCTTCGCAGGCTCGCTGGGTGTTCCCGCAGCTCCTCACGGACTCGGGTGCGGCGGCGAAGAGGGCGGATGGGGATTCCGACGCGGCCTTCGATCCCTCGGCCATCCTCGCAGAGTCGAGGCAGCTCGACGGCAAGCGCAGCGAGGCGGCCCGCTACGCTGCGCGTCCCATCCGCGGGCCCGCGTCCGCGCAGGCGCACGAGGCACTGCGCGAGCTGTTCGAGACGAGCGAAGGTCCCGAGCCGGATCGGCTCGGGGGCGCCGAGGGGCGTTGGCCCGAGCACCCTGTGCCCCGGGCCGTGGGGACGGCCGTGCACCGGGCACTCGAGCAGATGGATTTCAAGGCCGAGCCCGTGCAGGAACTCGAGCGTCTTGAGCGAGTGATGCACAGTGCCGTTGCCGGGGTCGTCCCGCAGGCGCTCCTCGAGCCGACCCTTGCCCGCGCCCGCGAGCTCCTCCGGCGCTTTGCTGGGGGCCCGCTCTACGCAAGACTGCGTAGACACGCGGACCAGATCGTGGCGCGGGAGCTCCCCGTGCTTCTTCCGCCCCTCGATCGCGAAGACGGCCCCGTCGGTTTCGTGACGGGAGCGATCGATCTTGTGTATCGCGATCCCTGCACGAACGAGCTCGTGGTCGCCGACTACAAGACCGACGATGTGCCCTTGCCCGAGGACCGGCAGGCACGCGTTCGCGCCTACGCCGAACAGGGGCGGATCTACGTGCACGCCGTGCGCGAGGCCTTGGGGCTCCCCCGCCCTCCACGCTTTGAGCTCTGGTTCCTGGGTCTCGGACAGATCGAGACCGTGCCAATCGAGGGAGGAGTTCGTATCCTGAGCGCGTGATTGCCGACGAGCCCGTTTCGTATCCCGGTGCGCGCAGACCCGACCGCAAGAGATTCGTCGACTCCTCGGGTGTACGCATCGCGGTCTACGAGTGGGGCGACGAGCGCGCGAGGCCGCTGCTCCTCGTGCATGGGGGCTTCGACTTCGCAGGCACGTTCGATGTTTTCGCGCCGCTCCTCGCGCAAGCGGGCTGGCGGGTCGTCTCCTTCGACCATCGCGGCCACGGAGATTCCGCGCATCCTGCGCTCTACAGCTGGGACGCGGATGTGCGAGACACGCGGGCCGTCCTCGATTCGGTGAGCCACAAGCCCATGCCGATGATCGGCCATTCGAAAGGGGGCGCTCTTCTGACGCAGCTCATCGAAGCGCACCCGCACCGCGCGTCTGCCTTCGTGAACATCGACGGACTGCCGGGCAGGCGCCGTCATCCCGACGTGGCGGACCATGAACGCACGCGTCTGGTGGCGGCCGAGCTCGCCGGCTGGCTGGACCATCGCCGGCGCTCCGCCAAGAAGGAGCGCAAGCCCGGCACGATCGACGAGCTCGCCCGGCGCAGGGCGCGCATGAACCCCCGCCTCTCTCTTGCTTGGCTGCGCTATCTGGTCCCCATCGGGGCGCAAAGGAGTTCGGACGGCTGGCGCTGGAAGATCGATCCTTCACTGCGCTTCGGCGGGTTCGGCCCCTGGCGCCCCGACTGGTCCCTGGAGCGGCTGCCTGGCTTTCCGGTGCCCCTCGTCGGCGTCGTAGGCCTCGTGCACGAGGAGATGGGCTGGGGCACCCATCCCGACGAAATCCGCCCCTATCTCCCGTCCGGTGTGCGCGTCGAGGCATTTGCCGACGCCGGTCACTTCGTTCACATCGAGAAGCCCCGCGAGGTGGCCGACCTCGCCCTGCGCTTCTTCCAAAGCGTGGGCGCGTAAGGGCGACCGCACGAAGATGGCTTCGCCGACGGTTCTGACCCACGGGAAGGTGCGGCTTGCGCTCCATGAGCTCCGGCCGGGCGAGGGTCGAGCGCTGCTTTTGCTCCACGGCCTGGGGGAGCACTCCCCCGCCTCGCCCCCGGAGTTCCTGAATGCGTGGTCAGGACCGATCGTCGCTCTCGACTTCACGGGTCATGGCGCCTCCACCATTCCCGCTGGGGGTGGTTACACCGCGGAGGTGCTGATGGGCGACGCGGACGCGGCCCTCGCGCATCTGGAGCAAGCGACGCTTGTCGGTCGCGGGCTCGGCGCCTACGTGGCGCTGCTGCTTGCAGGGGCGCGTCCCGAGGCGGTGCGGGGGGCGGTCCTGTGCGACGGACCGGGCCTTGCCGGAGGGGGCGCGCGCCCCGGGAGCCCGCAGATCGTCCCTCCCGATCGCGCCGCAGTTCCTCCCCCGGACCCATTCGCGCTCGCGGAGCTCTCCAGGGACGTGCGGCCGCCCGAGTACGCAACCGCCTTCGCTCGGCAGGCGGCGGTGCTTTCCGGACTCACGCGTCCGATCTCGATCTGCGCTCTCGAGCGCGCCGCCTGGCTGCGCGCCGTGGCAGAGGAGCCGGGTGTGGAAGAGTCGACGATCGCAGAGGCGCTCGCGCTCTACGCGCGCCTGCGCTGNNCGAAGCGACGGCCGCCACCCCCGCCGCCGCCTCCTCCTCCGCGCTTGTCGTGAGCTTCGTTGACCCGCAAGCTGCGGCCGCCGAAGTCCTTGCCGTCGAGCGCTGCGATGGCTGCCGCCGCGCCCGCGTCGTCCATTTCGACGAAGCCGAAGCCTCGCGGCCGACCGGTCTCGCGATCATTGATCAAGGACACCGAAGACACCGTCCCGTGGCGCTCAAAGAGCTGCCGGACCTCATCCTCGGTCGCGCTGAAGGGAAGATTTCCGATGTAGAGTTTCTTGGCCAAACCCCGTTCACTCCGCGCCCGCGCGCAAGGCGCGGACATTCGCTCGGTCGTCACCGGTCCGGCACATCCGATCCATGGCGACACCGAAGAAAACCGACGCGCACCCCGAGCCCGAGGGGATCGGCGGAACGCGTGCGGGAGGGGCATTCATGAGCAGGATCACGTTTCCGGTGGGGCTAGCAACGGTGACATCAACCCGGCAGGCAGACGCCTCTCGACGGGGTGTCATAGCACACGGGAGATGCCTCGCCAGGATGCCGAGCCGCCCGGCGGTTCGGGTGTTAGGCTGTAACTGTGCAAGATCTGCCCCATCGTTACGCGGTGAGCGCCCGCGCAGCGGCCGAGGGCGAGGTTGTCGTTTCCTCTCGCGGCGTTGGAGAAATTCCGACCGCTGCGCCGGCCGAGTTCGGGGGCCCCGGAGACCGTTGGTCCCCCGAGACGCTGCTCGTCGCGGCCGTGGCGGACTGCTTCGTGCTGTCGTTTCGGGCCATCGCCCGGGCCTCGGGCTTTGCGTGGCGCGACCTCGACTGCAAAGCCGAGGGGGTCCTCGACCGGGTGGATGGCACGCTTCGCTTCAGCGACCTGCACGTTCGCGCGCGGCTCGTGGTGCAGGAGGGAACGGACGAGGCGCGTGCGCGCCGCCTGCTCGAAAAGGCGGAAAAGAGCTGTCTGGTCTCGAACTCTCTGCTCGCGAGGAGGCATCTCGCACTCGAGGTGGTGAAAGCCTAGCCCGGAGTGCGGGATCAAATCCCAAGCGCTGCCAGCGCGTCGATCACGCGGCCGAGCGCCGCCGCAAGGTCGGGGTGTGTCGCCTCGAAGTGTCGGGCAGATTCGGAAAGACGCTCCGTGAACGACGCGCCGTCGGTCGCGAGCTCGGTACCGGGCGCTGCCCGATCGAGCGCAGCCTGGATCTCTTCCACGGTGTGCTCGAGCCTGGCCCGCAGCTGCGCGTCCAGCGAGTTCTCCGCGCGAAGCTCGGCGCGGAGCTCCTCGAGCGTCTCTCGCAGCCTGTGGCTTGTGGTGTGCACGGCTAGCTTCCCCCTGCGATCTTGGCTGATGTGCGCACGATCCATTCGTGGGCGATCCCCCTGGAGCGGAGGGAGGGGCGCATCCCGACCGAGTCCCCCGAAGGCTCGATTGCGATGCGGGAAACGCGGCTCAACCTCTCTCTCCCTCAAGCCCGCCGTGGCCCTGGCGCGGCGCGCGTTTGGCCGGCGCCCGGCCGTTCCGGGACGAGTGGCGCGAACGCGGCGCTGGCCTGCCCCGCAAGGGGCCGGGCGGCCGATTGTACTGCGCAGACGATCCTGCTGGCAGCGCGGCGGATCTGTGCTGCAATCGATGACGGCATGGCCCGCCAGGAGAGGGTGCTCCATGGACGTTGCCGCCCTGGATCATTGGCTCAGCACGACGCGTTCCGTGCGCAAACGCCTCGACCTCCGGCGGCCCGTCCCGCCCCAGCTGATCGAGCAGTCGATCGAGATCGCGCTCCAGGCGCCGACCGGGTCAAACGCCCAGGGCTGGCATTTCGTCGTCGTCACCGACGCCGCGAAGCGAGCGGAGATCGCGCGGCTGTACAAGCAGGCCTTCGACGCGTACGAGAGCCGGTCTGAGTGGACCCAGTACGGGAGCGACGATCCGCGGGCCCAGCAGATGCCCCGGGTCATCCAGTCGGCCCGCTACCTCGCGGACCACCTGCACGAAGTGCCTGTGTTCGTGATCCCCTGCATCCAAGGCCGCGTCGAGAAGGCGCGCGTCGTGGAGCAGGCCTCGGTCTATGGGTCGATCCTTCCCGCCGCGTGGTCTTTCATGCTGGCCTTGCGCACGCGGGGCCTCGGCACAGCCTGGACAACGCTCCATCTCGTGCACGAAGCGGAAGTGGCAAAGCTTCTCGGCATCCCTGACGCTGTGACGCAGGTCGCGCTCTTTCCGGTAGCCTATTTCACGGGCCAGGACTTTCGGCGCGCCGAGCGCATCCCCGCAGCGAAGCTGACTTATTGGAACACGTGGGGAGCGCAGCGCTAAACCCGGGGAGGTTGCCTTGAGCGATCTCGACGGAATTCGCAGACGTTACGCCGAGGAGCTGACCGCAACACTCGCGCTGCGCAGCAAGAGACTGATGGAGGCCCTCGCCACGGTGGCCCGCGAGCAGTTCGTCGGCCCGGGGCCGTGGCTCACGCTCCGGGCGCCCGAAGGCTACGTGTCGACCCCGGACGCAGATCCGGCTCGATTGTACGCAGACATTCCCGTTGCGCTGGATCCCGGCCGCCTGCTGAACAACGGGGCTCCGGGCCTCGTCGCAGGGCTGATTGATGCGCTCGACGTCGACGAAGGCCAGCACATCGTGCACATCGGCGCCGGAACCGGCTACTACAGCGCGATCCTGGGCGAGATGGTCGGTCCTTCGGGGCGCGTCACCGCCCTCGAGCTCGACCGCGGCTTTGCGGCACGGGCGGCGAGGAACCTCGCGCCTTGGCCCCAGGTGACGCTCATCGCAGGCGATGGGACGCGGCACGCCACGGATCGCGCCGACGCGATCTTGGTGTCTGCGGGCTGTACGCATCCCAAGTCTCTGTGGCTCGACGGGCTGCTGTCCGGCGGGAGAGCGGTCATCCCGCTCACCGGCGTTCGCGCGCCGCCCCCCGCCTCGCGCTTCGGGCGCAACCTCGCGGGCCAGGCGCTGCTGGTCCGCCGGCAGGGGGACCGATTCGCTGCGCGCTTCCTGGTCGGGATCGGGATCTCGTTCTGTCTGGGGGCGCGGGACCTGATCCATGAGCGGCTGCTCATCGAGAGCTTCCAAACGGGGGGGGCCTCGGAGGTGCGCAGCCTCGTGCGCACCGCGCATCCCCGCGACGCCAAGTGCTGGCTTCACGCCCCGGAGTTCTGCCTTTCGCGGCGCGAGCCAGACGCCAGAACGGGTGGGGTCTAGTCGGGCTTGGATCGGATGATGTAGTTGCCGCGCGACTCGTCGTACTCGAGGTCGATCACTCCCTGGTCTCGTGCGTCCTCGAGCAGCGCGGGGAACGAGGGGTATCCGTAGTACTCTTCATTGAAACCGGGGTGCACCCGACGGATCGTCTGCTTCACCATCGAGCCCCAGACCACGTCATAGTCGCGCTCGAGGGAACCCACGATTTCGACGAGCCTCTCGATGGCTTCGGTCTTCTTCTCCGTGCTCTTCGGGGCGCCGGCGGGCTTGGCGCGCTTCGGTTTCTCTGCGACGCGCACGAGATCGTCGTAGTAGATGAACTCGTCGCAACTTCCGATCAAGAGGTCCGAGGTGGAGCTCTTCACACCGCAGCCCACGACGCGCTTGTTGTTCTCCTTGAGCTTCGAGACAAGGGGGGAGAAGTCGCTGTC
>DOUU01000359.1:10306-10470 GCA_003520425.1 Deltaproteobacteria bacterium
GCGTTGCGGTACTTGCCCCAGTCGCAGTAGGCGCGCTTGAACACGATGCGTCCCTTCTCGAGCAGGCGTTTGAGGACAAGATCGATCTTGAACTCCCCTTTTTTCATGTCGCGCACGCCGATCGCAAGGTTCTCGAAGTCGACGAAGACAGCGATCAGCGGGAC
>DOUU01000359.1:10508-10719 GCA_003520425.1 Deltaproteobacteria bacterium
CGGGAAGGCTTCCCCATGAGCGAAACTCCTTCGCCGCGGGGGCGCAGCGGCGCCGCGCTTTCGGGACGGCGCTGGATCGTGGCTGCGGCGCTTGCTGCCCTCGTGCTTGTGGGCTTCGAGGCTTGCGGCGGGAACTCGAGCGGCGCCTGTCGGCGCTGATCGACGGGCGCATCACGATCGGCGCGGTCGATCTGTCGCTTTGGCGAGGCAA
>DOUU01000359.1:10748-12712 GCA_003520425.1 Deltaproteobacteria bacterium
CAGGCGTCCGGTGCGGATCGGCTGCATCGTGATCGATCGGCCGGTTGTGGATCTCGCCCGTCTCGAGGACGGCGGGCTCAACCTTTTCCGTCTCGTGCGACGAGGCGGCAGCACCGCTCCCCCGAAAGCTCCGGGCCCCGCCGCAGCGGCGCCCGGAGCTTCGACCTTGGGCTTCGGCATCGACCGCGTGGAGATCCACGACGGGAGGCTCGATTTCCGTGATCTCGCGGTCGGCGCACACGAGCCCCTCAAGATCACGGTGGAAAAGATCGAGGTCGACCGAATCGCGCTTGTGGAAGGCGTCTACACGGAGCCGTCGTCTCTGCGGCTGCGTGCACACATCGGCGAGGGCACGCTGCAAGGGGAGGTCCGCATTCGGACCACCTCCGCGCGCATGGGCGTGCACGGCGAGTTCCAAGCCGAAGACCTGCCCCTCGAGCAGACACGGTTTTATGTGTCCGGGGTAGGTTGGAGCAAGCTCGAGGGCCGGGCGAGCGGTTCCGTGACGTACGTGTACGAGAGTGCGGGAGCACACCAGCTTGAGGGAAGGGTCCGAGTGGCGAAGCTCGCGATCGGCGTGCCCCAGCTTGAGCCGCTGGCCCTGCGCTTGGACGAGCTCACTGCGAGCGGCGCGAAGGTCGATCTGCGAGCCCGCCGCGCGGCGTTCGAGGCGGTGACGGCCGACGATTCTGCGGTCGCGGTCGCGCCAGAGCGCGAGGCTGCGCTCTCCTACCTCAAGGCTCGCGCCAAAGGCGGACATCCCGATCCCCTTGATCCGAAGGCCATGCATTGGCTCGAGCAGAGGCTCGCCGCGGTCGAAGTGGGATCCGACCGTTTGCGCGAGCTCGCGCGGGCGCGGGGGGGCGCGCATCGATACGCGACTTGGCGAAGCTTACGGAGTTCGCAGCGACCAGCGGGAGCTTCGTCCGCCTGCGGTGAGCCTCGGGCAGGGGGCGCCGCAAGTCCGGCTTGCCCTCGCGCCTCGCTAGCGAAGCCGCCGGGCGGCACAAGAGCTCTTGGAGGGACCTTCGCAGCGCCCAGATTCTTGACTTCGCTATGCGGCATTCTGAGTTGATCTTACGGCTCTCACCGGTAGTATCGGTCCTCACCATGCCCCCGAGCTCATGCTCCGTCCTCAGGCCCGCCTCCGACGACCTGCTCCGAGAGATCGAGTCTGGCGCCTTCGAGGCGCTCTCCACCGAAGAGCTTCTCGCCTGGGCGGTGAAGACGTTCCACCCCCGCATCGCGCTCTCCTGCTCTTTCGGTGCACCCGAGGGGATGGCGCTCTTGGACATGCTGAGCCGGATCGAGCCTCGATTCCGGGTGTTCACGCTCGACACGGGCCGCATCCCGCAGGCGACCTATGACCTCATGGACCGGGTCCGCGACCGCTACGACAAGCAGATCGAGGTGCTTTTTCCCGCGGCCAAGGCCGTCGAGGCCATGGTCCAAGAGCACGGAATGAACCTCTTCTACGAGTCGATCGAGAAACGGCAGCTGTGCTGTCGCGTCCGCAAGGTCGACCCCCTGAAGCGCTACCTCTCGGGTCTCGACGCCTGGATTTCTGGCCTGCGACGCGACCAGGGTGTCACCCGGACCGCGATCCAGAAGGTCGAAATCGACGCCACCCACGATGGAATCGTGAAGCTCAACCCGCTCGCGGATTGGAAGGCGGACGACGTGTGGCACTACATCCGCACGAACAACGTCCCCGTGAATCGGCTCCACGCCGCCGGCTATCCGTCCGTCGGCTGCGACCCGTGCTCTCGGGCGATCCAGGCGGGGGAGGATCCGCGTGCCGGTCGCTGGTGGTGGGAGAACCCGGAAACCAAGGAATGCGGGATCCACGTGGGAGAGGAGACAGAAGGCTCGGGCATTTGAGCGAGAACGCCCGATCCGTCGCGTTCGACCGGCGTGCCTTCTTGCGCGCCGCGGCGGCGGCCGCCCTGGCGCTCCCCCTGGCT
>DOUU01000359.1:12866-13181 GCA_003520425.1 Deltaproteobacteria bacterium
TCGGAAACTACGGCCACTGGAAGCAGATGATCGGCCGCAGCGAGGCGTTCCGCACCGGACCGAGCTTCGACGCGCGCGTGCGCTTTCGCAGGGACGAGTCGCTTCTCGCCCGGCTGTTGGCAGCCTACGAGAAGAAGTATCCGGGCGAGTTTCCGAGCTGGCGGGACCGCATGCGTTCGGGACACGCCTCGGGCGAGCGGGTGCTTCTGCAATACGCCCCATCGGGGGTGTGACGCTGGCCCGTCACACCACGAGCCGATGCGCCGCCTTGAACTCCTCGGCGCGGGCATCGCCGAGCCACTCAAAAAGGGCACT
>DOUU01000359.1:13237-17603 GCA_003520425.1 Deltaproteobacteria bacterium
CAAACGTGGGTCTCGATTCCCGCCACAACGATCTGCTCTCGACCGAGTTCGCGAAGATGCTCGCGCAGTCCCGGCGCACCGAGGCCGGAGAAGGTCGTTTTTTCAAAGCGCCTGGCGTTCGCGGGCAGATGGCTCACGAGCTCGTCCCGCGTCGGGCCGAGCCCCTTCGGGTACTGCTCGGTCACCACGACCGGGATCCTGAGCAGCCCGGCCGCGTCGAGGAGCTTCACGGCCGTGGCGATGACCCTTGGCTCGTTGGCGAGCTTTCCCCGGTAGGCCTCTTGGAGGTCGATCATCAGCAGCACCGACCGGTTGCGGTCGAGGACGTGGGGATGCGGCTTCATGCGGTTTCCCGCCTCCGTTTCAGCTGCGCTCCACCGTGACGAAGCTTCGCAGCCGACCAATGCGCTCGATCTCCACGTCGACGACGTCGCCCTCTTGCAGATAGCGAGGCGGCTTGCGCGCCATGCCGACTCCCGCGGGTGTACCCGTCAGGAGGACGTCCCCGGGCTCGAGCGTCATGAGCTTTGAAGCGAAAGCGAGGATCCGTGCGATGGGGAAAACCATCTCCTTGGTGCGCGCCGACTGGACGAGCTCACCGGACAAGAAGGTTCGGATCGAAAGATCGTGCGGATCGGAGATCTCGTCCCGCGTGACAAGGGACGGCCCGAGCGGCGCGAAGGTGTCACAGGACTTGCCGATGAAATGCTGCCCCCTCACGTTCTGGTAGTCCCGCGCGGAGACGTCGTTCGCCACCGTGTAACCCGCCACGACCTCGAGCGCCCCTTCCTCCGGAAGGTGGCGCGCCACGCGCCCGATGACGACCGCAAGCTCACCCTCGTAGTCGACCGCCTGGCTGTGCTTCGGCAGGACGATCTCCTCTTCCGGGCCGATCACGGCAGAGGGCGCCTTGAGGAACAAGACGGGCTCCAAGGGCGCGCTCCCTCCCGCCTCGGCGGCATGCGCACTGTAGTTGCGCGCAACCCCGAGGATCTTTCCCGGGCGCGGGACCGGAGCCGCAAGGCGAACGCTTCGGCGCGGCAGGACGACGCCCGTCCGCACGAGGTCTGGAGCGTCGTAGCGCTCGCTGGCTTCCGCCACGAACTGAAGGGCCTGCTGCGCTGCGGGCAGTGTGCGAGCGAACTGGCGCAGGAACGCATGCGGCTCCGCGGGAAGGAGGGAGTCGGCCTGCGCCTCCGGAGCGCCCACGTCCTCGAGGGCGTGCAGGACGGCGAGCGCGCGATTTAGGTCGACGACATCGCCGGCATGGGGACCTGGCGGAAGGAGCGCACCCATACGCCGCGCGCCTGCGCTCCTCGAGGGACGAAGATCGAGCCCGAGCGCAGCGAGTTCACCGAGCGGGGACTCATCACTCCGCTCCGCCGCGTCGCGGATAGCGCAACCCTCCCGCCGCTCGAAGGTGACAAGATGCAACGCTCACCACTCGCCGGGGCCCGACTGCCTCGTGCGCAGGGCAGCCGCAGCGCGCGCGCAGCGCGCCCGGCCCCGGGGTCATCAAGGTCCGTGCCCCGCCGGCCGATCATCAAGACGCGGAAGAGGGTATACCATGGAGGCCGCCATGAGGGATCGCATCCCTTCGTTCCTCTTGCCCGCCTGCGCTGGGATCTTGGCCTGCGCGCTCGCCGCTGCTGCGTCGGCACGCGCCGACGATCTGTTCGGTCCCGACCCGGAGCCCGCCCCGAAGCCGCCCCTGCAGTGCCCGGCGGGCGCTGACTCCGGAGTCGACCTTCAGGCACGAATCGCCGAGATTCAGCGCGAGATCAGCGCAAGACAGGGGGGCGCCCCCCCGGCGGATGGGGGCGGAGTCGTGCTCAACGGCTCCGGTTACAACTACGGTTCAGGGAACGGCTATCTCGACCAAGGCGCCCTCAACTTCGAGGCGAAGCAAGCCCGCTAGCTCCGGGGCTCTTTGACAGCGCCGAGCCCGCGCGCCTAACATCCGAGCGGGTGCCCGGAGCTGCATGAACCCCACGGCGACCCTTCGCTTTCGCCGGTTGACAGCGGCGTTTGCCGTCAGCTGGGCGCTCATTGCCATCGCGTTCGCGCTCGTTCCCATTGTCTATCCCAAAGAAGTCCCGGTCACGCCGTTCCAGACAACGGGCATCGCGGGGACCATCATCGTGCAGGACCCGGGGCCTTCCGCTGCTGGGGGCGTCGCGGCAGGGGATCGGCTGCTCACCATCGATGGCGGGTCGACCTACCGCTTGTTCCTCAATCCGAACGAGGTGCTGCATCCCGGCCGCACAAACCTGTACCAATTCGAACGCGGAAACCGTCGCTACACAGCGGAGCTCGAACCCAAGATTTGCAGTATCGCCACCATTCCCACCTGGTGGGCGGCACTCTACGCCGGGCTCCTCCTCGTATCGGTCATCTATCTGGGCATCGGCTTCGTCGTCTGGCGCTTGCGTCCAGACCGCGCCGAGGCTTGGGCGCTTGTTCTCTTTTGCTCGACCATGGCTGCCCAGCTGTCCTTGAGCTTCGACTGGGTGCCGATCCCGCTCGCCGGTCCGCGCATGCTCTTCAACATCCCCTTCATCGGCGCGACGGTGTTTCATCTCTTTACCACCTATCCCCTCGAGCCCGGCTGGGTGGTGCGGCGGCGGGGGCTGCGGCCTCTCATGTACGCCTTGGCTCTCGTCCTGGGCACCCTGTCCCTTTTGGGGGAGCGCCTCGGGTTCCCTCCGGCGCTGGGACCGACGCTCGCGCTCTGCTTCACCATTGCGACGAGCCTCGCGTGTGTCGTGGTGCTGGGGCACGAGCGGCGTCAGATGCGGGAGGGAGGAAGCAGCGATCGCGCCGATGTGATGCTCCTCGGCGCGCTCGTGAGCTTCGTCCCTGTGCTTCTGATCATGATCGCGCAGATGATCTTGCGCACCTCCCGGCCCTGGTACGTCGCCCTGCTCTGGTTCTTTATGTTCCCGGCGGCCGTGGCCTACGGGATCCTGCGGCGCGAGCTCTTCGATATCCGGGTCGTGGCGAAGTCGTCGGCGGCGTACGGTGCCGCCACCCTCGCGATCACCGGCATCTTCGCTCTTCTCATTACCTTCGCCGACGCCGCGGTCCAACGCTTCAACGTCAGCGCCCAGTCGCCCTGGTTCCAGATCTCGTTCCTGTTCTTTGCGATCCTCGCGTTCAATCCGCTGCGCACGCGCATGCAGCGGCTTGTCGACCGCGTCTTCGACCGCGACCGCGCCGCCTACCGCCTTGCAGTGCGCGAGATCTCCGAGGCCATGGTTTCGATGTTGTCGATGAAGGAGATCGGAGACCGGATTCTGATCGCCCTCACCGACACCATGGGTGTGGAGCGCGCGATGGTCCTGATCTTCGACGCCGAACACGGCGTCTTGCAGCCCGCGGGCTTCCGAGGGGACTGGGACGATGATGCCCTCGACACCATTCTCCCGGCCGACCACCCGATCGTGACCTATTTGCTCGCCCGCCGCGTGCTCTCGCGCCTCGACTTCGATGACGAGACCGATGCCGAGGTGCGCGAGGCCTGCCGGGACGTCTTCGACACGCTCGAGGTCGAGCTGCTGGTGCCGATTCTGTTCGGGATGGACCTGCTTGGCGTCATCGCCGTGGGTCACAAGCTCTCGGGCGAGCGGCTGGGCGTCGACGACCGGCAGCTGCTCCGCACGCTCGCCAACCAGAGCGCGATCGCGATCGAGAACGCCAAGGCCTACGACGAAATCGCAAAGCTGAACGCCACGCTCGAAGCGCGCGTCGATGAGCGCACCCAGGCTCTGCGCGAGGCGCAGACCCAGCTCGTGCAGAGCGAGAAGATGGCGTCCCTCGGGCAACTCGTGGCCGGCATCGCCCACGAGCTCAACAACCCGATCGGGTTCGTGCACGCGAACCTTCAGCTCATGGACGAATACATTCGGAAGCTGATCGAGAGCAGGGGTTCAGGTCCGGGTGCGGACCGCGCACGAGAGGCGCTCGCGAAGCTCCTCGCCCGCAGCCGAGAGGGCACCGCCCGCGTCAAGAAAATCGTGGAGGACCTGCGGACCTTCTCGCGGGTGGACCAAGCGGACCTCCAAGAGGTCGACCTCCACGACGGGCTCGACCGCACGATTTCCCTGATCGAGCCTCGCCTCAAGGACGGCATTCGCGTCGAGCGCGATTACGGCAAGCTTCCGCGAATTCGCTGCTACGCGGGCCAGCTGAACCAGGTGTTCATGAACCTCCTGATCAACGCCTGCGACGCGCTCGGCAAGAAAGGCACGATCCAGATCCACACGCGACCCGTCGACGGCGGAGTGCGGGTGGAGATCGAGGATGACGGGCCGGGAATCCCGGCGGAGATCCAAAGCCGGATCTTCGACCCCTTCTTCACCACGAA
>DOUU01000359.1:17713-25042 GCA_003520425.1 Deltaproteobacteria bacterium
AGGCGCCCTGCATGGCCTTGCTGGCGAGCACGACATCCGCGAGGGCGCCTGCGGGAAGCGCGAGCACGAAAAACGGCAGGTTCGAGGCCGCCTGCAGCAGAGAGACGAGGAGTGGCGTGGGGCGAGCGACGCCATCCGCCACGAGGCCCCACATCCTGCCTCCAGGTGCCGATGGCCGATGCGATGGACCCGACCCACAGCGCCCGAAAGACGGAGCGGCGGAGCGGCGGTCCCGGCTTTGGCGCGGAGCGGCTCTGGTGCGCGGTTGGCTCAGGCGGGCGGATCTCACAGCGAAGGCAGTCCGGCTCGTCTTGACCTGGCATGCGCGGTGCCGACATACGTTTCCATGCCTGCACTCCGACTGATTTCTCATGGACACGCGATCGACGCCGCACCCCCGGGGCCGGACGAGCACGATGGCGAGCTCCTCGACGCCTACTCGCGAGCGGTGACCGGGGCTGTCGAAACCATCCGCCCCTCGGTCGTCCACGTTCAGATCGAGGGGCGAGGGGCGGGGCGTCGGGGTCCCGTACGCGGAGGGGGTTCCGGGTTTGTGCTCACGCCCGACGGGCTTCTCGTCACAAACAGCCACGTCGTCCACGGGGCGGCTCGCATCGAGGTGAGCGCGCCCGACGGTGCGCGCCGCGAAGCCTCGCTCGTGGGGGACGACCCCGACACGGACCTTGCCATTCTCAAGATCGACGCGCCGGAGCTTCGCGCCGCAAACCTTGGCGACTCCAACCGGGTGCGTCCGGGCCAGCTCGCGATTGCCGTCGGCAGCCCCTTTGGCTTCGAGAGCACGGTCACGGCGGGTNNCAACGTGATCCAGACCGACGCGGCACTCAATCCCGGCAACTCCGGCGGCCCGCTCGTGAACTCGCGCGGCGAGGTGATCGGCGTCAACACCGCCATCATCGCGGCGGCGCAAGGGCTTTGCTTCGCCATCGAGATCGACCTCGTGAAGCGCGTCGCAGGCCAGCTCATCAAGGAAGGGCGCATTCGGCGCAGCCGCCTCGGGGTCGGAGGGCAGGGCGCACCCATCCACCGCGCCATCGCAAGGCATCATGGCCTTACCCAGACGACCGGGGTCCTCGTCCTCGCGGTCGAGCGCGCGAGTCCCGCCGAACGCGCCGGGATCGCCGAAGGGGACGTGCTGGTGCGGTTTGCNNCGAGCACGGTGAGCGTTCTTCGTCGCACGGAGCTTCTCGAGCTCAGCGTGAGTCCCGAGGAGTCGCCGCACTCCTAGCGCCGGCCGGCCCCGCAGCGAAGATCCGCATCGTCTTGACGCTGCACGAGGACGTGCGAACGCATGGCTGCCGGCGAAGGAGCGCTTTCGTCGCGGTCCAGCGAGAGAAGGAGCAGCCTCTGGCTGCCAAGGGCGGTCTTCGCCGTGCGGCCGGCCGCGAGATAAAATGCAGGCGAAAAAGCGCAAGCGGAGGTACGCATGGCCACGCGGGTACCCGATGCATTTCTCGATCTATTTCACAAAAAGAGCTTTGCCCACCTCGCCACCCTCATGCCCGACGGCGGACCGCAGGTGACACCGGTTTGGTGTGATTTCGATGGAACCCACGTGCTCATCAATTCGGCCAAGGGACGCCAAAAAGACAAAAATCTGCGCCGAGAGCCTCGGGTCGCCCTCTCCATCCAGGATCCGGAGAATCCCTACCGCTACCTCGAAGTGCGAGGTCGCGTGGTGAGCATCACCGAAGACGGCGCGAGCGCGCACATCGATCGGCTGGCCAAGCGCTACATGGGCGTCGACAAGTACCCGCTGGCCAAGCCGGGCGAGGTGCGCGTGATCTACAAGATCTTGCCCGAGGCCACATCGACGATGGGATAGGGCGGCCGGATTCTGGCGCCGAGGATCGCGGCTGCGAGAAATTCATGGGCGAGCAAGAGCAAGCCGGCAATGCGAGGTCCACTCCCGGGACGGGGCGAAGCGCCGCCACGCCCGAGCGCGAGGCGCAGCTCGACGCGGCGATCGAGGCGACCTTTCCCGCGAGCGATCCCGTCGCGAGCTTCGACTACCGCTAAGGCGCATGCCGCTCCTTCCGCACGACCCGAGCGGTCGCGATCGGCCTCCGCGGGGCTGCGCAACCCCCAGCGGCCCGCGCCACGACCAGGTGCCGCGGAGTAGCTAAGCTCGACGCACTGGCGAAAGGAGACAGCGATGCGCCTCGGCCTCACTGCCGGTTATTCCGGAGCTCAGATGTCCGTGAATCTCGACTTTGTGCTCGAGGCCGAGCGCCTCGGCTTCGATTCGGTCTGGACGGCCGAGGCCTACGGGTCGGATGCGGTGGCGCCGCTCGCCTGGATCGGCGCGCGCACCACGAAGATCCGTCTGGGGACCGCGATCATGCAAATGCCTGCACGCACCCCGGCGATGACGGCCATGACCGCGATGACGCTCGACGCTCTTTCGGGCGGCCGATTCATCCTCGGGCTTGGCCCCTCGGGGCCGCAGGTCGTCGAGGGGTGGCACGGAGTTGCGTACGGCAAGCCGCTTACGCGGACGCGTGAGTACGTGACCATCGTGCGCCAGATCCTGGCGCGGGAGGGGCCCCTCGAGTTCAAGGGCGAGCACTACGAGATTCCCTACAAGGGTGCGGGTGCCTCGGGTCTCGGCAAACCGCTCAAGAGCATCCTTCATGGCCGCAAGGATCTCCCGATCTACACCGCATCCATCAGTCCGAACGGCGTGGCCTGCAGCGCCGAGGTGGCGGACGGGCTCCTTCCGGTCTGGATGGTGCCCGAGCGCTTCGAGCTGTTCCAACCCGATCTGGACAAGGGCTTTTCCCGCGCCAACGAAGAGCGACGCAAGCGAGGTCTCCCGCCGAAGAGCCTTGCCAACTTCGACATTGCCCCGTTCGTCACCTGCATTCTGGGGGATGACCTCGAGAAGTGCCGGATGCCGGTCAAGGGAATGCTTGCGCTCTATGTCGGCGGGATGGGAGCGCGCGGCAAGAATTTCTACAACGACTACGTGAAGCGCCTGGGCTACGAGGCGGAGGCCATCAAGATCCAGGACCTCTACCTCTCCGGAAAAAAGGCGGAGGCGATGGCGGCAGTCCCGAATTCGCTCGTGGACGCGATCGCGCTCGTGGGACCCAAAGAGCGCATCCGTGACCGGATCGAGGCGTGGAAAGCGCACAAAGTGCCGACGCTGCTGATCGGGTCCGGCCAGCCCGAGGCGCTGCGGCTGCTCGCGGAGCTGTGTCTGTAAGCTCACGAGGTCCGATGTCGGACGAGCGCTCCCGCATCGTCGCTCTCGACAAGCGACGCATCTGGCATCCGTACACGCCCATGGACGACTATCGGGCGCGCGTCGACCCGCTCGTCGTGGCGCGCGCCGAAGGGCCGTGGCTGTTCGACCTGGACGGCCGCCGCTACCTCGACGGAAACGCCTCTTGGTGGGTCTGCGCACTCGGCCACAACCATCCGCGTCTCGTCGCTGCGCTTAAGCGGCAAGCAGACACCCTTTGCCATTCCTCGCTCGCGGGAGCGACCCACGAGGGTGCCGCCGAGCTGGCGGAGGCTCTGTGTCAGGTCGCGCCACGCGGTCTCGAACACGTCTTCTTCAGCGACGACGGCTCGACGGCGGTCGAAGTGGCGATGAAGCTCGCGCTCCAGTACTGGGCGCAGAACGGACGCCCAGCCCGGCAACGTTTCGTTGCACTCGAAGGCGCCTTCCACGGCGAGACCCTTGGCACGACGGCGCTGGGAGGCGTCGAGGTCTTTCGCCGTCCCTTTGCCGGCGCGCTGCTCGACTGTGTCCATGTGCCGTCGCCGGCGGAGGGCAGCGCCTACGAGCGTGCGTTCGAAACGATCGAACGAATCGTGCGGAAGGACTCCGACGAAATCGCGGCGGTTGTACTCGAGCCGCTCGTCCAGGGCGCATCCGGCATGCAGATCTACCCGCCCGCGTACCTGCGTGCAGTGCGTACCCTGTGCGACGCGTGCGACGTGTTCTTCGTGGCCGACGAGGTCTTCACCGGGTATGGCCGCACCGGCGCGATGTGGGCCTGCGACCACGCCGGCGTGTCACCCGACCTGCTTTGTACCGCAAAGGGATTCTCCGGCGGCATGTTGCCCATGGCCGCGACGCTCACCACGCCCCGAATCTTCGAGGGCTTCCTCGGCGCACCCGAGCGCGCGTTCTACTACGGCCACTCCTTCTGCGGAAACCCGCTCGGCGCGGCCGTGGCGCGCGAGGTCCTGCGCATCTACGAAGAAGACAAGGTCGTAGAGGGNNCGCGCCCTCGGCATGGTCGGCGCGCTCGATCTCGAAGGCCCGGCGGGATACCTCGGCGGCGCGGGTTGGCGCGTGTACGAGGAAGCCAGGCGTCGCGGTGCGTACCTGCGCCCTCTCGGCAACGTGGTCTATGTGGCGCCGCCGCTCGTCATCCCGGACAAGGACCTCGCGCTTCTGCTCTCGATCGTGCGCGAGAGCGTGGGGGCGGCGACCGCGTGAGCCCGCGGTCCGCGCGCAGCGCTGCCGCGGCCGTGGCCGGGCTTTTCCTTCTGATGGCCCCGGGTCGGGCAGCCGAGGGGCCGCCCGGGGCGGCAGCGGCGGTCGCCCCGCAGACCCTCAACGGATTTCGCCTCGCTCCGCTCCTGGTCCAGCCCGAGCTTGTGCGTGCCGGGGGGCCGACGCGCGATCAAATCAAGGCGGTCGACGACCCGCAATTCGTGATCCCCGAGCAGGCGACCTGGGTGATCGGGGACACGCCCGTGATCGGGATCGAGCTCGGGGGCGAGGCGCGTGCCTACCCGGTGCATCTCATGGAGCGACACCAGATCGTGAATGACGTCTTGGCGGGGGTGCCGATCGCTTTGTCCTATGATCCGCTCGCCGGGACCCCGCGAGCCTTTCGTCGCAGCGTCGCCGGCCGGAATCTTCACTTCGGGGTGTCGGGCCTCGTCTACAACGCCTGCAGTTTGATGTATGACCGTGAGACGGAGAGTCTGTGGTCGCAATTCACGGGACAGGCGATTTCAGGTCCGCTCGCAGGCAAGCGCCTAGACCGCATTCGCGTGCGACAGGAGCCACGCGATCTTTGGCTTGGCCGCGCGCCCACCTCCACCGTGCTGGTGCGTCCCGACCCGAAAGGAATCGACTACCGCTACAGCCCCTACAAGGCGTATTGGCTCCAAGAAGAGATCCCGTTTCCTGTCGCTGCGAAGGATCCGCGCTTTCACTCGAAGGAGCTCGTCCTCGGCGTGGTTGCGAAGGGCAAGGCCCGCGCGTACCTGGGATCGCTCCTGACCGCCGCGGGCGGGCGGGTGGACGACGATTTCTATGGCAAGACGATCCGGATCTTCTACGACAGCGAAGGCGCTTTTATGCAGTGGGACGTGCCCAAGGGCACCGAGGTGACGGAGGCGTATTGGTTCGCCTGGAAGGCCTTCCATCCCGACACGGAGATCTGGAACGATCCCAGGGGCAAGCGGCCCAGGCCGTAGGCGGGATCAGCCCGGCTCCAGGAGCTGATCGGCGCGGAGGCACTCTGGCCCCAAGCCCTCGTCGCGGGCGCGCTCAAGCATCTGGAGGACGTGCGCGTTCAAAGGCGTCGGGATCCCGTGGCGCTTCCCAAGTTCGAGGATCACACGGTGGTATTCGTCTGCTTCCACCGCACGGCGATCACGCAGCGCGGCCCAAATCTGGTTATACACCGGAAGGCGTCTAGCGCTCGTCCCCTGGGCCAGCGACGCGCGCTGGAAGGCGATTTCCTCGTCGAGCGAGCGGTCGCGTCCGTCGCAGCTGCGGGCGGCGATTCCCGCGGCCGCGAGGACGGCGCGTGCCTCCTCAAGCAGGCGCGCCTTGGTCTCCACAAAGGCCTGCGTCACGTGGTCGCGGGGACGCACGAGGGCGTTCGGTGTGCTCATGAGGTTGATGCAGAGCTTGAGCCACTTGTCATCGACGATGCGCGGGGAGACGCCGACGTCGAATCCCGCGGCCCGAAAGTCACACGCAAGGGCATCTACATCCTCTCCCCCGCCTTCGGGATAGGCGCCCACGACGACGCGGCCCCGCCCGAGGGTGACCACCGCGTTCGGGGCCACGCGTGTGCAGGTCTGCCGCCATACGACGCCGAGGACGCGAGACACATGCTTGGCAAGGGTCGCCTCGTTCACCACGTGGTTCTGGACGCAGGCCACGGGAACCCGCGGAAATGCCGTGCCGATCGCGGGAGCCACAAGCTCCGTGTCGCAGCTCCGCACGCACAGCAACACGATGGAAGACGTCGCGCCCGCCCCGTGGCCGAGTCCAAGAGTCGCCGTGGCGCGGGCGCGCACGAGCTCGCCGGAACCGGGGTCCTCGAGGCGCACGCCGTCACGCTCGATCGCATGGGCGGCCTCCCGGCTGCGGACGAAAAACCGGACCGACCGGCCTGCAGAAGCCAGGCGAACCCCCGCCACGAGACCCACCGCGCCCGCGCCGACGATCGCGATGGCGCGCTCCTCTCCCGGCGTCATCGCCGCTGCCCGAGAGTCGCCGTGGTCCGGATCCGGACGCCGTCCCGCATCGCCTCGATCTCCACGCGCTGGCCGGGCCGGGCGGTAAACAGGAGCGCGGAGAAATCCTCCAGGTTCGCGACCGCGGCCCCATCAAACTCCACGATCACATCCCCCCCGCGCAATCCCGCCGCCTCCGCCGGACTTCCGGCCCGCACCCCCTGAATGCGCACGCCTCGCACGGGAGGGCCGCCGAACTCGGGAATGGTGCCGAGGTAGGGGCCGTAGCCCGGGCCCGGCCCAGGGCCCGCGGCGTGCGGGGGCTGCGCCGCCGCAATCACCCCCGGCCGCTCGGGAGCGGCGAGGAGGGCGGCAACGGTTCGATAGACCAGGCGAAGCACCTGGGCCTCCCCTGCGGCGTTCACCAGTGCCGCTTGGTCGTCCGGCGTGTGGTACTGAGGGTGCGTGCCCGTAAAGAAGAAGAGGACGGGCACGCCCTGGGCGTAGAAGGACGTTTGATCGGAGGGCCCGAAGGCGCCGTCCTCGAACGAGGGCGTGAGTTCGAGACCCGCCGCGGCCCGGGAGACGAGGGACTGGAACGCGGGAGACGTGTCCGCCCCAAACACCGTAACGCGTTGGTCACGGAGGCGGCCAATCATGTCGAGGTTGACCATGGCGATGGTCTCCGCAAGGGGCCAAGCGGGGTTGCGCACGTACTCGCTCGACCCGACAAGTCCGGCCTCCTCGCCCGTAAAGGCCACCACGACGAGCGTACGCGGCGGGGGTTTTTCGGCAGCGAACGCTCTCGCCAAGGCGAGGAGCCCGGCCGTACCCGAGGCGTTGTCATCGGCGCCCGGATGCACCTCGCCC
>DOUU01000359.1:25059-25210 GCA_003520425.1 Deltaproteobacteria bacterium
GCGCCGCAGCACCGGGTCGCTCCCACGCAAGATCCCCACGACGTTCGCAACCGTGCCCATGCGCCGTTCGATCTGAACGCGCACGTGCACCCGCGCGCCCGCAAGGGGCGCAGAGCCCGGCCGGCCTGACCCATCGATCGCGGCTTGGCGC
>DOUU01000210.1 GCA_003520425.1 Deltaproteobacteria bacterium
AAGAGCGGCAGCAGGAAGGGAAAGACGAACCAAGCCGCCACGAACCCGGCAAACACCAAGACAGCGAGCACGATCAATGCCGTTCCGGCGAACACGAAGACCAACAGGATCGCTGTGCAGAAAAGCGCCACGATTCCCACGAGCAGCCCCCAGCCTTCGGCGGCGAGCTTTGCCGGCCCGACGAGCGGGTGCCCATTCACCACGACTGCAATATGGTGACTTGAGTGAAGCAGCACCCACGCGAGAATCCCGAGTACCGCTACGACGAGGACAATCGCGATGCTCTTCATCTTGGCATGTCGCTCTGAACCGCATTTAGCACGAGGGGCTGGTCACTTCCTTACCTTCGCAACGACTTTGATCTCCGTTAGGCCGTTGTTCGGGATGAGACGCGAGACCTGGATAGCAGTCCAAGCGGGAAAAGGCGGCTTCACGTACTTGTTCTTGACGGCGACGATCGCCGGCATCTGCGTGGTCAGGTCGGTGTGGAAGCTGGTGATATCGACCACATCGTCCCAAGTGGCTCCTGCGCGCTTTAGGGTCGCGCCGATGCGCTCGAACGCCCGCTCGTATCCAAGCTTGAGGTCACTCTCACCCTCGCGGATGCCGGCAACTACTCCGGACACGTAGATCGTGTCACCGACGACAATGGCATCAGCGAACCCCCATTCCTCCTCGAGCGTCGCCATGCTTGGGTCTTCATTCATGAGGACCTTCGCGTCTTGTCGGGCTCCAGCAAGTACGGGGCCGGTGGCGACAGCGAGGAATAGCAGAGCCACGGTGCTCGTGCGCAAAGTCGTCATGAGTCTTTTCTCCAGGTGATGTGCCGCAATGCCGGATGGTCCGCGATAGACCGATAGCACTTCAAGCGCTCGACCCCAAAGCAGCTTGGGCCGCTCGCCACGCGCTATGGGCGAATCTGGCGAGGGAACGTCCACTTTCCCGCAAACCGGCCCGACACCCCAAACGTCGGCTTCTTTGCCGATTGCGGAATTAGCACGTTTACACAGCCCTGCTCGGAAGAAGCATTGCTGCTAGCGGAGACGGGCTATCATTCTCGCGTGCGAGCATGCGCGGCACGACACCCTTGAGGCTTTGTCCGTGAGCGGCGATCCCCTGACCCTGGCCGGGCGGCACGTGCGCCTCGAGCCGCTCTCGCGCGCTCACGTCCCCGGCCTCGTAGCGGCCGCGAGCGAGGACCTCGCGCTCTACGCGTGGACGCCGCTGCCGCGGGATACGGCGGGGATGACCCGCTACGTCGACACCGCGGTGCGCGGGCGCGAACAGGGCACGGCGCTGCCCTTTGCGACCGTGCGCCTCGCCGACGACAAAGTCATCGGCTCGACGCGCTTCTTTCTCATCGAGCGCTGGGAATGGCCGGCCGGTCACCCGAATGCGAGCCGCGCAGGTCCCGACGGCTGCGAGATCGGCTACACCTGGCTCGCCGCCTCCGCGATCCGCACGGCGGCCAACACCGAGGCCAAGCTGCTGATGCTCGGCTACGCGTTCGAGAGCTGGCGCGTGCACCGGGTGTGCTTCCATACCGACATGCGCAACGAGCGCTCGCGCAACGCGCTCGCGCGGCTCGGCGCGGTCTTCGAAGGGACGCTGCGCGCTCACCGCCTGGCGAGCGATCTCATCCCGCGGGATTCCGCGCGCTTCTCGATCATTGCGGCCGAGTGGCCCGCGGTGCGGCAGCGCCTCGAGCGGCGGCTGGCTGCCTGAGGGGCCTCGCTCATGCGAGGCACGCGACGTGCCGCCGCTGCGGTGCGCCAGAACGACGGTGGCGGCGCGCCCGGGTCCTGCTAGAGTGACGCGCCTTGCGGAGCAATGGCTCCTTATCTCCAGGAGGCGATCCATGGAACGTGCTGCGATTCTGGCCGCCGCGGCCCTGCTGACCCTGGGTGCGGCAACCGAGGGCGCCTATGCCGCCCGCCACGGCTCGATTCCCAAATACATCAGCGACGCGGTCGCGGACAAAGCGCGCCCCCCAGCCGATACTGAGCGCGACGCCAACCGCAAACCCGCCGAGACGCTGGCTTTTGCCGGCGTCAAGCCCGGCGATTGGGTGCTCGAGCTCGCCCCCGGCAAAGGCTATTTCACACGCCTCCTGAGCGCCGTCGCAGGCGCGAAGGGCCAGGTGTCGGTCTACACCATCGCGGCACCTAAGCCCGACGCGCCGCCGCCCCCGGTCGTGGCGATCGCGGCCGACCCGCATTACGGCAATGTGAAGGTCACGCTGCAGCGGCTGGTCGACGTCAAGCCGACGAACAGCTTCGACCTCGTCTGGACCACGCAGAACTATCACGACTTTCACAATCTCAGCGACCCCGACATCGCAACGCTCAACAAGGCGATCTTCGCTGCGCTGAAGCCCGGGGGTGTCTACTTCATCCTGGATCACGCCGCCGCGGCCGGTTCGGGAGCACGCGATACCAATACCCTGCACCGGATCGACGAGGAGACGGTGAAGCAGGAGGTGAAGGCGGCGGGCTTCGAGCTGGTCGGGGAGAGCGATATCCTCAGGAACAAGAGCGACCCGCATACCGCCAAGGTCTACGAGGGCCCGATACAGGGGCACACGGACCAGTTCATCCTGAAGTTCAGGAAGCCGAAGAAGTAAGGAGCTGCAGGGTCAGCGGATCCGCCTCGCCGCGGTAGTACCGGGTGAGCGCCTCGCCGAAAACCTGGTCTTCCCGGGCCGGCGAGGTGCCCGCGGCCTGCCTGAACACTGTCAGGCACGAGCGCAGCTTCAGGTCGTCGGGGCTGCCGAGGATTTCGTGCGCCGTGCGGCCCTCGACGGCGAGCAGCGTGCGCGTGCACTCGCGCAGCCGTGCGCCGAGCGTGGGATGCGCGAGGTATGCCCGTGCTTCCGCCAGGCCCGAGAGGGCGTAGCGGCGGGCCATCGGGCTTGCCCCCAGTCCCTGAAGCTGCGGGAAGATGAACCACATCCAGT
>DOUU01000265.1:0-236 GCA_003520425.1 Deltaproteobacteria bacterium
GAGTTCGCGCGCCTCGGCGAGATCACTCCGCAGATGCGGCGCGTCGCCGAGCGAGAACCTCACCTCACACCGGAGATGGTCCGGGACGAGGTCGCGGCGGGTCGCATGGTGATCCCCGCGAACAAGATCCACCTCGGCTACCGACTCGACCCCATGTGCATCGGCCGCGCGAGTCGAACCAAGGTGAATGCCAACATGGGAGCCTCTCCGCTCGCCAGCTCCTCCGACGAGGAGGT
>DOUU01000265.1:363-10423 GCA_003520425.1 Deltaproteobacteria bacterium
CGACTATTTCACCATCCATGCCGGAGTGCTGCGCGAGCATCTGCCATTCATCCAGCGGCGCCTGATCGGCATCGTCTCGCGCGGAGGCTCGCTGCTCGCCAAGTGGATGCTCGTCCATCAGCGCCAGAACCTGATGTACGAGCTGTGGGACGAGATCTGCGAGCTCATGCGCCGCTACGACGTCACGTTCTCGATCGGCGACGGTCTGCGCCCGGGCGGGCTCGCCGACGCGACCGATGAGGCCCAGCTGCGGGAGCTCGCGACCTTGGGCGAGCTCACGGAGCGGGCCTGGCGCCACGGGGTCCAGGTCATGGTGGAGGGACCGGGGCACGTGCCCTTCGATCAGATCGAGTACAACATGAAGCTCGAGCGCCGGCTCTGTCACGGCGCGCCGTTCTATGTCCTCGGGCCGCTCGTGACCGACGTGGCTCCCGGCTACGATCATATCACCTCGGCCATCGGGGCGGCTCTGGCCGGCTGGCATGGCGCCAGCATGCTCTGTTACGTGACACCCAAGGAGCACCTGGGGCTGCCCGAGGTCGAGGACGTGCGCCAGGGCGTGATCGCCTACAAAATCGCCGCTCACGCCGCCGACATTGCCCGCGGACGTCCCGGCGCCCGCGACCGCGACNNCCTACAAGATCGCCGCCCACGCCGCCGACGTGGCGCTCGGCATCCCGGGCGCGCGAGATCGCGATGACGAACTCACCAAGGCTCGGGCCGCCCTCAACTGGGAGAAGCACTTCGAGCTTTCATTCGACCCTGACCTCGCCCGCGCCTACCACGATGAGGATCTCGACGTCGACACAGACTTCTGCGCGATGTGCGGTCACGACTGGTGCTCGGTGCGCATCAGCAAGGAGATTGCACAGTTCGAGAGCGGAAAGGCGGAGCCCTATGCCTGGGACCAGCCGAAGGTGACGGCGGCGCTCACCGACGTGCAGCGCGAGATCCTGGAAAAGCGCGGCGTCCTCGCCCCCGAGGAGATTCATCGCCTTGCCAGCAAGACCCGGCAGAGGATGAAGGCAAGGACCGGCGCGAAGGCCGCCTGCCACAGCGACTACGTGGACGACGAGAAGGCCAGGCGCTTGCAGGGACCGGAGCACCAAGGGCGGGCTCGAGAATAAGAGAGCGCCCCGGGACCGCGAGGCCGCCGGGGCGTCCCGTCCGAACCTCACCCCCCCTGGATCGGCTCGGATCTGTGCGTTGGTTTTCGGCATGCGAGGGCGGGAACTTGAGGGCCTCTTGCCGACCGGGTGCGCGCCCGTGAGGGAGCAGCTTCGCCTTGGGGAGGCCAACGCCGCCCAGTACCTGCGGGAGCGAGGCCTCCTGCACCCCGGGGAGGAGGCCACGGTCGAGGCCGCGGGCGAGGGGAACATCAACTGGGTCCGGCGCATGCGGATTTCGCCTCACGGCCGCTCGCTCGTGGTGAAGCAGGCGCGGCCCGCCCTCGAGCGCTTCCCCGAGTACCAGGTCACGACCGAGCGCATCGTCTTCGAGTCGCGCTACTACGAGGTGGCTCGTCCAAGCGATCTCGATGGCCTTTTGCCCCACGTGCTCGACTTCGATGAATGCGAACGCGTTCTCATCCTCGAGGATTTGGGCGACGCCGAGCGCCTGGACGAGGCCCTCGGCCGGGGATACGACGGACGCGGCGCCGCCCAAGCGCTCGGACGCTTCCTCGGACGGGTTCACGCCGCCACAAGGGAAGCGCCCGCTCTCGCCGAGCAATTCCACAACAACGCGATGCGCCGCCTGCACGGCGATCACATCTTCGTCCTTCCCTTCCGCGAAAACAGCTTCCCGCTCTCGCCGCGCCTGCGGGCGCGCGCCGAGCAGGTGTGGAAGGACGCCGATCTGGTCGCCCGCGCGGATGCGGCGTACGCCCGCTACCTCACCCCGCAAGGCGCGCTCATCCATGCCGACGTCCAGGCGGGAAACGTCTTGCTTGCAAACTCGGGCCCGAAGCTTCTGGATGCGGAAATCGCCCACGTGGGCGACCCCGCCTTCGACCTCGGCACCTTGATCGCCCACCTGTGCGTAGCCGCGCTTGCGTCGCGAAGGTCCAGCCCGGGACTCGTGCGCGCCGCGTGGTCCGCGTATCTCGAAGCGGCGGATGCGGCGAGCCTGCGCTTCGAAGACGTCGCCCGCTATGCCGCGATCGAGCTCTTGCGGCGCACGATCGGCGCGGCGCGCCTTCGGGCCGTCGAACGAGACGAGGCGGGCGTCGCCGTTCTCGAGGCCGCTGCGCGCTGGATCCGCCGGCCGCCCCCGTCTTGCGAGGCCCTCGAGTCGCCCGCGATCTAGGCGTCGCCGCCCTCGTCGTCCTCGAGCGTCTCGCCGAGCTCGTCCACCCACTGGATGCGCTGATAGTCGAAGCGGTCCTCTGCGATCGCGTTGAACTTCACGATGTCGAAGTAGGGAGACAGGTCGAAATCCCGGGGCGTCAGCAGCGTGGGATGGCGCATGCGGAACAAACCCGTGTACTCGGGGCTCTCGTGCCCGAACAGGCGGCGCAAAACCCTCCAGCCCGACGGTCTCGGTGCATCGAATCCGCTCTGGCTGACGGGCGGGACGATGGGGAAGCGCACCTTCGCGAACAGCTGGCCCAGCAAGCTCGAGCAGATCACCTCGGTCGGAGTCGCACTCCCGAAATGAAGCGCCGTACGCCGGAAGCGCCGGGGGATGAGCGAGAACGGCAGCAGATAGCGCGCGAGATCGACCAGGTTGCGCAAGTCGTAGCGCCAGCCCACGGCCGCGATGGCCTCGTCCAGGATGACCTTGAGATCGTCCGGACGCAGGCGGTGGGGTCGACACACGCGGATGTTGAAATCGATGTATTTGCAAAGGGGAGAGACGATCACCCCCTCCATCTGCGCCTCGACGATGAGGTGCGAGGCATCGCTCCCGAAGCGCTGGAGCGCGCGCTCGCGCTCCTCTCCCCCCCGGCGCAGGAGCTCGTCCCCGATGTAGAGGGCGGCATGGGACCAGGAGCTTTGGCTGAGATACTTGATGGCCGCCGAGATGCGCTGGTCGCCTTCGACCAGGATCACGTCGCCCTTGCGCACGTGGCGCAGGAGCGCTGCGGGATCGTTCCATCCCCGGCGCTCATAGTAAGCGAGCGGCTGGCTGAGCGCCTCGACGAGGCGATCGACCAGCCAGCGGCGTATTCCCAACCCCGCTCCTCCTCGACTGTCTTGCCCGGCGGGCTTTGATGCCGACTTCTCTAAGGTGCGGCACCAGAACCGCTCGCCTTTACACCCCGGGGGCGCTCTTCCAGAATCGCTCCGTGTCTCGCTCCCGGCGCCCTCTCGCCGCTCGGCTCGCCCTCGTGCTCCTTGGAGCCTGGCTTGGCTCGCTCCTGCTCTTTGGAGGAGTGGTGGCCCCGGCAGCTTTTTCCGTGGCACCGACCCCGGCGGTGGCCGGAAACCTCGTGGGCCGCGTCCTAGCCCCACTGGATTGGGCTGGTGTGGCAACGGGCCTCGTTCTTGCGGGGGTTGCCGTGGGCCTCGGCCAGGGCGTCTGGAGGATCGCCCTCCCCGCCTTGATGAGCCTCGGCTCGCTCGTCTCGAGGCTCCTCCTCGCCCCGGAAATCGAGTCGCTTCGACCCCTGCTCGATCAGGCGTCGGCCCGAGCTCGCTTCGGGCTGCTCCACGGCCTTTCCGTCGGGATCTTCGCTGGGGTCGGCTTCGCCGGCTTCGCCCTCGTCGTGCTCCACCTTCGGGCGGTGGAACCAAAAAAAAGCGGCTGATTTCATAGCCTTAGGGGAAGTCGTGCGTTATCCTCTTTGGCGGATCGAGATTTCCCTTTCAATTCAATGGCTTGGGATGACCCGGGAGAAAATGCCAAGCATGGCGATCAAGATCAAGGCCATTCTCGAACTCACGGTCTCCGAAACCAGCCTCGAGGATGGACTTGCGGAATACGACGAGCTGACCGTGGAGGGGCTCCTCCAGGAAGTGCTCGACAAGGCCATCGCCTGCGACGAGATCCGTGTGAAGGTCGTGGAAGGCCCGAACACTCTCGAAGAGTACGACCAGCAGCAGGCGAACTCCTAGCCGCCGCGATCAGCCGAAGAGCGTGAGCTGCTCCGGGCGAGAAGTCCGGTCGAGGCGGGGAGGTGTGCCGGCCGACCGGGTGGGAGCCGAGCTCCCGGGCACACGCCGGCTCGGCTGGTAGAGGCCTTCCCGACGCGCGTATTCGAGCAGGCGCAGATAGAAGGCCTTGAATCGCTCGCCGTGGTTGAAGTGCTTGAGATGGGCGAGCTCGTGGCACAGGGTGTTCACGAGGCTTGAGTACTTGAGCGGCTCGCCGGTGGCATTGTGGCGGAGTCGGATCCGGATTCGTCCATCTGCGTAACACACGCCGTAGCGCCGCCTGACCCGGGGCCTCTCCGCTTCGATCGAGTGGTACGAAAGGCCAAAGCGCGCGGCAATCTGGGCGGCGTCGCGGTTTAGTCGCTCCACCAGAGCGCGCACGGTCTCTCGATCCATCCCCTGCGCAGTCTCTCGGCCTGCGACCCGCTCGTCAAGATCGCCGGGGGACGCGTGGTATCTTGGAGCGCGTGCCCGACGCGTTCCATCGCAAGATTCCTCTCTTTCCGCTCTCAAACGTGGTTCTCTTTCCGGGTGTGCGCGCGCCGCTGCACATCTTCGAGCCCCGCTACCGTCAGATGATTGCGGCCGCACTCTCGGCCGACCGCTGGATCGGCATGATCGCGGTCCATCCCGACCACGCAAACGAGATGGACGGCAATCCGCCGCTGTTCCCTGTCGGATGTGCCGGGGTGATCACGGAGTCGGAGCAGCTAAAGGATGGGCGCTACAACATCGTTCTGCTGGGAACCGATCGCTTCCGCATGCAGCGTGAGCTGCCCGAAGCCGAGGGTCGGCTCTACCGCGTTGCGGAAGTCGAGCTGCTGGAAGATCCGTTCGAGGCCGCCGAGAGGCCGCGGGTCATGGCGCTCCGCGCCGGCGTGGTCGAGCTCTTCACGAAGCTTGTGCGACTCACCGCGGCGCCGGGAAGCTCGGAGCTCAGCCCGGAGATGTTCAACGACGTGGATCCCGTGACGCTGGTGAACACGCTCTGCCAGCTTCTCGATCTGCCTTGCGCGGAAAAGCAAGGACTTCTCGAGTGCCACGGCCCGCGCGAGCGACTCGAGCGGCTCACAAGCGTGCTCGAGTTCCGCAGCGCGGAACTGGCCTTCCGGAGCCCGGATGGCGCGCCCACACGACATTGACGATCCCGCGCTCAAAATATCGAGCATAGGTTAATAAAACTGAGAAATTCGAAGATCGCGATGTGCGCGCATCGCTCTGCCTTCATCCCCCCGACACGCATCTGTAACGTGCGAACGATCTTCGCGGCTTGCCGCAAACCCCTTGGAATCGAAGTGCGTTCTCGCTTGCAAACAGCGGTTCTCCGTCGGTAATCGCACGGGCTCGAAGGGGTCCCGCGCGGCTTTGCGGCCGTGGGCGAACCGCCCGAATCGCTCTTGCGCACGCTCTCCGAGGTATGGTCTACTCCCGGCGTTTTCGGGGGGCCTCGTCGAAAAAGACGGCGAGAACTCCCGGAAATCCCCGAGAATCTGAATGACAACCCCCCAGATCTGGGACGGCGTTTTGCGCCGGCTCGGAACCGAAATTCCGCCCTTCGCCCTCGCGGCGTGGGTGCGGCCCATCGTCGCGCGGGTCGATGAGAGTGGCCTGCAGCTCTTGTANNAGAAGGACGGTCTCTCCGAGGCCTCTCCGCATTATCACGGCCACCGCGAGCGGCTGCGCGAGCGGTTTTTGAAGTCGATCCTCGCCTGTGCGTGCGCAGAGGCCGGACGGGCGATCGATGTTCACCTGCGTATCGCGGAAGGCTCTCTTGCGACCGGCGAAGCGGGCGATGCGGGAGATCCTCCCGCCCCTGCGGCGAGCCGCGCGGGCGTGGAGCGGCGCGTTTCTCGTTGCGCTCCCGCGCCCGTACAGCGTTCTCTCTCCCACACCTTCGAGACGTTCGTCGTGGGCTCGTGCAACGCCCTGGCACGGGAGGGGGCGCTGGCCCTGGCCCACGGCCGCCAACTTGGCGTGAGCCCCCTCTTCCTGTGCTCCGGATCGGGTCTCGGCAAGACGCATCTCGCGCATGCCGTCGCCGCTGAAGCGCGGCGCGAGGGCACAGAGCGCGTGGTCTACGCTTCCTCCGAGTCGTTCACGAGCGAGTTCCTCTCGTCGATCCGCACGCAGCGGATGACGGGCTTCAAGCGACACTTCCGCCAGGAGTGCGACCTCCTGGTGATCGAGGATGTCCAGTTTCTCGGTGGAAAAAGATCGACACAGCTAGAGCTATTCCACACCATCGATCACCTGCTCTCCGCGGGGGCACGGGTTCTGCTCACCGCGGACCGCCTCCCGCGGGACATCGGCGAGTTCGACGATCGGCTGCGCTCCCAGATGACGGGCGGGCTCGTCGCGGAGATCGAGGCCCCCGACGCAAAGGTGAGACGCCAGATCTTGCGCGCGAAAGCCGCCGCGGGCGGCGTGCACATCCCCGAGCCGTGTCTTGACCGCCTGGTGGACGGCGCCCGCGGAAACGTGCGGGACCTCGAGGGTGTGCTGATCCAGCTGGTGGCGAGCGCAGCGCTGCTCAAGCGGCCCATCGATCTCGAGCTGACTGAAACAGCGCTTCGCAAGCTCGTGCCGAGCGCTCTGGCGCAGGTCCGCCCCACGGAGCCGGAGGCCGTGATCCAGGTCGTGGCCAGCTATTTCAAGACCACGCCGCAGGCCCTGGCTTCGCGCTCCCGGCGACGCGACCTTGTGGCCTCGCGGCAGCTCGCCATGTACCTCGCGCGCCGTTACACGACCGCCTCGCTCCAGCAGATCGGCGAGGCGTTGGGGCGCGATCACCCGGCCGTGAGCCACGCCCTCACCACGATCGGCCGCCAGATCCTCGAGCGCGCGCCCTTGCGCTACCAGGTCGAGGCCCTGTCGGCGAGGCTCGACGCCCTCGCCGCGCGCGCAGGCCCGGGAGCGGGGTAGAATGCGCGCTCCAGCCACCGGAGGCGCGCGCTTGGCCGGAATCGTCCGCTACGGAGCCTATGTCCCCTTCTTCCGTCTTTCCCGGACGGCTCTCGGCGCGGGGAAGGGTGAGCGGGCGGTCGCGAGCTACGACGAGGACGCCGTCTCCATGGCGGTGGAAGCGGGCCGCGAGGCGCTGCGCGGCGCGCCGGAGATCCACGGCGTCTTGTTCGCGACGACGAGCCCACCCTATGCCGAGAAATTGAATGCTTCGACCCTCCACGCCGCGTTGAATCTCCCGCGCACCGTCGCAGCGGCGGATTTGGGCGCGTCGACCCGCGCAGGGCTCGCAGGCCTGCTGCTCGCCGCCGACATCGCCGCCGCCGGCCGACGCAGCCTCGTGTGTGCCAGCGACGTCGTGATCGGCGCACCCGAGGGTGCCCGAGAGCGGCTCGGCGGGGACGCAGCTTGCGCCTTCGTGGTGGGCGATGACGGGGAGGCCCTTGCGCGGGTGATCGGCCGCGCATCGCTCACCGACGAGCTGCTCGACACCTGGCGCATCCCGGAGGAGCGCTTCCCCCGCGCATGGGAGGAGCGTTTTGGCGCCGAAGTCCTCGCGCCCTTGCTGCGCGAGGCGGCGGTGCGTGCGTTGCAAGAGGCCGGCATCCAACCCGCAGATCTCTCGGCGCTGATCGTCGACTCGACCAACGAGCGCGCGGCGGCGAGCTTGCCGAAGGCGCTTGGCGTCAAAGCCGAGCAGGTCGCCGATACGCTCGCCCTGTCCGTCGGCCGCTCGGGGGCCGCCGCGGCCGGGCTCGCGCTCGCACACGCGCTCGACCGCGCGAAACCGGGCGACCGCCTGGCCGTCGTCGTCGGAGCGGACGGGGCGGATGCCCTCGTCCTCGAGGTCACCTCCCGGATCACCTCTTCGCGGCCCACCCGGACCGTGGCGCGCTGGCTCGCTGCCAAGCGCAACGACCTCGGATACCAGACCTATCTCAAGTGGCGCGGCATCCTACCCTTCGAGCCCCCCCGGCGCCCCGATCCCGACCGCCCGGCGGCACCCCCGATGCATCGCTCGGAGCACTGGAAGTACGGCTTCATCGGCTCGCGTTGCACGGCGTGTCACGCGGTGAACCTCCCCCCGCAGCGGGTGTGCGTGGCCTGCGGTGCGGTCGACCAGATGAGGCCCGAGCCCATGGCCGATGCCCGATGCCGCATTGCCACGTACACCCTCGACCGCCTCGCCTATTCGCTCCAGCCCCCGGTCGTGGCGGCGGTCGTCGACTTCGAGCAGGGCGGGCGCATGCAGTGCGAACTCACCGACATGGATCCCGTTCAAGTCGCAATCGGCAACGAGCTCGAGATGACTTTTCGGCGTCTTTTCACCGTGAACGGCGTCCACAACTATTTCTGGAAGGCGAGGCCGCAGCGCTGAGGGCGCGCCGCGGCCGGCATGGCCCAAGCGAGAAAAAGGAGAACCCCCCATGGCCAGCAAAGGAATCCGGGACCGCGTCGCAATCGTCGGCATGGGCTGCACTCCGTTTGGTGAGCACTGGGACAAGAGCGCCGCCGACCTGCTGATCGACGCGGCGACCGAGTGCTACCGCTCTGCGCAGGTCGAGCCCGCGGCCGTGGACGCCTACTGGCTTGGCACCATGGGGAGTGGCCTTTCGGGCCTCACGCTCTCGGAGCCGCTCCGGATCCAGTACAAGCCGGTGACCCACGTCGAGAACTTCTGTGCCACGGGGAGCGAGGCGCTGCGAAATGCCTGCTACGCCGTTGCGAGCGGCGCCTATGACCTTGCGATGGCGATCGGCGTCGAGAAACTGAAAGACTCCGGCTACTCGGGGCTCGTCGTCTCCGCGCCTGCGAGCGACGGCACGGACTCGACGATCACGGCACCGGCGACGTTCTCGCTGCTGGCGCCCGCATACGCCAAGAAATACGGCCTCGACGAGGCAACGCTGAAGGATGTGCTGGCCCGTATTGCCTACAAGAACCACTACAACGGCGCACGCAATCCGAAGGCCCAGTTCCGCAAGGAGGTCCCCCTCGACGCGATCAAGGCCTCGCCGAAGGTGGCGGGGTGTCTTGGAATCATGGACTGCTCGGGCGTCTCGGACGGCTCCGCGGCCGCGATCGTGTGCAGAGCCGAAGATGCCCAGCGCTACACGGACAACCCGATTTTCGTGAAGGCGCTCTCCTTCATCGCGGGACCGGCCGAGGGGCCGATGCGTCAGGAGTACGACTTCACGAGCTTTGCCGAGGTCGTGGCCAGCGCCGAGGACGCCTACAAGCAGGCAGGCGTCACCGATCCGCGAAGCGAGATCAGTATGGCGGAGGTGCACGACTGCTTTACGCCGACCGAGCTCGTGTTGATGGAGGATCTCGGCTTTTCGCCCCGCGGCCAGGCCTGGAAGGACGTGGTGGACGGACGCTTCGATCTCAAAGGCCCGCAGCCCGTGAACCCCGACGGCGGCCTCAAGAGCTTCGGCCACCCGATTGGAGCCTCGGGCTTGCGCATGATGTACGAGATGTGGCTGCANNGCGCATGATGTACGAGATGTGGCTCCAGCTGCGCGGGGAGGCGGGGCCGCGGCAAATCGACAGTCCGAGGCTCGGTCTCACCCACAACCTCGGCGGGGCGCCGGGTCGCTGTGTGAGCTTCGTCTCGATCGTCGGGAAATAGCGCTGGCCACCGGCTTCGCCTGCGGCGCCATCACGAAGAAGAGGACGCCGGCGAGTGTGACAGCGAGCCCGACCCACTGCCGCCCCGACGCCACTTCGCCGACGAGGAGCCAGCTCGCTCCCAGGGAAAGCACCGGGATCGAGGGCACCACGATTGCGGTCGCGCGTCCAAGATCGAGACGCGCGATCGATTGATACCAGAACACGGTGCCGAGATACGAGAGGACCACGCCCTGGAGCGCGAGCGTCGGCAAGGTGCGCCCGAGCTCCGCGGCCGGAGGGAGACGCTCGACCCCCGGCTGGGAAAACCAGCACAGCGCGAGCAGCGCTCCGCCCCAGACGTAGCGTGCACCCGTCAGCACGAGAGGGGG
>DOUU01000265.1:10432-10881 GCA_003520425.1 Deltaproteobacteria bacterium
CGAAAGCCCTGGACGCCTACCGCGAGTGCGATCCCAGCGAGCAATATTCCCGTAGCGAGAACGCGCCGGGGAGTCGGCCGGTGTCCGAGGACCAGCCACGAGAGCACGAGCGAATAAGCGGGTTCGCACTGGAGACACAGCGCTGCTTCAATCGCGCCTGCGCGGCGGGTCCCCGCAAAGAACAGGAGGAACGCGGCCGCGGTGCCGAGCGCTCCGATCAGCGCAAGGCGCCCCCTCACTCCCGGCCGCACCAGCCAGCCGAGCTCACCGCGCGCGACCAGCACGGCGGCGGCGAACAGACCCCCGAATGTCGCGGTCGCGGCCGCCACGAAGAGCGGATCGCTCCGATTCGTGGTGAGTTTGGCGAGCCCGGGCACGAAGGCTCCGTTGAGCGCGCACAGGCCCGCAAAGAGGAGGCCGGTCCTCTCCTCGTGTGCGCTCACGCTCCA
>DOUU01000069.1 GCA_003520425.1 Deltaproteobacteria bacterium
AGTGTAGCCGCTACCGATGACCGGCGAACGCCAATTGCAACTGGCTGTGTTCGAAATCGAGCAGCCAGCGCTTGTTTGGCAGACCGCCGCCGTAGCCGGTCAACGAACCGTCGCTTCCGATGACACGATGGCAGGGCACGACAACGCCGATCGGGTTGCTCCCGTTCGCGAGGCCGACAGCCCGAGCCGCGGTAGGTTCGTGAATCCGTCTGGCCAGCGTGCCGTAGCTGACCGTTGTCCCGGCTTCAATGCTGCGGAGCGCACTCCACACTTTCTTCTGAAACGGCGTGCCCGCAAAGGCAACGGGGATCGTATCGAGGACGGCGATCTCGCCCTCAAAATAGCGCTTTAGCGCCGCGGTGTGCCCGAACCGATCGCGCCGCGGAACTACTGCGACAGCACCATGACGACGACGAAACGCCTTGCGCCAGGCTTCCGCATGCTCTTCCCAGAACAACATGCGCAGCGCTCCGTTCTCGTCTGCGACCAGGATCGCGGTGCCGATGGGCGTCTTCATCTCGTCACTGAGAAATTCCTTGCAATCACTCATGGGTACTCCTCGTCTCCGCGTCCGCAGTCCGCAGATGTTGAGCCGCATAGGCGCGCCAGGGCCGCCAGGCCTCCGCGCGTTCGAGCAACACCTTCGGCGAAAGAGGCCTCCCCTTCACAACGACGAGGCTCCGCAGCAGAGCCGCGTCGGCGATGGGAAACACGTCGCTGTCCCGTAGTGCGCGCTGCGCCCAAGCTTGCGCCGCCCGGATGCCGAACCCCGGGAGCGCGCTCAGCCGCTCGAGCAGCTCGTGATCCGCGCGCAGATGCCTCTTGTGCACATCCGCAACGCGTGCGAGCGCCCGCAAGGTTTGCACGCGAGCGCGTGAAAGGGCGAGGGAAGAGGGATCGGCGGCCAAGAATTGGGCGGGCGTTGGGAATGCGTGGGTGAGATCCTCACGGCCGGTGACGTCGGCTGTCGCACGTGTGCCTGCGAGCGCGACGAGCTTGCGGGCGAGCGTACGCGCCGCGCAAACCCCGATCTCCTGGTCCAGGAAGGAGCGGACGGCCTGCTCGAATACGTCCCACGCGCCGGGAGCGCGCAATCCGGGGCGACGGGCGATGAGAGGCGCAAGACCCTTGTCGCTTTTCAGATCGGCACCGATCGCTTCGACGTCCGCGTCCAGATCGAAGAGTGCCCTGAGCCGCGCGACGATTGAAAGGAGCGCTCGGACCTCTGAGATCCGGATGGTTGCGATGAGGCAGTTTCTCCCGGGTGCAACTTCGACGCTGCCAATCGCCTCGTCGAATGCGATTACACGGGCATAGCGATTGTTCGTGAGCGACTCCATGCCCTCGATCGCGCGGGCCGCGAGAAACGAAAGGATCCCGTCCCAGTCGTAGGGTGGGCGGTAGCCGAGGTGCAGCGTGACTGCGGAGGGGGCCACCCGCCTTCGGGTGCGCAGCTCCCGGGGGCTCCGGCGATAGAGATTCTTGAAGGCATCGTTAAAGCGCCGCACGCTCCCGAAGCCGGAAGCTTCCGCGATCTTCGTCATCGAGAGCGAGGTCTCCTGAATCAGCTGCTTCGCAAACAAGACCCGGCGGGTCTGCGCCACGGAGATCGGCGGCACCCCCAGGTGATGGTCAAACAGGCGCCGTAGCTGCCGTTCTCCCATGCCAAGACGTTCCGCAAGAGCCTTCACGCCTGATTCGCCGCCATCGAGTGCACCCTCTGCGATCAGCGCAAGCGCGCGTGAAACGGTGCTCGATGTTCCCCGCCACGCCGCGGCATCGGGTGAGACTTCCGGACGGCAACGCAGGCAGGGACGAAACCCCGCTTCCTGCGCTGCGGCCGCACTGGGATAGAAGCGGCAATTCTGAGGCTTCGGCGTGCGTGCAGGACAAATTGGCCGGCAGTAGACGCCCGTGCTGGTAACACCCACGAACAGACGACCGTCGAAACGGACGTCGCGTGTCGAAAGTGCTCGGTAGCAGATGGGGTCCGCCGGGAGCGTCATGGCGGCAGAATGGACCTTCGACTCTGGATTGTCTGGCCATTTTCGGACATGGTGGCCGTGCCTCACACGCCGGGATAGGGCGTAGCCGCCCGGCTTCGGCTCCGCATATTGAAGATGGATGGGCGGGCCGGGCCGCTCCCGACCCGAACCCCGTGCCCGCGACCCAGCTCGACACCGCGGCGCCGGGCTGCGGCATCCGCATGGCCCCAAATCTGGTCCCCGACCGAGAAAGCATTTTTCATGGGATCGCGAGGGATGCGCGGCCCCCGTGGCCCGTGCATCCTTGCCCCGTGACGAAGGTATGGGGAGCGGGGTTTCGGGGAGGGAGCGGATGCGCCTGATGCCGCGCCGTGTCCTCATCCTCGGGGCCGCAGGACGCGATTTTCACGACTTTAACGTCGTCTACCGCACCGACCCGGAGGTCCGCGTCGTCGCTTTCACTGCCGCCCAGATCCCGGGCATCGCAGGGCGGCGCTACCCGCCGTCCCTCGCCGGCCCCCTCTATCCCGACGGCATCCCGATCGAGGACGAAGCAGACCTCGAGGCCATCTGCCGCCGCGAGCAGGTATCGCAGGTGGTCTTTGCCTACAGCGATCTGTCTCACGAAGAAGTGATGCACCGCGCGTCCCGTGCCCTTGCCGCGGGCGCGGACTTCGTACTGCTCGGGCCCCACCGGACGATGCTTCGCGCACAGCGACCGGTGATCGCGATCTCGGCGGTCCGCACGGGCTGTGGCAAATCGCAGACCGCGCGCTGGCTCGGGCGTCGGCTCCGCGAGCAGGGTCTGCGCATCGCTGTTCTGCGTCACCCCATGCCCTACGGCGATCTTGGGCTCGAACGCGTGCAGCGCTTCGCCACCCTTGCTGACCTCGACACCGCCGCGTGCACGCTCGAGGAGCGCGAGGAATACGAGCCGCACCTGGCGGCCGGAAACGTGGTGTTCGCGGGCGTGGACTACGCCGCAATCCTGGCGGTCGCTCAAACTGAGGCCGACGTACTTGTGTGGGATGGCGGGAACAACGATTTTCCGTTCCTGCGACCCGACCTTCATGTCGTTCTCACAGATGCGCTCCGGCCAACCCATGCCACGCACTACCACCCCGGGGAGGCCGTTCTGCGGATGGCGGACGTTGTGGTGATTGCCAAGACAGATGCAGCCTCGGTCGCCGACGTAGAGCGCGCGGTCGATGAGGCTCGTGCGGTGAATCCCCGTGCCACTCTCGTGCGGGCGGCGTCCCCGGTCCACCTCGACAACCCCGAGGCAGTGCGCGGACGACGGGTGCTCGTCGTCGAGGATGGCCCCACTCTGACGCACGGGTCAATGTCCTACGGAGCAGGATTCGTTGCGGCGACGCGGGCCGGAGTCGCACAGATCGTAGACCCTCGACCCTATGCCGCACCGGCGCTACGCGCGATCTTCACGCAGTACCCGCATCTCGGACCGGTGTTGCCAGCAGTCGGGTACGATCCGATGCAAATTGCCGCGCTGCGCGACACCATCGATGCAGCGAACGTCGACGTTGTTGTGGCGGCCACCCCGATCAACCTGACCGCGATCATGCATCTCCGCACGCCAGTCGTGCGCGCACGCTACGAGTACGCAGACGCAGGCGAGCCCACACTCGGTGGAATCGTCGACGCCTTTCTCGCGCATGCAAAAAGCCTCGCGCTCGCCGGAGAGAACGCGGAGTGAGCATGGATCTCCTGGTCGTTGGGCTCGGTGGGAACGCGATCAGCCCCCCGCGCGGCACCCTGACGTTCGCGGACGAGCGCGTGGCCATTGCCTCGGCGGCGGGCGAGCTGTGCGCTCTCGCCCGTGCGGGCGCACGGCTGCTCGTCGTGCACGGCAACGGGCCGCAAGTCGGCCGACTTCTCCTCGCATCCGGCTTCGGCGACCCCGGGAGCCTCGACCTGCACGTGGCGCAAACCCAGGGAGAACTCGGTTACCTCCTCACGGAGGCGCTCGAGGTCCGCCTCGGCGTTCCCTGCGCCGCGCTTGTGACCCGTGTGGTCGTGGCGGAGGACGATCCAGCGTTCGCCACACCCACGAAGCCGATCGGAGGCGTCCTTGGCGCGGCACCCGCAAACTCCGCGAGCGTTCGGACCCCGAACGGCGTGGGGTTCCGCCGCGTGGTTGCATCCCCACGTCCCGTGTCCGTGCTCGAGGAAGCTGCGATCGCGGAACTCCTGACGCGCCATCACGTCGTTGCAGGCGGCGGTGGTGGGATTCCGCTCGCTCAGGGGGCCAGAGGGCGCGCGCCCGCTGCTGCGGTGGTGGACAAGGACTGGGTGGCGTCTCTTCTCGCCCGCCGACTCGATGCACGGAGACTGGTCTTTGTGACCGATGTCGACAACGCTTTCGAGGGCTTCGCTGGCCCGCGGCCACGCGCACTTTCTCGGCTTGCCTGCGGCGAGGCGCGGCAGCGGNNGCGGCTCGCGCGCGGTGAGTTCGCACCCGGATCCATGGGACCCAAGGTGGAAGCTGCGGTGGAGTTTGCAGAGGCAACTGGCCGCCCCTGTGTGATCGCGCCGCTCGGCGGAGTCGAGCGCGCGCTCAGCGGCGCGGGAGGGACTACGATCGTCGCCGGGTAGGCCGCCCCACGACGTCCTGTTGCTTTCAAGGCAACTGCACACGAGCGAAGAGCCAGCGCCTTCGGTCTACCCGCGAGAGTGCCTGCCGAGCGACCGAGTTCCTCGAGAAGAGCGAGCAGTCTGTTGGGCGGGGGATCCGCAGGCGCGCTCCCGCGGTTTCCATCGGAAACGTGCGAGGGACAGGCGGCCTTGAGCATCGGGCACGACGCCCTCGCGGGCGAGCAGCTCACGTTGCAGCGCCTCGAAGCATGGCTCCGCCCGGGGACTGATCTCGCCTTTGGCATTGATTACGCGGTGCCAGGGAATTCGGGCGTCTGCCGAGGCCGCCAGGGCGTAGCCGACCTGGCGGGCTCTGCCGGGCATCCCCGCAAGTTCCGCGATCTGGCCGTAAGTGGCTACGCGGCCGCGTGGGATGCGCGACACCATGTGATAAACCCGCTCGTAAGCGCTGAGCGGACTCCCGCTGCTTCGGGGTGATCCTCGAGAGGACGAGCCTCCATGGGATGCGCGCTGGTCTTGAGGCATCGATTCCCACAGTGCCATCGTGCGAGAGCGGCGCTGACTCCCTGGCGCGCAGGTCCCGCCTGCCCGCCAGCCCTGCAGACTACATTCGCGGGCAGGATCGCCGATAGAGCCCTGTATGGCAAAAACCTATCTCCTGAGCACGGTGTCCGGCTTCATCGGCGGACTCTTCGGCGCGTACGTGCTGGGGCATGCAGCCGCTTCTCCGCCGTCTTCGGCCGCATCAAGGCCCTCCACCACGCAGCTTGAGGACAGCCTCTCCGTTCGCAGGCTGCACCTCATCGACGAGACCGGAAAGACTCGCGCCGAGCTCGCGTTTTCGCAGGAAGGAGGACCGGGCCTCTTCTTCTATGATCACGAGGGGAGAAACCGACTCGTTCTCGGGCTCTACGCTCCGACCGAGAGCGAGTATCCCTTCGTCGTATTGAACGATATGCACCAACATGCGGCCGGAATCTTTCGCCTCTTCGGCCCGCGCGAGACGCCGGTTGTGGTGCTGAAAAACAACGGACAAGACCGCTCCATCTATGGTCTCAACCCGAGCTCCACGGAGCCCTTTCTTACGACCTTGGGCGGGGACGGCAGGAAGACCGATGTCTTCGGAGTCTACTAGGCGGCGCGATCCGACCGATCGCCTCATCGCTGCCTTTGCCGCCGCGTTGGTCCTCGCAATCGGCTGCTTTCTCTGGCAACACGAGTGCACGCCTCGCCGTCCCGAATTTGTGCTGATCAATGAGACAGCTCAGCATGACTTCGACCTCGCCTTCCGCATGAGCCTCAAGCTCGCGGAGAACAAATCGGGCATCGAGAATGCACTGGTTCTCCTGCCTTCCTTGCCCGAGTCGAAGAGCATCGAAGAGACCGCGGCAGATCTCTTCTCACAGCTGAAGATCGGGAAACGCCGAAATGGGCGAGGCATCCTCTACCTCTACAGCGCCAAGGAGAATCAGCTAAAAATCGAGGTGTCCTACAACCTCGAAGGGGATATTCCCGACGCCTTCTGCCACCGCCTCGAGGAGGCGGCCAAGACCTACATGCTCTCGGAGGTGCCACAGGACTTCATCAGCGAACTCATCATCACCACCAACCTGCGTGGACTGGGCTCGAAAAGCGAGGCGACAGCCCTATCGCCGCCGTCGTGGCTCGACGGCAGTTTTCTCTCCGGCGGCGCGGGTGCAACCGTCGCGGGCTACCGCAAGTCGCTCGACGACTACCAGCGGGCGATCCGCCGTCTTCCGAATCTAAGACTCGATGACTTCGCGCCCTCGCCCGACGCCAACGAATCGGTGCGCCGATACCTGGCATCGCTTGCTGCCGGGATCGGGGATCCACGACTTCCTCTCCTGACAGAGGGTAGCCGAATCTTCCGTGCACTCGTGCCGCGAAATGAGGCGCAACAAGAGCGCGTCTTTGAATTCTTTCATTCGGCGGAGCCCTACCGACAAATCTTCGCGCAAGGTCTTTGCCTCGCGGTGCCGCAGCAGGGCAAGTCGAATCTCCCCATCGTCTTGCGCCGTGGAACCGACGATCTCTGGTACGTGGACGAGCCGAAGTCGTGGACCTACTTCCATCGTTATGAAGACAGTGTCGATTTCTTTGTGAAGTACGACGACAATCCGTTCCTCCCCGAACTTCGATCGCTCGGGGTTTCCAACATGCAACGCGCGATCTACGGCGACCACGTGCACACACCCCCAGTGACGGCATACCCGTATTCGCTGGCAGAAGCTGTGAAGGAATGGGAGGAGAGGATCCGGGAGGCCCCGAACGATGCGACGAACTACGCGGCACTGGGCGATCTCTATCTTTTTGAGATGAACTGGATCACACGTGCAATCGAGCTGTTCGAAAAGGCCGCGGCGCGCGCACCGAATGAGCTCTCGTACCGCTGGCGACTCATGGACCTGTATCTAAACGACTCGCGCGCAGACAAGTCGATGGCAGAGCTCAAATTCCTCTCCGAGCACCTGCCCAACGATCCGCAGACTCGGGATTGGTACCGGTCCTATGCGCATTTGTACGATTTCGGCACCTGATCTGCGTTCACGAGCGTTCTTTGCTTCAGGTCCGAGGCGCGCACCGAAACTCCACTCACGCTACCCGACCGGCGCGCCAGCGCAAAAGATCGGAGGCTGCTTTCATCCCCGTTCTGGATAGAGGTCCTCTTCCGCCACCGCTGGCCTCGGCACCCCCTCGCCCGATAGATGAAGGCGACCGCGCGCGGAGAACAGATGCCCGCGCGCAGGTCGGATCGGCGCCAGGTTCATAAGGCCAACGGGTTTCGGGAGATCGATATAGACCGCTTCGATTCCGCCGCGCATACGATAGGTTTCATGCCAGAAGCTGGTTCCGCCGGAGTTGCGGAGGTACTGGCGCCACCAATCCGCATGCGGCTTCGAGCGCGTCCAGCGCTCCAGGGACTCGAAGTCACGCCACACCTGCCTCATCCCAACGTGGGGTGGGAAAAGGGAGTAGACAAGCGATTCATGCAGGAGGAGGCCGTCCGGCCGAGCCTCTACGGAACGCGAGATGCGAGGGCCGAAGCCGAGGATGGTCTTGATACCGGAAGGCTTTCGTACGCGCATTCCAAGGTAGATGACAACGAGATCGGGAAAATTCGAGAGGTCCACAGTTTCTCGCCTGACGGGCTTCATCCAGGCTGGCTCCTCCGCGTTGGATCCGCGGGTAGCATGACACGGGCTGGCGGAGAACGGAATCGGAGCCGGCGGAGCGTGCTTCAGATATTCAAGCGCCACGGACTATCTTTGCGCCAGAGCGGGTGCGTGAGCGGTCCCGGCGCAGAGTGCTCGGACAACCCGGGGCTCGCGGACCAGAACGTTCCGGGGGTCGGGCGGCCGAAAGCGGCGCAATTCAGCCCTCGAATCCCGGTGTACAAACGACGGAAGGAGAGGGGCCGATCGTGTCTCCCATTCTCTTGGTATGCGGTGGATTTCTCCTGGCGGTTCTTTGGATGGATCTGATGTTCGATGTGCAGGTGCAGAGCAAGGGGCCGAAGCGGCGCGAATTGCCGGAAGAGGTACTCGAATCGATCGCCGCCTACTACCGACGGGTCACCACCCTCGCACGGCCCATGGGTCACGTCGTGGGCGCCATGATGCTGGTGGGGATGCTGACCCTCGCCCTCCACATCTTCCGCACGGGCGAGTGGCGATGGATCTCCGTCGTCTCCCTGTTCCTTTTCGGCGTGCCGGTCACCCTCGGTCTTTTTCACGCGTTCCCGAATGCCGTACGCCTTGGATCACGAGTAGACTCGACTTTGGAGCAGAGTCGCTTGGCGCGCGCCATCCACAGGGATCACCTGTTTTGTTTGGGTGCGATGCTTTCGTTCGTCGCTCTACAGCTTCTTGCCGCCCTGCACTAGATCCAACCTCGGCGATGAGGTGGTGGACGCCACGGGAGGCGCCTCCTTGCCTGCGCGTCCGCGTCGGGGTATTTCAGCAGACATGAGAATGCGGGCGCTCTCGCTTTGATGGAAGGAGACAGCCGAGTCGGAGAGGCGTCGGTTCACTGGCGCAGGGCGGGGAGCGGGCCTCCGGCCGTCTTCCTGCACGGATTTCCCCTGTCGGGACAGACCTGGCATAAGGTCGTCCTGCTCCTTCAAGATCGCTTTACCTGCTACACACCGGACCTGGTCGGACTCGGGCAATCGCACAGCAGCGCCCAGGACGACTATTCTTCGCAAGGGCAAGCCCGGGTGTTCCACGGAATGCTGAAGCAGCTTGGCGTTGGTTCTTACGCTCTCATCGGCAATGACACGGGTGGGTGGATCGCTCGCGAACTCGCCCTGATCGACGAGACACGGGTATCCCACCTCGTCCTCACCAACACCGAGATTCCGTTCCATCGACCCCCCTGGATCCCGATGTATCAGGCCCTTTCGGACGTTCCCGGGTTTGGGACGATCATCCGACGACTCCTCAAGTTCCCCATGTTTCGCAGATCGCGTTTGGTCTTTGGTGGCTGCTTTCAGGACTTGAGCCACCTGGAGGGGGAGTTTCAGAGGCGCTTTGTGGAGCCCTTGATCGTCTCGGAATTTCGCATGCAGAATGCTTTGCAATTCCTTCGACGAATGAAATTTTCGAGACTGGACGAGTTCCAACGTCTGCATCAACAGCTGAGGATGCCGACCCTCTTCATTTGGGGGACGAACGACCCGACCTTTCCCGTGGCTTGGGCCCGCAGGATGGCCCTTCAATTCCCCAACGTATCGGGGTTCCGCGAAGTGGGCGACGCAAAGTTGTTCGTTCACGAAGAGCGCCCCGAGGAGGTCGCGGAGCTAGTCGCGAGCTTTCTTTCGCAGGCTCGTTCCTAGGCATTCGAGCTCTGGACAGCTCGCCCTTCGCTCGCCCAAGGAAAGCTCGAGCGCACGAGNNGCAGCCACTCGGGCTCCCCCACGGGCGTTCACGACGCGCCCGTTCCGGAGGGGGCTCCCTCCCGATCGATGGGGCCGCGGGCCCCGTGGCCTAGCGGAGAGAGGACGAGCGGCCGATAGAAGGAAGAGACGCGACGCCCGGGCAAGAGGTTCGCACAGACGCGGCCGACCTCGGGGCGCGAAGGGAGCAGGATATGGAGGTCCTCCTCTTCGTTCGATTCCTGAGCGCGGGGGCGGCGGTTTTCGGTGGCTTGTTCCTCGCCTTCGCGCTCGTCTACGGCCGCCTGAGCGCGATCTCCCGGCGGCGACTCTATCCTGCGCCGCCACGACCGCTCACTCCCCAAGAGTTCGAGTCACTGCGGCTTTGGCAACGCCGGACCGTCTCGGCGTTCGTCCTCGCGATGGGTGCCGTCATGGCCTACGGCCTCTCGTTCGCTCTTGTGCGGTGGATTCCGCCGTGGGTCTATCTCGCGGAGTGCACGGCACTCTTGCTTCTCGCCGCCGGCGCCCTCTCCATTCACTTCTCGGGGTGCTGCCCAGTGTGCAGGCGGCGGATCGGGTTCCAGTCCACGTTGCTCCTCCCCTTGGCCTGCGAGATCTGCGGGGCCGTGTTTCGACCCTTGGGAACGATTGCGCCCGTCGCAGCGGCCCTCCCCCGCAACATCCATATGGTCTCGAGGATCCATATCCGCGGCTGGCCGCTCTTTGCCGTTGCAGTCGGCAGGGACCCGGTGACGGGCCGGACCTTCGGCGTAGCACGCGCCTGGGTGGCCGTAGGTGATGTGGCGGTCGGAGCCGTCGCGGTCGGGGGCCTGGCGGTCGGCGCAATCGCGGTAGGTGGCGTCTCGGTCGGGGCCGTCGGTTTGGGAGGCGTAGCGATCGGGCTCGCTGCGGTTGGCGGACTTGCGGCCGGCCCTCTGGCCTTGGGGGGTCTTGCGCTCGGAATCCAGGCGATGGGTGGGATTGCCATTGGACCCCACGCCCTTGGCGCCTTGACCGTGGGTTCGACTCAGACGCCTCTTCCCTAAAGGCCTGCAGGGGAACCTCTGCCCTTCACCTGCCGAGTGAAAGCGGAGGCGGCCCATGGCAGAAGGAGAGGCCACGAGATCCCCGGCTGCGACCGATCCGTGTTTGCGGAGCTACCGCGTTCGGACGCGGAAGCGAGAAAGCACGAGCCCCTGCGCCCTTTCCAGCACGCACGGCAAAGAAGACGAGGCAGAGTAGGGCCGACGACACAAGCAGGAGTGTCATGTTGGTGATCGCCGGCAGCCTCTTGATTGATTCTGGTCGTGAATGTCGACCCGGACGTGATCCAGAGCGTACCGCCCCGCCGGGAGTGGTCGGAAGCTCCCGATTGCCCAAGCGAGTCGTTCGTCAGCAGCTCCCGCGATCACTGCGCTCCTGGTGACCGAGACCGGATCCGCAAGAGAAGGTCTCCGCAGCCATGCCCGACCCGCCGAGGATCCCCGGCCTTCGGCACCGCCCTTCCGCCCTCCTCCGGGTTGAGCCCACCGCCGCACCAGCAGACCAACATGCGCCGGATCATCCACTCGGTGCGCCTTCTACCCCGCCCGGAGTGCTTGAGAGGCAAGGGGCTTCGAGGGCGCGAGATCTCTTGCGTTTCCGGGGATCTGCGCCCGGCGGCATGGGCCGGTGCGGGTCGCACTCAATCCAGGAGAATTTTTTTAGGAAGCCGAATCGAATCGCCATTTCGAGCGTATACCGAGTGTCACTGTGCCCATCTTCCTGAGGAGGCCGAAACATGCAAGGGTTCAACTCGTTCACTCGCTTCGCTTCCCGCACTCTCGTCGCCGCCCTAGCCCTTCTTCTGCCAGTCGCTGCGGCGCGAGCGGGCGGCGGAGCTTTCCTTCCCCGGCTCGTCGTCTCATCCACCATTCCCGCAAACGGCGACCTCAACCCCTATGGCGTGGCCTTCGTGCCGTTGGGCTTCCCCGCAGGGGGGGCTCTGCTTCCGGGTGACGTCCTGGTGTCGAACTTCAACAACAGCAGCAACCAGCAGGGCACTGGGACGACCATCGTGAAGCTCACACCCAATGGCACCGTTGCGCCCTCGGTGCCGGCCGGGCAAAGCGGCAACGCAACCACGTTTTTCCAGAGCGACCTCAACGGTCTCTCGACCGCCCTCGGTGTACTTCAGCGCGGGTTTGTCCTCGTGGGCAATGTCCCGACGACCGATGGTACGATCAACACGATCTCCAACGGCTCGCTCCAGGTTGTGGACCGCCACGGCAACCTCCTCGACGTCCTGAACGACGCCGCATTCCTCGACAGCCCGTGGGATCTCACCATTAACGACAATGGCGCCACCGCGCAGGTCTTCGTCTCCAATGTGCTAAGTGGCACCGTCTCGCGCATCGACATCGCCGTCGGCTCCTCGAACATCACCGTACTGGACAAGGTTCAGATCGCCGTCGGCTATACGCACCACCCCAACGCCGCAGCCCTCGTGCTTGGGCCCACGGGGCTCGCCTACGATCGGCAGGCGGACGTGCTCTACGTGGCATCCACGGCGGACAATGCAGTCTTCGCCGTATCCCACGCAGGCAAGGCCACGTCCCCCGTCGTAAAGGGCACTGTGGTCTTCGCCGACCCGCATCTGCGCGGACCCCTCGCCCTTGTCTTCGCGCCCAACGGGGATCTGCTCACTGCGAATGGCGACGCGGTGAACGGCGATCCGACCCACCCGAGCGAAATCGTCGAGTTCACGAAGGGAGGCACGTTCATCCGAGAGTTCAACGTGGACGCGGGTCAAGGCGGCGCCTTCGGAGTTGCCACAACCCTCATCCCCGTGAATGGCTTCAACTTTGCTGCCGTCGATGACAACGCAAACGACATTTCTGTCTATTTCCTGCCACTGGACTTGCTTGGCCTCCAATGATTCCTTCCGGGAGATGACCTCTTGACCGCATCTGTCTCGAGGCCTTGCAGCAGCGCTCCGGCGGAGCGCCGGCGGACTGGATCTTCGAATGCATCCCAGTCGAGGTCGGCGCTCCGGCGGAGCGGCTCGCGGCTCCGGACTGCCCACGGCCACCGAGGGTCGACCTCACCGCCCGCAGGGGCGTGCGTCACTTTTTTTCGTATAACGTGCGGATGTAGCCACGGAGCATGCGCTCGGCGCTGAACCTCGGGATCAAGCGGCGCATCGACGTCTTCACACGCGCGAGCCACCGTACCGGAAGTCCATCCGCGTTTCGTTCGTAGAATAGCGGAATAATCTCACTGCCCAGGAGATTGAAGAGCGCCGTCGCGTCCATATCGTCCTGCTGCTCTGGATCGGCGGCACCCGACGCGATGCCCCAGCCGCTCTCGCCGTCGTACGCCTCAGACCACCATCCGTCCATGACGCTGAGATTCAGGCCTCCGTTCACCGCGACCTTCATTCCGCTGGTTCCACTCGCCTCCTGGGGCGGACGCGGGAGGTTCAGCCAGAGGTCCACGCCGGCGACGAGGCACGGCGCGAGTTCGAGGTCGTAGTCCTCGAGAAACACGGTGCGGCTTCCGACGTTCGGTGCGTGTCGAAGCTCAAACATGTTTCGCAAAGTCTCCTTCGCTTCCCGGTCGACCGGATGGGCCTTGCCGGCGATCAGCACTTGAATGGGTCGTTCCATGTCCGCGAGCAGCCGCAGCGCGCGGTCCAGGTGACGGGTGAGAAGATGCAGGCGCTTGTAGGTGGCGACGCGGCGGGCAAAGCCTACGGTCAGCGCCGTCGGATCAAAGACGCGGAGCGCGGCCTCCACGTAGCTCGGCGGCTCGCCGCGGTTGAGACGGTCCGTGATCGACCGCTCGCGCGCCTCGCGCACAAGCCGCTCACGCAGGTCGCAGCGTACCTGCCAAAGCTGAGCATCCGGAACCTGCGCGATCGCATCCCACATCGCGACGTCCGAAGTGCGTGTACGCCAGTCCGCTGGAAGGAACCGATCCAAGAGCGCCTGCATCGCCGGCGCCATCCACGTGACGGTATGAACCCCGTTTGTGACGTGGCCGATCGGTACATCGGCAAGCTCACGCTCGGGCCAAAGGCTTCGCCACATCGCGCGGGAGACGGCCCCGTGTTTTTCCGAGACACCGATTGACGTTCTGCTCATGCGGAGGGCGAGCGGGGTCAGATTGACCGGTTCCTGCTCGTTTCCAGGATGAAAGCGACCAAGATCGTAGAAGACCGAGTCGGGCAAGCGCAGCTCCCGCACGAGATCACCGAGGACCGGCTCCACCTCGTCCCGCGTGTACCACTCGTTGCCGGCGGCGACGGGCGTGTGGGTCGTAAACACAGTCGTCGCTCGAACCCGGGCGAGCGCTTCCTCGAGTGTGGCCCCCCCGAGGAGCAGCGTACCGAGACGCTCGAACGCGCTCAGCGCGGCGTGGCCCTCGTTCAGATGGATCAGGCTCGGCTCGATCCCCATCGCCCGGATTGCGCGTACGCCGCCGCATCCCAGGACCGCGTACTGGGCGAGACGCGTATGCCGGTCGCCGACATACAGACGGCTCGTGATGAGGCGATCGATCGGATGGTTGTCGATGCGATCAGTGTCGAGCAAGAAGACAGGCACGCGCCCGAATTCGATGCGCCAGATCTGGATGTTCACGATTCGGCCGCGAATGCGAACCGAGACCGTGAGCGGCCGGCGCTCCCCATTGGTGACAAGCGCTGCCGGCAAACGCTCGATTTCCGTCGGCCTCCAGTACTCGATCTGCCAGCCTTGGGAATCCAGGCGCTGGTGAAAGTAGCCTTGCCGATAGAAGAGACTGATCGCGATAAAAGGCAGCGCAAGATCGGACGCAGCTTTCACGACGTCGCCCGCGAGCACACCGAGACCACCCCCATAGAGAGGAAGTGAGGAGTGGCCACCAAACTCCGAGCACAGATAAGCCACGGGCCGATCCGGTGTCACCTCTCCGGGGATCGGGGAACGCATCGCATCGGCTTCGAGTTCCGATGCGAGGCGCGCGACGCGGTGTACAAAGCTTGGGTCCTGCGCCAGCTGCTGCAGCCGGCGAGGCGGGAGCGCCTCGATCAGCCAACGTGGATTAAAGCCGCTGCGCTGCCAGAAAGACGGGTCCATGTCGCGGAAGAGGTCGGCTCCGTCTTGCGTCCAGCTCCAGCGATAGTTGTACGCAATCCGCGCCAGCGATGAGATCGGATGCGGTAGCCGCTCCTCCAACTCGGCGATCGCACGTTCGATGTCCTGCTTGCCTGCGGCGGGCAGCTCTTGGCCGACGATTCCCCCCTGGAGCTTTTGCTCTCGGTCGGCGCCGGGGGGATCGGCCCCCTCGGTGCGCTCTTTCTCCATTCTCAGATTCTAGCCGCTCGAGGGCTGCGGCGTTACCGGATTCCGCGCGGGTGACTCAAATGCATGACTCCCCGGCATCTAGCCCGAGACCCGAAGACGCGCGGTGGCTTGGGAAAGAGGCGCCCTCGGAAACCCAATCGCTCGACGGAATTCCCGGATGACGGGCAGCCTCTCGAGCCAGGGGGAGGCATCGGCTCTTGAGGGATCGACCTCACTGATGTCGCCCGCGAAGCCTTCGGGGATCTGGCTGTAGAGTCGAGGCGGTTCCTCGCTGTCGTCCAGGTAGTGATACTCGAAGCCCGGCACGAAAAGATCTTCATCGGCGCAGACATCGATCGTACGCACCCCATAGCTCGAGATCTCGATGGTGAGGGCCTGGGGAGGCACGATCCAGATCTGTTTCGGGGCGGCGACGAACTGGTACTGGATCTTCTGGTTCCTCGAGAGGATGCGAAACTTGCGGATCTCTCCCCCGTACAGGCGGCTCCCAGAGTGGGTGACCTCGAGGATGCCGCGCGCGAAATCGGGCTCGTACCCGCGCGCAAACCGTAGGGAACCTGGATCGTTCCGGCGTGCGAACCAGCCGACCCTCTCACCATGATGAATCAGGTTGCGCGGGTCGGAGGCCGCGGTCCGCCTTGGAGCAGAAAAGTCTTGGTAGGGCTCGATCCGACGGTCCGGCGCTTGGCGTAAGACGAGACCGAGTGCGCGAAGGTCGCGCCGCACGCGATCGGCCTTGCGACTGATGAGATCCAGGGCGGGCTGGATCTCGAGGGGGAGGTTCGTCGTCTCCTCCGCGCTATAGAGCGCCACCCCGCCGTTCTCACGCACGCGCTTGAGGTCGCCCTTGCCGATCCAGTTCTCCGATTCTGAGCGCGCGAAATGGCTCGCGGAGCGCCACACCAGGGACGCGTCCTTGTAGAAATAGCGCGGAAAGATCTGCCTCTGCCGCGCCGCCTCGCCTCCAAGAAGCACATAGGCCACAAAAAATCGCGCATCCTCGTCGTAACGAAGATCTGCGAGGTAGTAGGTGGTGTCAAAAAGTCTCAGCCTGTGCCGGGGCACGTAGCCCAACGACAGCAAAAGGGATGGTCTGGCCCTCGCGCGACCTGACGGCCGGATCCGTGCGCCATGATCGATCAATGCCATGAACTCCCGCGCGACCTGCGATTTCGTGAGCTCGCAGGGTCGGATTCCAGTGACAATTTGGGTATCGAGCACGTATAGCCCCCCTCCGAGCTTCCTTTAAGCGAGCGGCCGCCCCGGAACAATCGGACCCAAGGCTTCGCCCAAGGGATCCGCGAGAACATGCAAGAGAGCGCGTGCCAATGCTTGCCGCCCCGCGAAAACAGCGTCGGAACGGCCGCACCCCCGCCGGCGGGCCGAGTCTTCAGCGAGGCTCCTTCTGCTGCTCAAGCCAAATCTAGGTCTCTCGCCACAGGTGTGTGGAGGCTACGAAAGGGGGTGGTGGCCGTCGCCGCGGTTTGGTGGTGCTCGATATCCATGCTGCGCTTAAGATGCGCTGCGAACGACAGTCCTTTGGGAGCGGCGTGCGCCAGCGCAGAAGGGAAACTCGATGAAGAGACAGGCAATCGCGGGAGCCACGCTTGGCGTCCTGATCGTGCTCGGGGGCTGCGCGCCGACCAACGCCAATTTGACTTATGAGCACAGCGGTCCCCTGCCGCGACCCGAGCGAGTCTTGGTCTACGAGTTCGCAGTGTCACCGGACGAGGTGCAGCTCGATCGGGGACTCGGGGCGGACGCCGAGCGGATGGCTCAGGGCACCCCGCGCACGGAAGCCGAGCTCGAAATCGGGCGCCACGCGGCACGCGCGCTCGCCAATGAGTTGGTAAAGCGCATCAACTCCATGGGCTTGCCGGCAGAGCGCGCCTGGGGCGCTCCTGGGCGTTGGGGTGACTCGCTCCTCATTGAGGGCCAGTTCATCTCCATCAACCAGGGCAATCGCACGGAGCGCACGGTGATTGGTCTTGGCACCGGAGCAAGTGACGTGCAGACTCGAGTTCAGGTCTACGAGACCCGGAGGCATGCTCGCCTCGAACGCGTCGCGGACTTCACGACCGAGGCCAGAAGCTGCTTCAAGCCCGGCATGGCAGAAACGATGGGCGCCGGCGCAGCCGCGGGAACGCTTGCGGCCGCCGCGGCCGTGAGTGCTGCGGGCACTGTGGCTTCGGAAACGCTCTCTGCCAATGTTCAAGCGGACGCGGAGCGCACAGCGAAGGACGTGGCGGACCAACTCCAGAGCTACTTCGTGCAGCAAGGCTGGATCTCGTCGCAGTAGAGCGGCGGTCGCCTCTTCCTTAGCGCCCTTCGGTGAGGCGGCGGTAGCTCTTGAGGTGCCGCAACGCTGCGGTGCGGCGCCCCATTTTTTCCAGGAGACACCCAAGGTTGTAGTGAGCGTCGGCGCAGGACGGATCCGACGCGATGGCCTGCTCGTAGGCTGCAACGGCATCCGCATTGCGGCCAAGGTCCTCGAGGGCGACGCCCAGGTTGAAGGCGGCCGTCCCATCCTGCGGCTTCGCATCGAGTGCCAATCTGTAGTGGGCTTCCGCGGCTGCAGTGTGACCGGCCTCATGCAAGAGGCGGCCAAGGTTCAAATGGGCTTCGGCGTGGCGCGGGGCGAGCTCGATGGCACGGCGGTAGGCATCCCGTGCTTCCTCGGGCGACGAGACCTCAAGCTCGCACCCGAGCTCATACCACTCATCGGCATCCGGTTCCGGATCGGCCTGGCGTGCGGTCGCGGCCGCTTGCCTGGCGAGCGGGGCCGTCTTCTCAGCCAATTCAGCAACCTCGAAGTTGAAGAGCCCCTGTCCTGACTCAGGGAGCCAGCGCGCGTCCCCGTCCGCGACGACAATGCGGTTGCCCTCGGCTGTGATTCTCACGCCGGTGAGAGATCGCCCACGCGGAAGCTGCTCTCGAAGTCCCCGCAACGCCCGGCGCACCTTGTGCGGCTTGATGCGTGCAGCGACTAGCTCCGCTGCGGTCCGCAGAAGCACGATGTCCTGAAATGCGAAACGGAACTCTCCGCGGCGGCCGCGCTCGGGCCCGAGAAAGCCAGCGCGGACATAGGACCGCACCTGCCCCACAGAGAGGCCCAGCATTTTCGCCACATCGCGGGTGCTGTACCCACTCATCGCGCGGCGACCTGCGACGCCCGGTGCTCGCCCGTATCCCGCCGTCTACTTCCGCGAGCCCTTGGCCGGGCGATCGGCGCTACGGTGCGGGGCACGCTTCGCGGGTTTGCGCTCCTTCTGGGGTTCGGGGCCCACGGCGGGCGCTTCAGCCTTCGGGCCTGCCCGCTTCGCGGAGAGGCTTGCCTTGAGCGCCTCCATCAAATCAATGATTTGACCGCCGGGCGCCTCGCTCGGCGCGAACGATACCTCCTGACCATCCACCTTGCGCTGGATCTGCTCAAGGACGCGCTTTCGGACTTCGTCCTCATATTTCTCCGGCTCAAAGCGTTCGTGTGAGATCTGCTCCACGAGCTTCGTCGCAAGCTCGAGCTCCCCTTGCCGGACACTTGCCTCACCGAGGGGAATCTCGGAGACAGGCCGGATCTCGTCGGCATAGTGGAGCTGCTGGAGAACCAGCGCTCCTCGCACCGGACGCACGAGCACAAGGTAGCCCTTGCCCCGGGCGGCGTACTTCGCGAGAGCGCAACGTCCNNCCGAGGTAGTAGGCCTTGTCGAAGAAGATCGGGTCTACCTTGTCCAGTGGCACGAACTCGGTGATTTCGATGGTCTGCGTGTCCTTCTCTTCGAGCGCTTCAAGCTCCTCGGCCGTGAAGGTTACGTAGCGATCTTTTGCGTACTCGTAGCCCTTCACCGTTTCATCGCGCGGTACGACCTCTTCATCCTTCGGGCAGAACAACTGCTGCTTCAGGCGGCTTCCGCACTTGCGATGGAGCATGTGGAAGGAGATGGACGCGGCCGATTGGGCCGCGGTGTAGAGCTTGACAGGGATCGAGACAAGCCCGAAGGACACGGTGGCCGAGCCGATGGCGCGCGGAGCCATGATTCTTACGATATCCGTCCCGGGGGATGCCGGCCAGAAGACCGCCCGGAAGGGTCATCGGCGCACAGCCCGACGACCTGAAGCTCTACCGCGCGAAGCGTTCCGCGCAGCGCACGCCCGAGCCCTTTGGCGGGGGGGTTGGCACACAGCCCGGATCACGAGTCTTCGTGGTCCAGAAGCACGCCGCGCGGCGCCTGCACTGGGATCTGCGCCTCGAGCTCGGTGGCGTCCTCAAATCCTGGGCAGTCCCCAAGGGACCGTCCCGCGATCCAGCGGAAAAGCGGCTTGCTGTTGAGGTGGAGGACCATCCTCTCGAGTATGCGGACTTCGAGGGCGTGATCCCCGAAGGCAACTATGGCGCGGGTCGGGTGATCGTCTGGGACTTTGGGCGCTGGGAGCCTGTGGACGATCCCGACGAGGGGCTACACAAGGGCAAGCTCCTGTTCGACCTCTACGGCTACAAGCTCCGAGGGCGCTGGACGCTGGTGCGGACCAAG
>DOUU01000341.1:0-4613 GCA_003520425.1 Deltaproteobacteria bacterium
TCCGGCGAGAAACGCCGAAGAAATCGAGCGTTTTGGGACGAGAAGTAGCTAGCTGCGCGCTTGCCGCTCTGTGCGAGGGGTGTGCGAGAGGATGAACTCGGCCGCCTCCTCCAGGTCTTGCCGCACGGGTGTCTCCCCGATGTCGCCGAGCCCGGTCGCATCGACGCCCACCAGCACGGCTCCGCGACAGCCCGCGCGCCGTGCAAGCTCGACATCGCAGGCGCGGTCACCCACCACCCAGCTCGCCCCGAGGTCTGCTCCGAGCTCTTCGCGGGCGCGCCACAGGAGCCCCGGGGCAGGCTTGCGGCACGTGCATCCCGCATCGGGCAGGTGCGGACAAAACAGAGTGGACTCGAGCCGGATTCCACTGCGTTCGAGGTCGGCACACAGGTGCGCTTGGAAGGCGCTGAGATCCGCCTCGCCGTAGTAGCCGCGGCCGATTCCGCTCTGGTTCGTGACCACCGCGAGGGCGAAGCCCGCCCGGCTCATCCGCAAGAGGCCCTCACGCACGCGTGGCAAGAGCTCGTAGTCGGAGAGCTTGTGCGTGTAGCCCTTGTCGCGGACCAGTGTGCCGTCGCGGTCGAGGAACACGAAGGGGCGCGTCACGAAGTGCTCGGACCCGTCACGATCTCTCGCATGCCTGCCGCGATTGCGCCACAAACGTCATCGCGCACAGCCTTGGCTGCGACCTTGACCGCGTTTTCAATGGCACGCGGGTTGGAGCGGCCATGCGCTTTGATCACGATTCGTTGGAAGCCGAGGATCGGGGCCCCTCCGTAGCCCGACGAATCGAAGAACCGGGTCAGGGATTCGATGCCGTCCTGCAGCAGGCGGCGACCCATGCGCCAGCGCCAGCGTCGCTGAAAAGTCTCCTGGCCGAGGGCGAGCACGACGTCCCCCATGCTCTCGAGCAGCTTGAGTACGACGTTCCCGAGGATCCCTGGACACACAATCACGTCCACGGCTCCAAGCGGTACGTCCTTGCCCTCGACATTCCCGACAAAATGGATGCCCGGCGCCGCGCGCAGGAGCGCATGAGCCTCGCGCAAGAGTGTGTCGCCCTTGTTCGCTTCCTCCCCGATGTTGAGGAGCCCTACGCTCGGTTCCTTGACCTTGGAGATGCGCGCGGCATATGCGGTTCCCATGGCCGCAAACTGTACGAGGTCGGTGGGGGTGGACGTCGTGTTCGCGCCGACGTCGAGGAGCAGGGCAAAGGGATCCGGGTTGTGGGGACGGGGAAGCGTGGGGTAGACGGCGGCGAGCGCCGGCCGGCGCACGCCCGCAAGGCGCGGAATCGTGGCGGCGACGTGGAGCAGCAAGGCCCCCGTGTTGCCCGCCGAAACGAGGGCCTCGGCCTCTCCGCTCGCGACAGCGCGGACGGCGATGGCGATGGACGACTCCCGGCGCGCGAGCGCAGCTCGAGGAGACTCGTGCATGGGGACAGCGTCCGGCGCGTGCTGGAGGTCGATCCGCGCAAGGTTTGCGCCGTGCTCTCGCAAGAGGGGACGCACCCGTCCCTCATCGCCCACGAGCAGGAGCTGAATTTCCGTCGTTCGCGAGAGCCGGGCCGCCGCCTCGGTCACGACCTGCGGCGCGAAGTCTCCGCCCATCGCATCGAGCGCGATGCGCCGTGAGGCCGCAAGCGGGGAGGGACTGGGAAACTCTGCGAGCGATCGAGGTTGCGCGCTCACGCCCGGAGGCTATCACGCAGCGCCCGCAGGCAGGCGCCCGGTTGACCGCCCAATCCCTCCGGTGGCCGGCCGCCGAAGCGCTCCGCAAGGTACCGCTCCGTCAGGGCTGCGAAGGCCGCGCCTCCGGCGGGGGAAAGCACCTTTGCCGCCGCGCTGGCGAAGCCTCGTGCGGTGTCAGCCGGACCGCGCACGAGACCACGGCGGGCCAGGAGCCGGAGCGCCGTGCGATAGGCGGGGGAGACACGGGGGGCCTTGCGGCTGCGCCCGCGGTGCCGCCACCACCATCCAGTGGCCGCCCCGAAGGCGCACAGGGCAAGGCAAAGGAGGGCGACCGCCTTCCAGCGTATGAGCGCAACGGGCGGCGGGGGACGGGCTTCGGTTCGGCTCTCGGCGTGCGCGCCGGAGCGAAGGGAATGCCAGACGCGCCACGCTGCCTGAAGGGCGCGAAGCTGGTCGACTCGATCGAACTCGACCACGTTGCGAAACCACCAGAGCTCAAGCGCGCTTTGCAGCTCGTAAAGGCGCTGGCCGATCGACGGGAGGGCACCAGCCCGCAGGCGCAGATCGGCGGGTGTCGGGTCGTAGGCCACCCAGCCCGCACGGGCATAGTGGACCTCCACCCAGGCATGGGCATCCGAACGCGTCACCTCGACGAAGGACCCGAACCGGTTTTCCGAGCCGCCCGCGAAGCCATTTACCACCCGTGCGGGGATGCCGATGGCGCGGGTGAGCACGACCATGGCGCTCGCGAAGTATTCGCAATGTCCGCTGAGCTCACCCAAGAGAAAGTGCTCGATCGGCGAGCGCGGATCGGAGGGGTCGGGCGGTGGGGGGGAATCGCTGTAGTGGCCGTGCGAGCGCAGCCAGCCCTCGATTGCGAGCACCCGCTCCGCGTCCGTCTCGCCGTTTCCGGCGGCTTCGAGGGCGAGCGTTGCGATCTGCGGCGCNNAGCCATCGCGCGTCGTCTCCGGGCACGGTGGCCTGGTCCGCGCGCAGGGCGGCTTCGTTCCTCCCGCGCCAGCGACTCTCGACGACGTAGCGAACGCGCTCGTTGGCGCGTGTCGGCCCATACAGACCGCCGTTCCTATCCCGTTCGAGCCGCCCCATGCTGCCTTCGACGTGGACCGGCAGGCCCATGGTGAAAACCACGCCCGCCGTGACGGGCTCGCGCAAGATGCGCTGGGTCAGGTTCGAGGGTCCGGGGTCTCGCGCGAGGTCGACGCCGAGTTCGGCATCGGTGGAAAGGATCGATCGCTGCGGGTGTGAGATCGACCAGCTGCGGCCGTCGAAGGTGTCGAAGGCAAGACCCCGCCAGTAGCGCGCCTCTGCCGGCAGATTCAGACCGCGCGCAGTTTCGACCCGCATCACCACGGTCGGGTCTCCGCGAATCTTTCCGAAATCGCCAAGCTCCATCCGATCCGAGAAGCCGGCTGTCGCAATCGGCCCCCCGATCAGGCGGCCGCGCACCAGTCCAGAACTCATGCGTGGCAAAACCAAGAACAGCGCGAGCCCGAGCAGCACAGACAGGGCAGATGCCGCAAGCGTGACCCGCAGCAGCCCGGGGGTGAGCGCGCGGCTTGCGGCGGCAGGGTCGCCGGCCTCGTGTGCCTCGGTTCGGAGCGTGTGCACGAGAAGCGTCCAAACGGCGGTCGGCAGGAAGGCCATGAGCAGAGGCGGGAACAGCGCGCTGTCGGTGAGGTTCGAGGCGAGGATCACCTGGAAAAGGGCGAGAGCGACCAGCAAGAACTCAGACCGGCGGGGGCGGGCGTCGAGGAGCTGGAGTCCCTGCGCGAGAGTCGCAAAGTGGGCGAGGGCGATCAGCGAGGCGGCGGTGTCAAAAGCGATCCAGGCCGTGACGAGGGAGACCACGGCCATCGCGAGATTGAGAACCAGCGGGCTCCGCTGCCAGGCCATGGGCCGCTCGCGAAGCACGACCGCCGCGACGAGCATGGCGCCCTGGGCGACCACGCACCATACAAGGAGCTGACCTGTCATCGTGAGGGTGAGGCTTGCAATGCCGACGAGCAGGACCGCAGCAATCGGACGCGGCCCGTCCAGCGCGATGCGAAAGGAGCGGCGGGTCACGGGTTCCTCTCCGGCAGAACCTGGGCCAAAAATGAAAGCAGCCGTGCGCGCTGCACGGGGCCATCGGCGGCCGAGAATCGTTGCGAATCCGTGCTAAGCGCAACGCAGGCACCCGCATCGAGAAGCGCCACCACCTCCGACGCGGCACGGCGCACGGCAGACTCGAACGGGTCTCCCGGTGCCGCGCCATGGGTGCGAAGTCGAACCTCCTGCTCCGTCCNNCGATGTTCGCCTTCGCTCTCGCGAACGACGAGGCTCCTGCGGCGCAGCGACGCGCGCCAGTGGATGCGTCGGAGCGGGTCGCCGGACCGAAAATCCCGCAGCCCGCTGATCTCACCGCCGGGTGCGGGTATCGCCACGGTGGCGCGGCCCTCCTCTTTGCCGCGGCGAGGGCTTCGCACTGCGAATGCTTCGAGGCCGGGGTACACCAGCGCCTCGGCGGGCTTCTTGAGCTCGAGCGACTTCGAGAAGAGCCCGAAGGGATAGCGCGTGGAAATGCGAAACCCTGTCAGCCGCAGGGGACCTCGGCGCGGCCATCGCAGGCCATAAAAACGCCGCTCCGTACCGCGAGGAGCGACCCGAAGCACGAAGGCTCGACCCAGAGGGGTGGATGCGTATGACCCATNNGTCCTCGACCACGAGGGCAAAGGCAGGGACACGGCGCTGAGCGTTCGTAATGTCGAGTGCGACGAGGTGGCTCGCATCGGCGAAGATCTCGCCGGGAAGTCTGCGCTCTACCGCAATTCCGCGAAGTGCGGACTCCGACAGGACCCCGGAAAGCACAAGGAACGCCAGCATGAGGGAGAGAACCAGATAGAGCAGGTTGTTGCCCGTGTT
>DOUU01000341.1:4653-4820 GCA_003520425.1 Deltaproteobacteria bacterium
TAGACCGGAACCGGTACCCGCTCGAGGATGTCGCGTACGATCCACTCGACCTCCTCGCCCCCGTTGCGGGGACCGTTCTGTGGATCCACCACCAGCCGGTGGGCAAAGACCGCGACGGCGAGGTCCCGAACGTCTTCGGGGATGCAATAGTCACGCCGTTCACAGAG
>DOUU01000341.1:4884-17618 GCA_003520425.1 Deltaproteobacteria bacterium
CTGACGTGTCGCGTCCACGATCGCGAGCAGGTACCTCGCCAGCGCATCGTCAAACTTGACGGCTTCGGCCGCGGAGCGAAGGGCCCGAACCTCTGTGGTCGAGAGGATCGGCGCGAGGCGAGGCAGCTCGGTNNGCGGGATCGTCGCGAAGAACCGCGATCTCATCGGCGTGCCCGGGGTAGCCGATGTGCAGCCGCATCAGGAATCGGTCCAGCTGGGATTCCGGAAGTGGGTGCGTGCCATAGTGCTCGAGTGGGTTCTGCGTCGCGATCACGAGAAAGGGCTGGGGAAGCCTGTGTGTAACGCCGTCCACGCTGACCGAGCCCTCGCTCATGGCCTCGAGCAGAGCGGATTGGGTGCGCGGGCTTGCACGGTTGATTTCGTCGGCCAGCACGACGTTGGCGAAAAGGGGTCCGCGCTGGAAAACGAAGGCTCCGGTCGCACGTCCATCCTCCTGCTCGGGGACCGCCGTACCGGTGATGTCGCTCGGCAAAAGGTCACTTGTGAACTGGATGCGGCGGAAGCTCGCCTCGATCGAGCGAGCGAGGGCAAATGCCAGGGTCGTCTTGCCGACGCCCGGCACGTCCTCGAGCAGGAGGTGGCCGCCGGCGATGAGCGTCTCGACGGCGCAGCGCACGACCTCGGGCTTTCCCCGCAGCGCGCGCGCCACATTGGTGCACAGGCGCTGAGCAGCGTCGGCGGCCTGTGCTGCCGTCAGCAGCCCGAGCTGCCGCTCTCCCTGCACACGCTCCTCGTGTCGCTGCGGCCGCATTGCGGTCTTTTCGGTCTTGCAGGAGACAAGCCTGAGGCCGGGAGGCGCGAAGAGGACAGTTCATGCTCATGCAGCGGACCGGCAGGAGGGCGGCATGCGGTGCGCAAGCCGTGGGCTCGATCGCAGGAATTGCGAGCGAGGCCACGAAGCACTCCCGTCAGGGTGCATGCCACAGCGTCCGCTTCGGATCGCCAGTGAGCGCGGCCTCTTTGGCGCGCACGATGAGCGTCGGGAGATCGCCTGCGCGCACAAGCGCCTCTTCGTAGTGGGCGAGATCGCCCGTGTAGGTGCCCTCGAGGGCGAGGCACGCGTCGCCAAGCTGAACCTCCCGCGCGAGCGCCGGGGCATCCTGTGTGGTCAAGGCAAGCCCTGAAATCGCAGACCTTGCGTCCGTTTCGATGGCGGCGCGGGCGGCCTCGCGTTTCGGGCCGGCGGGCTCCGATCGGTAGAGTCGCTCCACCTTGCCGCGCATGTCTTCGAGCGTCGCCGAAATCACCCGATCGTCGGCGACGAGAGCACGCGCCCTCGCGGCCGTCGGGCTTGCGGTCCCGTCACGCGCTTCGAAGAACTGAATCATCCCCTCCTGCCCCACGAAGGTGGCGATGCCCTCGTCAAAGTCGGCGGCATCGAGCGCATACACCGTGCGGTGGACGAGCTCGTGGATCAGGGTCTCGACGAGGTCGGACTCTTCACCGCGCAGCATGGGACCTGTCACCGGATCTTTGAACCATCCCAGGGTCGAGTAGGCGGGAACTGCAGAAAGGCAGGTGGCGAAGCCCTCCGCTTCCATCTCCCGGGCGTCCTGCTCGGCGCGCTCCTCGTCGAAGTAGCCCTTGTAGGGGACATGGCCCACGAGCGGAAACCAGAACTCGTAAGGCTGGATCTCGCCGGGGCGAGTGGCCACAAGGGCAGTGACGATGCGATCTCCAGGCCACGGGGCATAGCTCGTATACTGATCGCCCACATCGAGGCCGAGCTTCGACGCGAAGGTGCGCACGTCCGACACGAGTTCAAGGCGCTCCCGAACAGGAGCGGGCGTTGCGGGATCCGCCAGAACGTGGGCGATGGGAGTTCGGGCGCGCATCAAGCGGGCTTGTCCTGCCCCGATCTCGGCGAGGTAGCAGCCGGAGGCAAACGAGACGGCGATGGCCGCGAGGGCGAGAGGGGCGCGCCTTGCGCGCATCGAGGTTCGGGCGGGCGACGCGGCCACCACCGACCGCGCGGTGGCAGAGGCCTGGGAGGCCGGCGTCGTCGGGCTCGAGGAGCGCGAGGTCGCCGGCGGCGCGTGGGTCCTCATCCTCTATGCGCCAGCAGCGAAGGGCGCCGCCGTACGGGACGCCCTGGCGAGGGCTCTGGGGGGCGCCGCCGAGGTGAGCCAGCCCGCGCCGGAGCCGGACGTGGACTGGTCGATCGCCTGGCGCGCCGGTCTTGAGGCCATCGAGGTCTCCCCGCGTCTCGTGGTGCGGCCGCCCTTCGCGAAGTTTGACCCGAAGCCCGGGCAGGCATGCATCGTGATCGAGCCCGGCCAGGCATTCGGTACGGGGGGCCACGATTCCACGCGGATCGCGCTTGAGCTGCTGGAAGGGCTCGGGAAAGAGCGCGTGGACGGTGCCCGCGCCCTCGATGTGGGCTGCGGCTCCGGCATTCTCGCGCTCGCCGCGCTCGCGCTGGGCGTGCGGAGCGCAGTGGGCTTCGACCTGGATCCGCTGGCGGCACGCGCGGCTGCGGCGAACGCACGGGCCAACGGCCGAGAGGGGCAGTTCCAGGTCTTTGTCGGGCCCCTGGAGGCGATCCTGGGACCCCCTTTTGATCTCGTGCTTGTGAATCTTCTGCGGACCGAGCTCCTTCCGCTCGCCGACGGCCTCGCCCGCGTCACCCGCGCCGGGGGGACTCTCATCGCCTCCGGTCTCTTGGCGATAGAGCGCGCCGAGGTCTGTGCACGTTTTGCTGCCGCCGGACTGCGGGTCGAGGGCGATCGCGGATCGACGGATTCCAGGGGCGACCGCTGGCTCGGCCTCGTCATGCGGCGCTAACGGCCGCGCGCCAGCTGTCGAGAAGACGCCCGAGGGTGTCGCCCAGAGGACGGACCGGCCTCCAGCCGGTGGCCGCCTCGAGCTTCGCGGCAGTCCCGACGGACACATCCGTTGGACGAAAACGCGCCCCGTCCACGCGGATCTCGGGCGCGAGAGCCGCCCGAGCGACCAGAAGGTCCAGCAGCTCGCGCATGGTGCGACCTCGTCCGCTGGCCACGTTGTAGACGCCGGTTGGTACTGTGGGCTGCAGCAATCGGACATAAGCCTCTACCACGTCCTCCACGTCCAAAAAATCGCGCACACTTTGGAGGTTGCCCACGGCAAGGACTGGCGGAGATCTTCCCGCTTCCATCTCCGCAATCTGGCGCGCCATCGCCGAAGCGAAAAACCCGGGACCTTGGCCGGCCCCTGTGTGGTTGAAGGGGCGGACGCGCACCACATCGAGGCCGCGTTTGGCGTAGGCACCGCCGAGAAGATCCGCTGCGGCCTTCGTCCAGTCGTAGGCCGAGCGGGGCCTAAGGGGCGCGCTCTCGTCGAAGGGCGGCGCGCCCGGGGGTGCCGAGCCGTAGACCTGTGCGGAGCTCACAAGGAGCACCCGCGCTTTTGGCGCTTGGACGCGCGCAGCTTCGAGGACCGCCCGTGTCCCAAGGTAATTGGCCCGATACGCCGCCGCAGGGTCGGCCGCGGCGGCTGGGACCGAGCTCTGGGCCGCGAGGTGGACAACCGCATCCGGACGCGCCCGGGCGATTGCGGCAGCAACGTGGGAGGCCTGCGAGATCTCGAGTTCGCGGTCGACCCCCAGGACGGTCGCCCCGTCGCGTTCAAGGCGGGGCACGAGCCAGCGGCCCACGAACCCCCGCGCACCCGTCACGAAGACCCGCACCCCGCGCAGGCTGCCAGAGCCTTCCGGGCGCGGCTACCGGAGGGGGGGCGTTCGCGCTTGACGGGCGGCAAACTGACGGGGTAGGGAGGGAACATGATCCTCGGCATCTCCGGTCCCAACGGCGCGGGCAAGGGCGAGGTGGTCGCATACCTTGCGGCTCGAAGCTTCTATCCGCTGTCGCTCTCGGATGTGATTCGCGACGAGCTGCGCGCCCGGGGCCTCGAAGAGACGCGCGAGCGGATGATCGAAACCGGCCGTGCCCTCCGTGCGGCGGGGGGTGTTGGCGTCCTGGCGGAACGCCTCGCCGCGGCCCTGCTCCCGGACCGCAACTACGTCATCGACTCGATCCGCCACCCCGCCGAGGTGGACGCGCTTCGCCGGGCCGCAGGGACCTTCCGGCTCCTTTGGGTGGACGCCGGACCCAAGACGCGCCTTGCCCGGATCCGCAGCCGGGGACGCACGGGCGACCCCGCGACGCTGAGTGAGCTCGAGGCTTTCGAGGCGCGTGAACTCGGAAGCTCCGACCCCACGGCGCAGCAGCTCTCCGCAGTCCGCGACCTCGCCGATTTCGTGCTGCACAACAACGGCACGCTCGCGGACCTCCACGACGCGACCCAGCGCATCCTCGAGCGCAGCCTGCACTTCGAGCGCCCGGGATGGGACGAATACTTCATGAGCATCGCGCGCGTTGTCGCGAGCCGCAGCAACTGCGTAAAGCGCAAGGTTGGAGCCGTGATTGCGCGCGACCGCCGCATCATCTCCACGGGTTACAACGGAACACCCCGCGGCGTGCGCAACTGCAACGAAGGGGGGTGCCCGCGCTGCAACGAGTTTGCCCACGGTGGCACCCGTCTTGACGAGTGCCTGTGCTCCCACGGCGAAGAGAACGCCATCACCCAGGCCGCCTACCACGGTGTTTCCGTGCGTGGGGGCGCGATCTATACGACCTTTTGCCCATGTCTTATGTGCACGAAGATGATCATCAATGCTGGGCTCGAAGAGGTCGTATACAACGCCGAGTATCCGCTGGCAGAGACGTCGATCTCGCTTTTGCGAGAAGCTGGGGTGAAGGTTCGGAAGGTGGCAATCGCTTAGCAACCTCACCGGGACACGCGGCGACATTTGATGTTCACCTGATCAGGCTTTCTCGACCAATGCTTTCAGGTCTTACCCCCTCCCCGGACCAGTGGAGCTGACCGTCCCGACCGGCAAACCGCTGTCGGATGGTTGAGCGAGTCAGCCTCAACCGCTTTGACACTCGCGAGTGGTTCGCGTTCTCTCGGTTGCGAATCAACCACGGTCATGATTCTGCGTAGAAGTACTGAATTTCCGCTCTCGCGGAGTTCGCCCCACTCCTCGTACCAGGCAGACCAGTTGCAGCGGGCTCGCTTCGCATCGTAGAGTGGAGCCGCGACGATCCTTGCAGGGCGCGAATACGTCAGGCGTGGTGATCTCCACCCGTAGAGCGGAGCCTGGTATTCGAAGCTGGGGGAGGGCCGCTGAGTGCACCAGTTGACACCCTTGCATGAGGAGTCGATCCGCCAGCTCAACCGTGATTCGATCGTTGAAGGGGTGCAGGTTCTCCGGATCCTGAGAAGCTTGGCAGAGAGCGGGATACCCCTAGATGGGGGAATCAACCGCCGAAATGAACCCCGCCGCGCCTGGGTCCGCACCGTCTCGAATTTGCAAATTGATCTCAAGGCGGAGAACTTCGAACACGGCTCCACGCACCAGATCTATTTCAACTTCGAGTTCGGTGGAGAGCNNGGAGCGCTACTTTTTTGCGACATCTCCGATCCACGAGCCGGCGAATGGGAAGCTTTCCATTGCCCTCCCCCGAGTGATCCATCGCGCAGAACGGCGTGATTCGCAGCGAAGACGCGCACCCGAGAGCGGCATTCGAAACGTTGAACTCGATGCGGGTGACGAGGGTGCCGTCCGCGGTCTGCTGATGGACGTTTCTCGACATGGAATTGGTGTCGAGGTTCCTGGCCCAGCCGCTGGCTTTCTTACGAATGCTGTCGTGGTCCGGTTCCTGGATGGCGAGCGCGCCGGCGAAAGCCGACCCGCCCAGGTCCGCTATCGAACCAGCGCAGAAGGAACCCAGGGCTGGGTCCGGTTGGGCTTGGCGGTGGGAATGCCACCGCCATCGGCGTTGATCGGGGTTGAACGGCGTACCACGATTCTTGAGGGCTCCAGACTGGCTCGGCTTCGCAGAGGCGTTCAATCAGTCGGGAGCGCCGTACGCCTCGCATCTCTGCGTGCGGCTCGGAATCTCGGAGTGAGATCGAGCACCAGCTCTGACGTTCCGATTGTGGAGTATCTCAACGCGGATGGCGAGTCGATTCGAGCGATCATCGACTCCTGCGGCGATACGCGCGGTGCCCCTGCAGTCGTAATTCCCCCGGCCTGGGGGAGGACAAAGGAGACGCTGCTGCCCTTGGCGGCGACGCTCGTCGAGGCCTTCCGCCGCGCCGGGCAGTCGATCACCGTCGTTCGCTTCGACGGTACTCATCGTCGCGGCGAGTCTCATATAGCTCCGGAGTTTCAAGGACCGGGCGACGAATACCTTGGCTTTACGTTCTCGAAGGCCGTTCGAGACATTCAGGCGACGCTCGATTTCCTCCGTGACTCACCGCGATTTGCGCCACGATCTGTGGTCCTCGTGACCTTCAGCCTTTCCGCGATCGAGGGTCGGCGGGCGATGGCCGAAGAGAAGAGCGGCTTGATCTGCGGTTGGATAAGCGTTGTTGGAATGGTCGATCTGCAATCAGCGCTCAAGACAATTTCCGGCGGTGTGGACTATGCCTTTGGTTTGCTGAGGGGTGTGCGATTCGGGCGACATGAGCTCGTTGGGGTGGTGGCGGACATGGACCGCACCGGCACCGATGCTCTTGCGGCACGCCTTGTCTTCCTTGCGGACGCACGGCAAGACATGATGGAGGTGAAAGTTCCTGTTACTTGGATTCATGGCCGGCACGATGCGTGGATGGATATCGAGAGAGTTCGTGAGTTGCTTTCCTCGGGTGACACCTCCAAGAGGCGACTACTTGAGGTGCCGACAGGTCATCAACTGCGAAGTAGCCGCGAGGCCATCGAGACCTTCCAACTGGTAGCTCGCGAGGTCGGCCGAATGACTCTCGGCCGGGAACTGGAACCGGCGATCCCCAACTTGCAAGCGGTGGAGCGCCGCGGGGTGGCCGAGCGCGAGCGCCTCAAGCAACCGGTGGTCCACCTGCGGCACTTCTGGCGTGACTACCTCGTGGGCCGCAAGTCGACTTACGGGATCCAGTTACTGACCGCCACCGAAGCCTACCAGCGCCTCATGCAGCGCCAGATCGAACTCCTTTGCCTGCGTGAGAGCCAAAAGGTCGCAGATCTTGGGACCGGCGTGGGTGACTTCGTCGTAAAGTTGTCTGAAAGCGAAAGGATCTGTTCAAGCCTGACTGTGCACGCTTTTGATTTCGTCTCCGAAGGACTTCGGCGAGCGGAGCTAAGGAGTCTACGCAGCGCCGCAAATCAGCGCGGAGTAAGGAGTCGGCTGGTATTGGCAGATCTCGAGGTAAGTCGAAGGCTTGGAATTCCCGCCGCAACCGGAAGCTACGATGCCGTGCTTGCGTCGCTCTTGATCGGTTATCTGAGGGAGCCGCAGTTGGTGCTCGAAGAAATCCACCGAATTCTGCGACCGGGCGGCCGGCTCGTGCTGTCGACGTTGAAGCGTGACGCCGACATCTCGAAGATCCACGTGGACGGTTTGCAGGAGCTCCGCATGGGGAGAGCGTCGCAAGCGCTTGGGGATGGAGCCGCCGAGCAGATCGACGAACTAGCCCGAGACTTCCTCAACGATGCCTCACGGATCCTGGATCTCGAGGAACGAGGGCGGTTCAAGTTTTGGGATCCTCAGGAGATCACTGCGGCGGTGCGTCAGGCGGGCTTCCGCAACATCAGCGCGGAGCTTGCGTTTGGCGATCCGCCTCAGGCGGTTCTGGTGGCGGCGGAAGCCTCCGGTTCTTGACGTTGAGTTATGGCCGTAGAGGACAAGGCCCCACGAGCGCGCAACTGATCGGGTGAAGTGGTTCTCGTCCGCTTCGATCTTTCCCCGGCTCCTTCGGCTTCTCTCAAGTCCTCGATGGATACAGGGCTCAACTGTCACTCAAGCAGCAGGCCGGCCGAGTCGATCTTGTGCAGGAATGGCCGCAAGTTCCCCCGATTCAAATGACCTTTACTCCGCCTATCGAACAGAGGTGCAGAGTCGGCGGATTGCGCCCTCGTTGCGGACCGGGATCCTCGTTGTAATTGTGCTCAACACGTCGTTTGTCGTGTTTGACCTCTCGGCATTCCGGGAGCATTTCCACTCTCTTCTCTTGGTTCGAATCGCGAGCGACCTCGTTCTCCTATCAATTTATTGGGCGCTGATCCCCCGCTGGCCGCTCGTCGCAGCGTTCGCTGGGTGCTTCACGACAGGTGGAATGCTGCTCTCGGTGATCTATCAGGCGGGGGGAGCTATGAGCGACTACTCGCCGGGTCTCATGCTCTTGTTCGTCGGTATGCCCGTCCTCATTCCATTCTCGGCGGTCCAAGCGGCTTGGATTGTATCGATTCTCTTCCTTGCGTACGCAACGCCGCCATTTCTCGTTTCCGAACAGATACCCTGGCGTGAATATATCCTTCATGTGTGCTTTCCCCTGGCCGCAGGCTTCGAGTGCATCGCAAGCACTGCGCTCCTCGATCGAATCCGATTCTCCGATTACCGCCAGCGCGTGGAGCTGGAACATGCGCGCGATGAACTCAAGGAGCTTGACCGTGCCAAGTCTCGCTTCACTGCCAACATTCACCACGAGCTTCGAACTCCGCTGACACTCATCCTTGCGCCCCTTGAGGCGATGCTCGCGGGCGAGTTCGGCGAGATCGGCGAGCGGCCGCGGCGCTACCTNNGTGAATGCGCTGCGGCTGCTCAAGTTGATCAACAATCTTCTCGACCTCGCACGAGCGGAGAGCAAAGAGCTGCGCCTCCGTCGCCAAGCGATCGATCCGGGTCGCTTGCTGCTCGACATGGTGGCAGGGGCGAGGCCCATGGCAGAGCAGAAGGGCATTGGGCTGGAGACGGAGGGTCTCGAGAACCTGCCCTCGATCCACGCGGACCCCGACGCTTTTGAAAAGATCGCAATGAACCTCTTGGGCAACGCGATGAAGTTCACAGATGCGGGGGGGCGAATTGCGCTGGCCGGGAGGCAAGAGGGCGATGGTCTGCACCTGATCGTGAGGGACACGGGCGCGGGGATCCCCGGCGATCAGCTCGAGCGCATCTTCGACCGCTTCGCGCAGGTCGACTCCTCAGCGACGCGCAAGTACGAAGGCACGGGAATCGGGCTCGCGCTGGTGAAAGAACTCGTAGAACTTCACGGCGGACGCGTCTGGGCAGAGAGCGCGGGTCTCGGCAGGGGCGCCTGCTTTCACGTGGTCCTGCCGGCGGGTGANNTCCTCCCGGCGGGAGAAGAGGACGCCGCTGTCGACGACGCCGTGCTCGAGACGCAGGCCGGTCGTGTTGCCCTTGGCCGCTCGCTCGGCGCGCTCCAGGCGGAGCTCAATCTCACGGCGGTCGGCGAGGGCACGAGGGACTCCGAGGCGTACCGGAACGTCGAACTCGAGCGCACCGTGGCGCGCTGGGAGGGCGGCCAGGCCGAGGCCTCCTCGGCGGATCCCCTTGCGGATGCTCCCGAGATCCTGGTCGCGGAAGACAATGCGGAAATGCGCGAGCTCCTCGCGCATCTGCTGTCGCACGAGTTCCGGGTTCGCGGAGCGCGCAACGGTCGGGAGGCGCTCGATGCGGTGCGCGAGCGAGCCCCCGATCTCGTCCTCACCGACGTCATGATGCCGGAGATGTCGGGCACGGAACTGTGCCGTGTTCTCAAGGCCTCGCCGCAGACGCGGGGGATTCCCGTCGTGCTCGTCACATCCAAGGCTGAGCGAGAAATGAAGGTGAAGGGGCTTGAGCTCGGCGCAGACGACTATGTGACGAAGCCCTTCCACCCGCGAGAGCTCCTCGCACGTGTGCGGTCGCTGGTCCGCCTGCACCGACTGCAAGCACAGCTCGAGGAGCAAAACCGCGCCCTGCAGGAGACGAATGAGCGGCTCGGGCGCACGCTCGAAGAGCTCAAGGCCGCCGAAGTGCAGCTCGTGCAGGCCGAGCGGCTCGCGGCGGTGGGCGAGCTTGCCGCAGGGATCGCGCACGAAGTCAACAACCCCGTGAATTTTGCGCTGAACGCGATCCGCATGCTGAAGTCTCACGTTGCGAGCCTGCGGGACGTGGCCAGCGCGGTCGCATCCCTTGAGCTCGACGACCCTGCGAAGCTGCGCAGCCGGGCGAAGGAGCTCGACCACCTCCGCGCGGAGCTCAACGTGCAGGAGGTGGCGCAAGACCTGGCGGAGCTTGTGGAAATCGCAACCGAGGGTCTCGAGCGGACGCAGCGTCTGGTGGGCGATCTCAAGGACTTCGCAGGCCCGCAACGATCTGAACACGGACCGGTCGACCTCGAGCGTTGCTTGCGCTCGACCGTGCAGCTCCTCGGCCACTCGCTCCAACGCGCGGGGGTTCGCGTCGACGTGCAAATCGAAGGCAACCTGCCGCGAGTGCACGGGGATGCGGGTGCGCTCAACCAGGTTTTCTTGAACCTCCTCAAGAACGCAGGCGAAGCGCTCGAAACAAGAGGAGGAAGAATCGGCGTCGACGCGCGCTGCGAGGGCAGGACGGTCCTGGTGGAGATCCGGGACGATGGGCCCGGCGTTGCCGCGGAGGTGCGCGCGCGGCTCTTCGATCCCTTCGTTTCAACGAAGGACGCCGGCCGGGGCACTGGGCTTGGTTTGTCGATCAGCCACCGCATCGTGACCGAGCACGGCGGAACGCTTGAGCTGCGGTCGGGGCCGGGGGAGGGGGCGGTGTTCCTGATCCGTTTGCCCGCAGAGGAGCGTGATGCGGCCTAGGCCTCAGCGGCTGCTCGACTACCGCGAGTACCCCGTCCTCTACGTGGACGACGAGCGCGAGAACTTGCGCGTGTTCGAGCTCGCGTTCAAGCGGGACTTCGCCGTCGTGACCGCAGAGAGTGGAGAGCAGGGTCTGCGCATGCTCCACGAGCGGCCGATTGCGATCGTGCTTTCCGACCACCGCATGCCCGGCATGACGGGCGTCCAGTTCCTCTCGCAGGTGCGCGAGGTGGATGCGAAGACGATCCGCATGCTGGTGACCGCCTACGGCGATGCCGAGACGCTGGGCGGCGCCATCAACGACGGCTCTATCTACCGCTACCTCGCCAAGCCCTGGCGGCCCGACGAGATGCGGCTTGCCCTGAAACGCGGCATCGAGGTCTATGCCCTGGACCGCGAGCGCGAAGACCTGCTGCGNNCTCACCATCCTCAATCGCGTTTCGCAGTCGATCACCCAGCAGCTGGACCTCTCGCGGCTGCTGGATCTCCTTCTCAAGACGGTGACCCGGGAGCTTGGTTTCGACAGTGCGACGCTTCTGTTCTTTCAGTCAAAGTTCGAACGGCTCGTTCAGGAAAGAAGCGACTCGGGCGGGCGCGGCAGCTCGAATGAGGTGCCTTCCCTTGCGATCCGCAGGAGNNCGAAGCGCCTCGATTCTTCTCACGGCTTCGCGCGGGAGAATCGCAGATGCTGCGGATCGAGTCGGCGGACGACCTTGAAGCTCCGATCCGGCGCTGGGTGCTCGACGTTGCCGCCGACCAAGTCCTCGTGATGCCGCTGATCGGCAAGCAAGAGGTGATCGGGGCGCTCGCGGTGGACAACCGACGAGGCGGCGATCCCCTCGGGATCCTCGAACACACCCTGCTCGAGGGCTTCTCGAACCAGGCGGTGATTNNCGAGCGGCAGATCGAGCTGGTGCGTACCTTCTCGAACCAGGCGGTGATTGCAATCGAGAACGCACGGCTGGTCGAAGAGCTGCGCCAGTCGCGTGCGGAAGTCCTGCGTGCCGATCGGCTCGGCCGCCTCGGAACGCTTGCGGCCGGGCTTGCCCACGAGATCAACAACCCCTTGGTCGCAATCCGCACCTTCCTTTCCCTCGCGCCCTCCAAGCGCGCAGAAGAGGATCCGGAATTCTGGGATGGTTACCACGCCCTTGCGTGCCGCGAAGTGGACCGCATCGGGACTCTGGTATCGACCATGGTGCACCTCGCGCGCGGCCAAGGGGGCGACGCACCGCGCGAGGCGTGCGATCTCGGCGAGCTTGTACGCGAGGGTGCGCTCCTCTTGCAACGGGAGGCCGAGCGCGCCGAGGTGAAGCTCGCCGTGGAGTGCGCACACGACACGCCGAAACTGTTCGCGGTGCGCGACCAGCTCCATCAGGTTCTGCTCAATCTCGTCATGAACGCGATCCACGCGACTCCGCCGGGCGGGCGGGTCTCCGTGAGCACGTCCCCCGGTGAGGGAAGCGAGGGCCCTGAAGCGGTGCTCGAAGTCAACGACACCGGCGCCGGTATCCCGCCGGACGACCTTGAACGAATCTTTGATCCCTTCTTTACGACGAAGGACCCAGACCAGGGGACAGGTCTCGGTCTCATGATCTGTCACCGCATCGTCACGGATCACGGCGGAACGATCGAGGTGATGAGCCGGGTGGGAGAGGGATCGCGCTTTCGCGTGAGGCTCCCGGCCGGGGGCTAGAGCCGCTCCGCGGCGCTGCTCAGCTTGACCCCGCCACCCCCGAATGGTAGAGAAACCCGGGACTTAGGCCGTTCCGAGCGTCTGCGACGCCCCCGGGAGAACTTCGATTGTATCGCTGGAAGCTTGCGCTCTCCGTTGCCGCTTTCTGTGCGGTCCTCCCCGTTCCATCGCTAGGCGCTGGGCAGACCCGCATCGCCATCCTGCCTGTGGTGGTGCACAGCACCGATAGTCCTGATTTCCTGCGGGCGGGTCTTTCCGACATGCTCGCCTCAAGGCTGAGCCAGGCGAAAGAGATTGCCGTGATCCGGGTCGATGACCCGGCGCAGGCGACCACCGACATCGCCACCGCGCAGGCCGCTGCGCGCGCAA
>DOUU01000341.1:17677-17891 GCA_003520425.1 Deltaproteobacteria bacterium
GAAGCTCGATGACGTCGCGGGTCGGGTGGCGGCTTACGTCGAGAGCGGGGGCACAAATGCGCCCGCGGTATCCGCTCCACCGCCCCGCGCTGCCGACGTCTCCCGGAGCGAGGTCGACGACCTAAGACGCCGCATCGACGCACTGGAGAAGGCGCAGCGTGCGGCGGCGCCCCCCACTTCGGGTGCGTCTGGCTCGCACGCAGCGGGAGAGACC
>DOUU01000356.1:0-17178 GCA_003520425.1 Deltaproteobacteria bacterium
ACGCTCTTCCTCGACGAGATCGCAGAGATCCCGCCCCAGGTTCAGGCCCAGCTTCTGCGTTTCATCCAGGAAAAGGAATTCGAACGTGTCGGCGAAAGCCGCACGCGCCGAGCCGATGTCCGCATCGTCGCGGCCACGAACCGCGATCTCGCGGCGGAGGTCGCGGCGGGCCGCTTCCGCGAAGATCTCTTCTACCGCTTGGCGGTCGTCGAGGTGCAGGTACCTCCCCTGCGCGAGCGCCCAGACGACATCCTCCATCTCGCGCGACGCTTCGTGGCCTTCTTCTGCCGCACCGCCCGCAGGCGCGAGCAGGTTCTCTCGCCGGCTTGCGAACGCGTGCTGCTCGCCCACCCCTGGCCGGGGAACGTGCGTGAGCTGCGAAACGCCATGGAGCGCTGCAGCATTCTCTGGCCGGCCGACGTGATCGAGCCCGAAGCGCTTCCCTCGCTCGCGGAAAGCGCAGCGGGGCAAGGCCCGTGCCTGGGCGGCGAGAGCTCCCTCGAAGAGATCGAGCGGGAGCACATCCGCCGCGTGCTCGCACGCACCGCCACGCTCGAAGAGGCTGCGCGGATCCTCGGCATCGACGACTCGACGCTCTGGCGCAAGCGAAAGCGCTTCAATCTCTAAGGGCACGCGGGGTCACGCCTCGGACCGCGCGGCGGCTTTGGCGGGCCCTCACACCGACACCGCGTCCGGATCGGCATGAGGCTCCGGTGCGGACGGGCCTTCCTGGGGAGGCTCCCCGGGTGAGCTGGGCCCGGCTTCGGGGAGCCGCTCCGGACCGGGCTTTGGGGCAGGCGCTTGCGATCCCCCCTCCGGTCCGCCCACCTCGACGAGGACGAGATCCTCGTCTTCGAGCGGCCGAGAGTCGCCGGCGCTCTTTGCGACCACGGGCGGAGCGCCTCGCCCCGCGAATGCGCCGGGGTCGGCGGCAAGCCGGGTGTAGAGCCCGTGCGGGAGCACGACCCAGCTGGGTGTCGGGGCTGCGCTGCGGCGCTCGAGCTCGTCCACGTCGACCCACCGGTCATTGCGGTGCAAGAGAAACGGCACTTCCCAGCTGCGCACCTGACAGAGCACCACGCGATCCGCGCCTCCGGCACGCCGTGCCGCCTCGGCAGCGAAAAGGCGCGCCGCCGGACCGCGTGCCGCCACGGCGGGAGGCGCGAGAACCTGGGCGTACGCAAGGCAGGCGAGAGCCTGGGCACAAAGGGCGGCGCAAAGCCGCGCGCGCGGGGTGGCCGCACGCCGGAGCGCGTGCCAGAGCGGGACGGCAGCAACGAGAAGCACGGCGAACGCCCAGAAGGGGGGCGAGCTCGAGGTCTTGAGGCCGAGGGTCGGCAGGACGTGCATCCACGCGAGGGGCGCCGCAACCAGTGCGCACGCGCTCGCGCCGAAGGCAAAGAGGCGGGCGCCCCCGTCGAGGAGCTTCGCCGCAGCGGGTTGCGCGGTTCCCTGCAACCAGCCCGCGAGCACCGAGCCCGCGAGCAGCGCGCCCGGGGCATACATGGCGAAGACGTGGTCCGGGCGCTTGCTCGGAGGGAAGAGGTAGACGAAGAGTCCTCCCGCGATCCACGCCACGAGGAAGAACGCAGGATCGGATGGCCGGCCGTGGCGCCGAAACGCCTGCGGCAAGAGAAGCGACCAGGGCAGGAGCCTCAGGAAATAGAAGGCGACGAGATACCAGAACGGCCGAGAGCCCGCCGTCGCGTGGGTGCCCGAGTTCGTGAGCTGGTCGATCAGGTGGAACTGCAACATCTCCAAGACCTGGTCGCGGTGAAGCACGTAGGCGGGCACCATCCAGAGCGCCACCAAGCCGGCCACGATGGCGATGCCGAGGAGCGGACGCAGCGCGCGCAGGCCCTGAAGATCGCGACGTGCGGCGAGGTCGACCGCCACGGCTGCGATCGGAGGCGCGAGCCCGGCCGGTCCCTTCGTGAGCGTCCCGAGACCCACGCAGATCCAGAATGCACGTCTTTTGCCCAGCGCGTAGGCGTAGAGGGCGAGGGCGATGAAGAGAGCCACCAGCATGTCGAAACGCACGAAGAAGCTGAGCTTTGCCGTGGGCCAGAGCGTGGCAAGGAGCGCGACGCCGATGAGCGCGGCCTCCGGACTCAGCACGCGACGCCCAATCGCGTAGGTGACAAGGCCAAGCAAAGCGGTGGCAGCCACCGAGGGGAGCCTCACCGTGTACTCGTTGAGACCCCATTTCTTGGCGCCGAGCGCAGCCAGCCAGGTCTGAAGCGGCGGCTTCGACGCGGCCTCGCCGCGATCGGTGGGCACAAGCCAATCCCCGTCCAGTGCGGCAAGGACGTACATCGCGGCCCTGCCCTGGTCGTTCGCCTCGAGGTCGTGGGGGCTCACCATCCCGACGAGGGCCGGCCAGGCCGAGAGCAGGAGGACGGCGAGGATGCGCGAAGCCTCGGCCACTCCTTTCCCGGCGCGGCTCTGGGCCGCGGCGGGAGCCCCTGACGAGGTCACCGCGCCGGGAGCTCGTCGCGCACCCGGCCCGCGAGGTCGACGGAGAAGCGCGCGACGAGGGCCGGCGCGCGTTGCGCGAGCAGGGGCAGGGACGGGGTGACGTAGAGCGACGCCACAAGCCGCTCCTCTCCCCCGACCGTCACGAGGTCAATCCGAGCAAAACCGGGCTCCGCGAGGGCGAAGCGCCGGTGGGGCGACTCGCCTTGGACAGGGCGCGGCCGACCGCCTGCACCGGCGATCACGTTCAAGAGCGGCGCAGGCGGCGCTTCGTCCAGCACTTGGAGATTGTGCACGTGGCCGGAGAGGAAGAGCTGCACGGAGAGGCCGGAGTCGGCCACGAGCTCTTCGATTTCGTCGCTGTAGCGTTTCTCCTGGCTCGGCGGCCCTTCCTCGTCCCCGTCGGCGCGAGCGACGGGATGATGGGCGGCCAGGATGCGCCACGGCCCCGGCGTCGCGGCCAGTGCCGTGCGCAGAGGCAGAGGATCCGCTCCCTCCACGAGCGACTCGGAGTCGAAGAGCACAAGGTCGACGCCGCGGGTCAGGCCAATCACCTCGACGGGCCGCACGGCGAGCCTCCAATTGGCGACGAACCGGGGAACGGCTTGCGCCTCAAGGGCGGGGCTCTCGGCGGACTCGTAGTCGTGATTGCCGAGCACGACATAAAATGGAATGGGACGGCGCTCTTGGAGCGGCGTTTCGCATGCACTCGCGACCTCGCTCGAGCGCGGGCCCGTGAGGGAGAGGAAGCGACAGTACGGCCGTACCACGTTCTCCCGTACGCGCAGCACGAGCTCGGATTCCTCAAGGCCCTTGTAGTAGAAGTTGTCCCCCAAGAGGACGAACGCATCGACCGGTGCGCGCCGGTCCTCTGCTTCCATGCCGCGGCCGACAGCGATCTGCGTTGAGAGGAGCGCGGAGCCGAACTGGGGCGGTATCCCCGTGTCGCCGACGGCGAGGAACGAAAGCCGGGCATGTCCGGGAAGAGGCGGCGGAGGCAGGCCCTCGCCGCGATGGCATACAACCAGCGCCGCGGCGAGGGCCCACGGCAGCGCAAGGCGGCGTGCGTCGAGGCTCGCGCGGCGCATCTGCGGCACTCGAGCGGGCCCGCGCTCCGTCGGAGGCGCGGGAGGCCGGGAGGTCACGGGGCGGGCGGGCCGTGGTCGCCCAGCGGCAGCCAGACGGTGAAGGTGGACCCCACGCCGGGCGTACTCTCGAGCTCGATCGAGCCGCCGTGGGCGCGCGCGATCTCGCGGGCGATGGGCAGGCCCAAGCCCGAGCCGGGCACCTCCTGCCTCGCGCCCGTGCGGTGGAAGCGCGCGAAGACTCGCTCCTGCTCGCTCTTCGGGATGCCGACGCCGGTGTCGCGCACCCGGACCGCGATCCGCCCGCCATGCAGCGCAGCCTCAATCGTGACGCGCCCGCCTGCGGGCGTGTACTTGATGGCGTTGTGCAGGAGGTTCGCGAACAGCTGGTGCAGCCAGGTCGGGTCCCCGGAGATCGAAACCTCGGGACAGCTCGTGCGTCGAAGCTCGACCTCGTGCTCGTCGGCCACGGGCTCAAAGAAGTCCATCACTTCGTCGAGCAGCGGGACCAGAGCGACCGAGGCGCGCCGTGTCGGATCGATTCCCGCCTCCGAACTTGCCAGCCGCAGCATCGCGTGCACCGCGTCGCCGAGCGTCTCGACCTCCTCCAAAAGCCCGGAGAGCACACCGCGGTATTCGGAAGGGGTGCGCTCCTTTTCGAGCGTCACCTCGATCTGGCTGCGCAGCGCGGCGAGCGGCGTGCGCAGCTCATGCGCCGCGTCCGCGGAGAACTGCCGCATCCGTTCCATGCTCTCCCGCAGCCGGGCGATCATGTCGTTGAGGGTTGCCGCCAGCTGGTCGAGCTCGTCTCCGGAGCCCGTGGTGGGAATCCGCTCGTCGAGGTTCGCCCCCGTGATGCGCCGCGCCGTCGCCGTGATTTGCGCAATCGGGCGCAGGCTGCCCCTTGCGAGAAGCCAGCCTGTGCCGAGGGTGAGGAGGAGCAGCAGGGGCAGCGCGAGGACCATGACCCAGGCCAAGTGCCTCGCGCGCTCTTCGAAGCGATGCTGCGAAACCGCGACTTGGACGATGCCGTTCGGGGCACGCGTCGCGAGCACGAGATAGGACGCGCGACCCCCAAGCTCGGCCTTGTAGACCGCGGGCGTGTTCCGGCCGCCCCGCAGGACCTCGCGGGGAACGTCGACGCCGTGTCCTTGCAGCGAACCCCGCGCCACCAAAAGGTTCCCCGCAAGGTCATACACCGCGATGCCCAACATGACGCCGGGTTCCGCCGAGGCGACGTGGCGCTCCACATATTCTGTCAGGCCTTCGGTCGAGCCCGTGCCGTCGGCGAGCTCCTGCACGAGCTCCTGCGCCTGGAGCTCGAGGACAAGCCGGGCGTCCTGCTCGAGGTTCCGGTCGATGCGGGCATACACGTAAAAGGCGAAAATGGAGATGCTGACGAGCAGCGCCGCGGTGTAGCGGACGGCCCATTTCGTCTGGATCGAAAGAGGCGCCCGCGCAGACGCCACCTACGCCGGTCTCCCGATGCCTTCGCGCTCCTCGCGGGGTGCATTGCGCTGATCGAGCACGTAGCCCACCCCCTTCACGGTGTGCAGCAGCTTGGGCTCGAAGTCACGGTCGATCTTCCGACGCAGATGATTCATGTGCACGTCGATCAGATTGGAATAGGTCTCAAAACCGTAGCCCCAGACCTTTTCCGTGATCATGGTGCGTGAAACGACGTGACCGGCGTTGCGCAGCAGGTACTCCAGGAGCGTGAACTCCTTGGGGGTGAGCTCGATGGCTTTGCCGGCACGGTGCACGGTGTGACGCTGCACGTCGAGCTCGAGGTCCGCAAGGGTAAGCCGGCCGCTCCCCGGCTCGTTCAGCCGGCGCCTCGCAATCGCCCGGATGCGCGCCAAAAGCTCGGCAAACGCGAACGGCTTCGGNNAGGTAGTCGTCCGCCCCGAGGTTCAGCCCCTTCACGCGGTCCGTCACCTCGCCCCGTGCCGACAGAAAAAGCGCGGGGGTCTCGATGCCTGCGTTGCGCAGCTCGCGCAGAAGATCGAATCCGTCCCGCTCCGGGAGCATCACGTCGAGCAGCAGAAGGTCGTAGGCGCCGCCCACAGCCCGCTCGAAACCCGTCTTGCCATCGGAGGCCACGTCGACGACAAAGCCGTGCTCTCGCAAGCCCTTGTGGATGTACTCGCGCGCGACCGGATCATCCTCGACATACAGGATCTTCATGCCCGCAAGGTCCCGAAGGTGGGTGAAGGTGCCATGAATCGCGATGCACGTCGCTACCCTATCCTTTTGCCGAGACCGACGCAGCGCCCCACCGGCCGGGCGTGGAGGATGTGTGTGCCGTCCCTGCCCGATCCCCTGCATCCGGTGATCGTTCACTTCCCCATTGTCTTCGCGGCATTGCTCCCCTGGGCTGCACTCGCCGTCCCGTTTGCCACGGCGCGCGGCTGGCTTCCTCGACGCGCCTGGGCGGGCGTGGTCCTGTTCGCGGCCTTGGTGGCCGCCGCAGGGTGGGCGGCGGAGGAGACCGGCGAAGACCAGGAGAAACGCGTCGAAAAAGTCGTTGCCAAGGAGCTCGTGGAGCGGCATGCGGAGCGTGCGGAGCATTTTGTCGAGATTGCGACGGTGACGGCGGTCCTCGCGGCGTGCGGGCTCCTCGGCGGCACTTCGGGCCGCGCTGCGCGCCTCGCGACGGTGGTGGCCTCGTTTGCGGTCCTCGCCGCTGTGGTCCTCACCGGGAAGAGCGGAGGCGAGCTCGTCTACAAACACGGCGCGGCGAGCGCCTATCTCACCCAACCCCCCGGCATCCCTCCTGGAGCGACGGAGCCCGGGGGGTCCCAAGGGCCGCCCGGGGACGCAGCTAGGCCTTAGTCGCGCGGCCGCCCGAGGCGGACGCCCGAGCGACCGCTTCGACAAGCGCGCGCGCCTTGTCCTGCGCCTCCCTCCACTCTGCGTGAGGGTCGGAGTCCGCGACGATCCCGCCGCCGGTGTGGATGAAGGCGCGCCCGCTCTGTACGAGGAGCGTGCGGATCACCACGCAGAGATCCGCGCCGCCGCGGACGTCGAGATAGCCGAGGGCGCCGCCGTAGGGTCCGCGGCGCACCGGCTCCAACTGGTCCAGGATCCTCAGCGCGGCAAGCTTCGGAGCTCCCGTCATCGAGCCGGGTGGAAAGCTCACGCGCAAAAGATCGACGAGATCCCGATCCTCGCGAAGGCGGCCGCTCACCGTCGACACCATCTGGAAGACCGACGCGTGGTCCTCCACGGCGCAAAGCTCCCTCACCTCCACGCTCCCCGTCTGGCACACGCGCCCGAGGTCGTTGCGCACGAGGTCCACGATCATCACGTTTTCCGCGCGGTCCTTGCCCGAGCCGAGGAGTTCCGTGCGCAGCCGTGCATCCTCATGGCCACTCTCGCCGCGCGGTCGCGTGCCCTTGATCGGTCGGCTCTCGACGCGGCCATCGACGGCGAGACGCAGAAAACGCTCGGGGGAACTCCCGACGATCGCCACCTCAGGGAGCTCAAGGTAGGCGGCGAACGGAGAAGGGTTGCAAAGACGAAGCTGCGCGTAGATCTCGAAGGGATCGCCTGCGAAGGGAACCTCGAGCCGGTGGGTGAGACAGACCTGATAGACGTCGCCCGCCTCGATGTGTTCCTTCACCGTGAGGACATGCTTGCCGTACGTGGATTCGTCAAACAGCGGCGTCACGACGAGTCTCGCCGCCGGAACGCCGACGCTCTCTCGGTCGCTTTCGGCGAGAACCCCGCGAGTCACGTTCGCGATCGCGCAGGCCGCCGCCTCCGCGCGCTGCTGCGCCTCGGTCTCCTCCGCTCCGAAGCCAAGCGCGAGCGCAAAGCATCTGCCGCACGCGTGGTCGAATGCGAGAAGCCGATCGACGAACAGCAGGCACAGGTCGGGCAGGCCGAGCTCGTCCCGCCCGTGGAACGCGAGATTCTCCATTTGCGAGGCCAGCTCGTGGCCGAAGAACCCGACCGCCCCCCCCGCGAAGGGAGAGCCCTCCCGCGTCTCCTTGGGCACGGGGCGCGGCGGCATGAGTTCGCGCACGAGCTCGAGGGGATCGCCACGAAGCCGCGCGGGCATCCCGCGAAGATCGGGACGCACGTCGCGGCGCAGCTCGAGGACGCTGTCGCGGCCGAACACGCGCAGCACGAGGTACGGATCGGCGCCGGCGAAGGAGAAGCGCCCCCCCGGGCCGTCGACACGAGCGCTTTCGAGCAGCCAAGGATAGGGCTCGCGGCGAAGCCGTCTCAGGCACGCAACCGGTCCACCGGGCGGGAGCGCGAGCTCTCGCACCGCGAGGGCGCTGTGCAGGGGCGTGCGGGGACCGCCCGGCTCGCTAGTCACATACCGCGCCGCGCGATGCGCTCCCCACGAGTCGTGCGTAGCGTCCGAGGGCGCCGCGCGTGTAACGCGGCGCGGGAGGCGCAAAGGCCGCGCGCCTCTTTTCGAGCTCGCCGGCAGCCACCTCGAGAGCGAGTGTCCGCGTGTTCGGGTCGATCACGACCCGATCGCCATCCCGCACGAAGGCGATCGGTCCCGCATCCACCGCCTCGGGTGCGACATGGGCGACGCAATAACCATGGGTCGCGCCCGAGAAGCGGCCGTCGGTCACAAGCGCGACTTCGGCACCCAGGCCGGCGCCTTTGACCGCAGCGGTCACCGCCAGCATCTCGCGCATGCCGGGGCCGCCTTTCGGGCCCTCATAGCGGATGACGATCACGGAACCCTTGGGAATCCGCCCTTGGGTGACCGCCTGGAAGGCAGGCTCCTCGCCGTCGAACACGCGCGCCGCGCCCTCGAAGCGGCGCAGGTTTCCGCCGGCCGTCTTCATCACAGCGCCGTCGGGGGAAAGCGACCCGCGCAGGATGACGATCCCTCCCTCCTTCATCAAAGGAGTGTCGGCTCGGTGCACCACGTCCTGGCCGCTCGGGAACCGAACTTGGGCCAGATTCTCTGCAACCGTCTTGCCCGTGATGGTGCGCGCGTCGCCGTGGAGCAAGCCCCGGTCGAGAAGCTCGCGCAGGATCACGGGTACGCCGCCAATGCGATCGAGGTCGGTCATCAGGTATTTGCCGAAGGGTCGCAGGTCGCACAGCTGCGGAGTGCGCCGGGAGACCCGGTCGAAATCGTCAAGGCTCACCTCGACCCGCGCCTCGTGCGCGATCGCCAAAAGGTGCAAGACCGCATTGGTGGAACCGCCGAGCGCCATCACGGTGGCGATGGCGTTCTCGAAGGCGGGCTTGGTCAGAATCCGGCTGGGGCGCAGATCCTGCTCGAGGGCGAGGACGCAAGCGCGACCCGTCGCCTGGGCGAGCTCCTTTCGCCGCGGATCCGGGTTGGGAAGGGAGGCCGAGCCGGGAAGGGCGAGCCCGAGCGCCTCGCTGGCAGCCGCCATCGTGTTTGCCGTGAACATTCCCGCGCACGATCCTGTGGACGGGCATGCCTTTCGTTCGAGGTCAAGCAGCTCCGCATCGCTCATCTTTCCCGAGGCATGGGCTCCGACGGCTTCGAAGACGTCTTGGATGCTGACATCGTGCCCTTGAAAGCAGCCCGGGAGAATCGTTCCGCCGTACAGGAACACCGCGGGCAAGTCGACGCGGGCCATGGCCATCATCATGCCCGGCAGGCTCTTGTCGCAGCCCGCGAGCGCCACCAGGGCGTCGAATCGCTCGGCATGCATCACGAGCTCGATCGAATCCGCGATCACCTCCCGGGAGGGCAACGAGGCATGCATTCCGGCGTGACCCATCGAGATCCCGTCGGAGACCGCGATGGTGTCGAACCGGATCCCCACAGCGCCCGCCGCGCGAATCGCATGCTTGGCCAGATCCGCCTGGGCGCCGAGATTCATGTTGCAAGGGGTGACCTCGTTGGCGGCGGCGGCAACTCCAATCTGCGGTTTGCTGAAGTCTTCCTCCGAAAACCCGGTGGCTCGCAGCATCGCCCGCGCCGGGGCGCGGGCCGCGCCCTCGGTGACGTCGCGGGAACGCGGGCGGGCAGGGGAACGCTTCGGATCGGGCATGGGGACCTCCGGGGAGGCTAGAGTAGCGGCCCCGCAAGCAGAGGATTACCGATGCCGCTCCCGCCGGCCGCCCCCCCGCTTCCCGCAGCACGCCGCATCTCGCTTGCGCCCCGCACCGGCCCTGGCCAGGCGGGCGGCGGCATTCGGCTCTCCGTCCATCAAGCCGGGCGGGGGCCCGCAGTCGTGCTCTGCCACGGTTTCCCCGAGCTCGCCTTCTCCTGGCGCCACCAGCTGCCCGCACTCGCTGCGGCGGGCTTCTGCGCGATCGCCCCCGACCAGCGCGGCTACGGCGCAAGCGACCGGCCCGCCGAGGTCGGTGCCTACGACATCCACCATCTCACCGGCGATCTCGTGGCGCTGCTCGACGCCCTCGGGATCGAGAAGGCCATCTTCGTCGGCCACGACTGGGGTGGCATCGTCGTATGGCAGATGCCGCTTCTCCACCCCGACCGCACCGCAGGCGTGGTGGGCATCAACACGCCCTTCCTGCCCCGCGGTCCCGCTGCACCGACCCAGCTCATGCGGGCTTTGGTCGGCGGTCACGACGAGAAGATGTACATCCTGTGGTTTCAGCAACCGGGAGTGCCCGAAGCGGTGATGAACCCGCGGGTGCGTCTCGTATTCGAACGGCTGATGCGCAGCGGGATCCCCCTCGAGCAGTTCGCCACACGCAACGCACAGTCCGGGGGCGACATGAACCCCTTCCGCCGCCTCGAAGAGCTGCCCGAGATCGGCGACCCGATCCTTACGCCCGAAGAGCTCGACCACTACGTCCGCACCTTCGAGCGCACGGGCTTCGGCGGCGGGATCAACTGGTACCGCAACATGGACCGCAACTGGGAAACCACGGCGGAGACTCAAGGCGCAAAGGTGACCGTACCCGCTCTCATGGTGACCGCGGAGTGGGATCCGGTTCTGCGGCCGCAGATGGCCGCAGGAATGCAGCTCTTTGTGCCGGACCTTGAGACCCTGAGGATCGACCGGTGTGGGCACTGGACGCAGCAGGAAAAGCCTGAGGAGCTGAACCGTGTGATGACGGGCTGGCTGCGAAGGCGCTTCCTCTAGTCGAAATCCTGCCGCGAAGGCCTCTCCTCGAGCTTTTCCTAAGGGCGGCCGATCCACTGCCCAGCGCGCCGCGTGGCGGAGCAGGGGCGCCTTTTTCGGCATCTCCCCGTGGCCAACCGTTAGAATCGCCCGCGCATGGCTGCGCCCGATGCCCTGGCCCCGCACCCCCGACCCGCCGGCGCGGGAGCGCCGCAGAGCCCTGCCTACGCGCGCTACGTCCTCGCAGTCCTCGTCCTCGTGTATGTGTTCAACTTCCTCGATCGGCAGATCCTTTCGATCCTCGCCGAGCGCATCAAGGCGGACCTTGGCCTGACGGATGCGCACCTGGGTTTCCTCTACGGCACGGCGTTCGCCGTCTTCTATGCGCTCTTTGGCATCCCCCTCGGGCGGCTTGCGGATAGCTGGGACCGCCGGCGGCTCATTTCGCTCGGCATCGGATTCTGGAGCGTGATGACCGCCCTCTCGGGCTTTGCGCGAAGCCTGGTCGAGCTGGGAGCCGCGCGCGTCGGCGTGGGCGTGGGCGAGGCCAGCGCGAGTCCTGCAGCCTTTTCGATGCTCTCGGACTACTTCCCGCAGCGGCTGCGCGCGACCGTTCTCGCAATCTACTCAAGCGGAATCTACATCGGCGGAGGTGTGGGCATCTTCCTCGGCGGCGCGATCGTCGATCGCTGGGACATCCTGTGGGCGCACACGGCAGCGCCGTTCGGTTTGCGGGGCTGGCAGGTCGCATTCTTCATCGTGGGCCTACCCGGCCTGCTGCTCGCGCTCCTGGTGCGCTCCCTACGCGAGCCCGTGCGCGGGCAGGTCGATGGGATCTTTGCTGCCCCGGAACCCGCGCCCTTCCGCAACTTCGGTCGCGAGCTCGCTTCGATCTTCCCGCCGTTCACGCTCTTTAGCCTCTGGCGAAACGGCGGCGGCATACGCGCCCTCGCGTTTAATCTCGCGGCGGCGGCGCTGCTCACGCTAGGCGCGGCATCCACGACGTTCCTGCTCGGCAATGCCATCCAGTGGAGCGCGCTCGGAGTGGGTCTCTACGCGGCCGTGTCCTGGGCGCAATCCTTGCGGCTGCGGGATCCTCCAAGCTTCGCTCTCATTTTTCACACCCCATCGCTGCGCTGGGCCTGCCTCGCCTTCTCCTTTCTCGCGTTCACGGGCTACGCGCTCGGCTTTTGGACAGCACCCTATTTTGTGCGCATGCTCGGCGTGCGGGAGGGCGAGGCCGGTCTCGTGCTCGGCCTCACCGCCGCGCTGGCGGGTTTTCTCGGCGTGACGCTCGGCGGCGTCGTCGCGGATCGCTGGCGCCGCTACGGCGCAACCGGGCCGCTCCGCGTGGCCATTCTGACCGCGATTTTTCCCGTTCCCATCGCCATCGCGATGTTTACGACCCACGATCGCGTGCTGGCCTACGCCCTGAACTTCCCGCTCGCGGTCTTGAGCTCCATGTGGCTTGGACCGGGCGCTTCTACGGTGCAGGACCTCGTCCTGCCCCGCATGCGGGCCAGCGCATCCGCCGCCTACCTGCTCGTGATTACCTTCGTGGGTCTCGCGATGGGACCCTACACCGTGGGCCGGTTGAGCCTCGCCCTCGGCAGTCTGCGCGCGGCGATCTTGTGTGCGCTGTGCGCCAACGTGCTCGCGCTGGTGTGCGCCGCTCTCGCCCTGCGGCGGGTACGAGACGACACCGCGAGCCGCCTCGACCGGGCGCGGGCGGCGGGTGAGGCAGTTCTCTAGCCTCCTCGATTGCGGCCGTCCGGGATGCGCTGGAGGCGAGGCGGGATGAGCTGCCGCGCGATGCAAGGGCGAACGTGTGCGGGCTCACTCCGCGCCTCCCGCCGCGTCTTTGCGCTCGCGCTCCTCGGGTGCGCCCTTGGGTGTCGAGCCCCGGCCGATCCCGGCCACACGCGCCCTCAGGCGGTACGCACCACGCCCTACACCCAGCGCGACATCACCGTCCTCGGACTGCGCCTTCGTTACATCGATGACGGGCCCACGATGCCGGCGCGGCGCGACCGTGTCGTCGTGCTGATTCCCGGCCATACCTCCCGGATCGAGGAATACGACGGCCTCGTGCCCACTCTCTCGCGCATGCACCGGGTCTTGGTGCTCGACTTTCCGGGCAGTGGCTACGCCGACAAGCCAGAGCGCGACTACACACTCCGCTTCTACGAGGACGTGCTGGTGGCTTTTCTCGACGAGCTCGGGATCGGGCAGTGCGTGCTCGCCGGAGGCAGCCTCGGCGGGAACCTCGTCCTGCGCCTCGGCCACCGCTTCCCGGAGCGCTTTCCGCGGCTTGTGGCGTGGGCCCCGGGAAGCGCGTGGGAGGCGAAGCCCCGCCTTGCGGCGCTCTCGCGCGCCTTGGCCAGCTACACGCTCTTCTGGCCGACGGTCTGGATTCAGTCGCGCTTCTGGTACAGCGAAGATTGGCCCGGGCGAAGCCGCGCCCTCGAGGACACCTTCGCCTACTACCGCGAAGTCCTCTCGCCCGGCTTCGTCCGCATGTACTGGGGCATGGCGGCCGATCAGGTCGGACAGAGCCTGTTTCCGATCGCGCCTGAGATCCAGCAGCCGACGCTCCTGCTGTGGGGCGACCGGGACAACGGAGCGAACATGGGCGAAGGGGTGGCACGGCTCCACCGGCTGCTGCCCCACAACGAGTTCCGCATCTTCCGCGGCGCACGACATTCGCTCGCGGCCGAGGTCCCCGATCGCCTGTCAGAGTCGATCGACGAGTTTCTGCGGCGACCCGCGTCTTTGATGCCCTGAAGGAGCGGGGTACCCTCCACTCGTGAGACGCACCTGCTTCTTCCACGCGGGTTGCCCCGATGGATTCGGGGCGGCCTGGGCCGTCCGGCGCGCCTGGGGCAACGACGCGGACTATCTGGCCCGCGGCCATGAGGACCCCTTCCGTCCGTCCGAGTGGACGGGAAGCGTCGTCGTCTTCGTCGACATCTCGCTCGAGAACCGGGCGCTTCGCGCTCTCGGCGAGGTGGCGGCCCACGTTCTCGTGCTCGACCACCACGTCTCGGCGCGTGATCACTTCGAGTCGGATCGAGGCCTCGACAATGCGCTGCGGGCGCACGGCCACCTCGTGCGCTTCGACCTCGAGCGCTCCGGGGCCACCCTTGCCTGGCATCACTTCCACCCCGGCGTGCCCGCTCCGAGCCTCCTCGCCTACGTCGAGGATCAGGACCTCTGGCGGTGGAAGCTCCCCGGATCGGAGGAGGTCAACGCGGCGATTTCCTCCTATCCGCGGCGCTTTGACGTGTGGGATGAGCTGGCGGAGATGCCGGCGGAGGAGCTCGCGCGACAAGGCACGCCCATCGTGCAGGCGAATCGCTGCGAAGTGGAGCGCCTGCTGCGCAGTGCTCATCCCGTGATCCTCGGATCGCGGCGCGTGGAAGGCGTGAACTCCGCGCTCCTGCGCAGTCTCGTGGGTCACGAGCTCGCCAAGCGAATGGCCTTCGGCGAGCCCTGGGGCCTCGTCTACCGCTTGAATGGGCGTCGGGTCGATGTCTCGCTCTACTCCATCGGCGGGCTCGACGTCTCCCGGATTGCAAGGGAGTACGGGGGCGGCGGCCACCGAAACGCGGCGGGCTTTAGCGTCTCGCTCGAGAGATGGCTGGCCGACTTCATTTGAATCGACGCTCGGCGCGCCATCGCAAGGACGCCGCGAGGCCAGCAGCCGGGCCCCAAGGACGCGCCCGCCGCGGGATCGCTCGGCCGGGCCAAGCCCACGCGCGGGAGATTCGCCGAACCGGGGCGAAGATTCCCCTCACCGGTGGCCTTCGCTCTCCCCTCTCCACCTCTCGGGCGTGAGGGTTCGGATCGAGAGGGCATGAATCTCCCCGCCCATCTCGTCAGAGAGTGCTTCATACACCAGGCGCTGAGCCGCGAGCCGCGCAAGCCCTTCGAAGCGTGACGACACGACCAGCACGCGGAAGTGTCCTCCCCCTCCGCGCGCGCCCGCATGGCCGGCATGAAGATGGCTCTCGTCGACGACCTCTACGTGCGCTGCGGCGAGCCGCTCCTGGAGCTTGGCTTCGATCCTTGCTCTGCGGTCGGTGGGACTCGTCATGGACGGCCGAGGATCCTCTCTGCGAGGGTGTTGTTCCGCACGTGGGACGAGGATCGCTGCGAGCGCGCGCGGCGGCTCGGAGCTTGCCCGCAAGGCCGCGCGCTGTAAAGAATGGTGGAGGGTGGGATGCGGGCCTAGAGGGAGCTGGCCACACGGCTGCGCAGCCAACGCTGGTAGAACTCTGGCGGCTGGAAGGCGAACCAAAGGGCCACAGACGACCCGATCCCGAAGGCGGAGCCCAGGCCCCGGGCCCAGGCTGCATTCTGGCCGATGAAGGCGACTGCGACCCAGAGCACGACCGCAACCGCGCTCGTTCCCCACAGGCGGAAGCGCTCCACGACGACCGGATCGAGGTCCGGAGCGCGGCGGTAGCGGCTCCAGCACCGGAAGGACTCCGCAGCGGTCCAGAGGTAGCCAGCCACCAGGACGGGATAGATCGAGAGCGCGATCCGCGAGTGCAGGGGGGCCTCGTTCCGAAACGGCACGCTGAGCGCGACGTACGCGAAGCAGAGCGCGACTCCGGCGGGGATCGCGGTGAGTCCGCGCTGCTTTGGGCGGTAGACGATTTGCGTGAATCGCATCATGCAAGACGCCGCGACACCGACCGCCGCGTACATCGCCACGAAGAGGATCCGCCACACTCCCTGCGGCGGCGCATTCCCGGCGTTTGCAATCGCCGCCACGACCGAGAGGGACTGGAGCACAGCCGCCGAGAGCAACGCCGCCGCAAGGCAGCCCGCCGGCGCCCCCCCTCTCGTGCGCGAGCGGCGCAAGAGCCCGGCGCCGAGGAGGGCGGAGGTGACGATGTAGAGCACCGCAGTGAGGAGGGCGAGGGCTTCCATCGCAGCGCAATCGGTCGAATTCGCCGGAGCCTTTACCGGCCTCGTCAAGCCGGAGATCTGCCGCGGCGCTACGCCCCGGGCGGGGCCGCTTCTTGCCGCTATCCTCGGGCGCGGTGGCTCGTCACGGCTCCATGCGTCGAGGGTTCGCCCGCGGGCGGCTGCGCCGCCGCCTCTTTCCCTATACTTCTCGGCACTGATTCGCGGGCCGGCCGGGCCCGGCCGGCCCCGTTCCCGGCGAACGCCCCTTTCGAGCCCTCCCAGGGATTGGAGCGTCCAATGAGCGAGCTGGCACAGGAAGTCGAGCCGAAGGAGGTTGCGGAGCTTCGCCGCGAGGTCCGAGCCTGGATGCAGGCGCACAAGCCGGCCGATCCGGGGTTCAAGCTGCCGCAGAGCTTTCTCGAGGTCGAGTCGGATCGGCAGTTCGAGTTCCTGCGTGACTGGCAGCGCAAGGTCTTCGACGCCGGCTACTTGGGCCTCGACTGGCCGGCGGAGTACGGTGGCAAAGGCGACCCGTTAAAGCGTCAGCGCGTGGTGAGTCAGGAGCTCTCCCGCGCACGCGCACCCTTCCTTGTGAACGTGATCGGCCTTCAGTGGGCCGGACCGACCATCCTCCACTACGGCACGGAGGCCCAGAAGAAGCGCTACCTAAAGCCCATCCTCTCCGCCGAGGAGATCTGGTGCCAAGGCTTCAGCGAGCCCGGTGCCGGCTCCGACCTCGCCAGCGCGACGACGCGCGCCGAGCGCACGGCGGAGGGCTGGCTTGTCACCGGACACAAGGTCTGGACGACGCTGGCGCACCAGTCGAAGTGGATGATCTTGCTGGCCCGGACCGACCCCGGCGCGGGCAAGTACGAGGGTCTCTCCTATTTCCTCTTCCCGATGGACGTAGCGGGCGTGACGGTGCAGCCGCTCATCAAGATGACCGGCGAGGGCGGGTTCAACCAGGTGATTTTCGATCGCGCGCCCATGGGCCGCGACGCTCTGCTCGGGCAAGAGGGGCAGGGCTGGCAGGTGGCGATGACGACGCTCCTCTTCGAGCGGGGGGCTGCTGAAGGCTCGGGCGGCGGGCAGGTGACCGCCTCCGCGGAATCGGTGCAGCGCCTTGCGTCCCTCGCAGCGCGCGCGCGCCGCGGCGGCGGCCGCGCGGCCGAGGATCCTGTGCTGCGCGACCGGGCGGCGCAGCTTTGGATCGAGGAGGAGGCGCTCCGCCTGGGGTCGCTGCGGGCGCGGATCCCGGGGCTCAACCTCGACCGGCCGCAGGCTCTGCGTCTCATGAACAAGCTCGTGTACAGCGAGTTCAATCAGCGCCTTGCGGAGCTCGCGTGCGAAATGCTGGGGCCGGCGACGACGCTGTGGCTTGGGGATCCGCACGCCGTGGAACGGGCGGAGTGGCCGCGGGCGTATATGAACTCCTTCGGCATGACGATTGGCGGCGGCACGAGTGAGATCCAGCGCAATATCCTCGGCGAGCGCGTGCTCGGTCTTCCGAAGAGCAAGTAGAGGCCCATGTCCTATCCCCAAATTCCCGCAGACTTCGGATTCGCAGAGGAGCATGAGGTGCTGCGCCAGTCGGCGCGACGCTTCCTCGAAGAGCGCTGCCCGCTCTCCGAGGTGCGCCGCCTCGCCGA
>DOUU01000356.1:17215-35494 GCA_003520425.1 Deltaproteobacteria bacterium
TGCTCGAGGAGACGGGACGCCGCCTTCTGCCCGCGCCCCTCTTCGCATCCATCCTCGCGGGCTTCGCGCTCAAGGCCGCGGGAAGCGCGGCCCAGCGCGCTCGGCTCGAGCCCGCTCTCGCATCCGGCGATCTCGTGGCGACCTTCGCCTTGTGCGACGCGAGCGGGGGCTGGGAGCCGGGGGAGATCGAGGCCAGCGCGGACGCCCGTCAAAGGGGCTTCGTCTTGCGAGGCGTCAAGCCCTTCGTGATCGCCGGAGCGGAAGCCGGACTCGTGATCGCGCCCTTCCGCGAGCACAGCGGCGAACTTGCGCTCTTCGCCGTGGATCTCCCCACCCGAGGCGTCCGCNNCCGACGCGCCGCAGCGCGCGCCTTGTGTTCGAAGACGCGCTCGTCCCGGCCACCGCGCGCCTCGAGAGGAGCGGGGCCTCAACGCTCCATCGCGTGCACGTGCAAGGCTTCGCGGCACTGGCTGCCGAGATGGTCGGGGGGGCTGAGTCGACGCTCGTCATGACCCGCGATTACGCGATCGCCCGCAAGCAGTTCGACCGTCAGATCGGTGCCTTCCAGGCCGTCAAGCACCCGATCGTCGATATGATGATCGGCGTGGAGCTGGCGCGCACCCATGCGCTCGCGGCCGCCGCCGCCCTCGATCACGATCCCGACTCGGCGGAGACACCGGCGAGAATGGCCAAGGCGATGGCAAGCGAGGTGTATCCGGCGGCGGTGCGCAAGGCGGTGCAGCTCCACGGCGGGTATGGCTTCACCTGGGACTGTGACGCCCATTTCTACTTCAAGCGGGCCCTCTGGAGCCGCGCGATGCTGGGCGACGGGGCCTGCCACCGACGCTATCTCGCCGCGGAGCTCCTCGGCCCGGGCGCGGCGTGAGCTCACAAGCGCCCGCGCGCAGCCCGTCCCTCTCTGAGATCGCAGCCGCGGAGCGCGCGTCGCGCCCCTCGCCGCGCGGGGGGACGGTTTCGCGGACCGTGCCGAATGGGGAGCTCCCCTGAATCTCGACGCGCGAGGCGATCTACAGACCGTGAAGGTGCGTGTCGAGCGCCTCGACTGGCGGGCGATCGCACGGGACCTCGACGGTCTTGGATACGCCACGACGCCGGTTCTCCTCTCATCGGGGGAGTGCCGCGCACTGCGCGATGCCTACACCGATCCGAATCTCTTCCGGTCCCGCGTCGAGATGGCGCGCTACCGCTTCGGCGAAGGCGAGTACCGATATTTCGCCGAGCCTCTCCCGGAGCTCGTCGCGACGCTTCGCCGCCTGCTCTACGAACCGCTCTCGGTGATCGCGAACCGCTGGTCGCAGGCCCTGCAACGCGACGCCTCCTATCCCGATCACCTCGATGAGTTCCTCGCGCTCTGCCGCAGCCACGGACAGGCCCGCCCGACGCCGCTCCTCTTGCGCTACGAGGCCGAGGGCTACAACTGCCTGCACCAAGACCTCTACGGTCCCATCCACTTCCCGCTCCAAGTGACCTGCCTGCTCTCGGAGCCGGGCCAGGACTTCACGGGAGGCGAGTTCCTGCTGGTCGAGCAAAGACCCCGCGCCCAGTCGCGCGGCCACGTCGTCCCCCTCGTCCAGGGAGCGTCGGTCGTGTTTCCTGTGCGCGAGCGTCCCGTGCCTGCGAAGCGGGGCTTCGCACGGGTGCAGGTTCGCCACGGCGTTTCCCGGATTCGAAGCGGCGAGCGCATGGCGCTCGGGATCCTCTTTCACGATGCCACTTGAGGCGTCCCCTTCTTGCCGCGGTAGACTCGTAAAGCTGCGGAGGGCCCACCGGGAGAGCGCATGAACACCCGTCGAGGGGAGGAGATCCCTGGCACCATCGCCGTGCGGCAAGCGCACCGCTTCGATGAGGCGGCCCTCGAGTCTCTTCTGCAAGCGAGGGTGGATGGGTTCGCCGGGCCCTTGGCCGTCTTCCAGTTTGCCGGCGGCCAGTCGAACCCCACCTTCGTGCTGGAGACCCCGGTGCGGCGCTACGTCCTGCGGAAGAAGCCGCCGGGGACGCTGCTGCCTTCCGCCCACGCGGTCGACCGCGAGTACCGGGTGATCAGCGCCCTTCACCAGAGCGGCGTGCCTGTCGCACGCACCTTCGCCTTGTGCGAAGACCCCGCGGTCATCGGAACCCCCTTCTACGTGATGGAGTATGTCGAGGGTCGCATCCTGCGCGACCCGACACTCCCGGGAATGACGCCTGCCGAGCGCAGGGCGATCTACGACGCCATGAACGAAGTCCTCGCCCGTCTTCACCGAGTCGAGCCCGCCACCGTCGGTCTCCAAGACTTCGGCAAGCCCGGCAACTACTTCGCGCGGCAGATCGCGCGCTGGACGAAGCAGTACGAGATGTCGCGCACCGACGACATTCCCTCCATGACGAAGCTCTTGGCGTGGCTCCCCGCGCACATTCCCCCGGGCGAGGAGACGCGTCTTGTGCACGGCGACTACCGCCTGGAGAACATGATCTTCCATCCCACCGAGCCGCGGATCCTCGCGGTGCTCGACTGGGAGCTCTCGACCCTCGGCGATCCCCTCGCCGACCTTGCCTACAACTGCATCCTCTATCACACGTCGGGCGCCACCACGGGGGGACTTGTGGACGTCGATTTTGCGGCCACGGGCATCCCCTGCGAGGCCGACTACCTGGCGGACTATTGCCGCCGCACCGGCCGGGCGAAGATCCCGTCCTGGAACTTCTACCTCGCCTTCTCGCTGTTCCGACTGGCGGCGATCGCCCAGGGCATCCTCGGGCGCGCGCTGCAGGGCAACGCGAGTTCCGAGAGCGCGGGGCAGGTCGGAGCCCAGGCGCGCTTTCTGGCGGACGCGGCCTGGCGGCTGGCAGAGAAAGGGTAGTGGCCGCGCCACCGCCCGAGGCCGCTCAGGCGTCCGGGCGCCCCACCCACACGGTCTTCACGTTCACGAACTCGCGCAGGCCGTGCACGGAAAGCTCCCGGCCGTAGCCGGAGTGCTTGATCCCACCGAAGGGAAGCCGCGGATCGCTCTTCACCATGCCGTTTACGAACACGCTGCCGCTCTCGATTCGCGCGGCGAGGGCTTCCGCGGCGTGGGTGTCGCGGCTCCACACGCTGGCACCGAGCCCGTATTCGCTCGCGTTCGCAATGGCCACGGCCTCCTCGTCGTCCTTCACGCGCATCACTGCCGCCACCGGCCCGAATGTCTCCTCGTCCGCCACGGGCATCCCGGGCGCGACCCCGTCCAGGAGCGTCGGCGCGTAGAAGAAGCCGGGGCCGGGCAGGCGGCGCCCGCCGGTCACAAGCTTTGCGCCCGCGTCCACCGATCGGCGAACCTGCGCGTCGAGGGTGAGCAGCAGGTCTTCACGGGCCAGGGGACCCACATCGGTCTCCTCGCGCTGAGGATCACCGACGCGCAAGCCTTCCAGCTCTCGGCGAAAGGCCTCTACGAAGGCGTCGGCCAGCTCGTGCGCCACCACAAAGCGCTTTGCGGCGATGCAGCTTTGGCCGGCGTTTTGGACGCGCGCCTGCGTCGCGGCGCGGGCGACCGCAGGAATGTCGGCGTCGGCGCGAACCAAGAAAGGGTCGCTCCCCCCGAGCTCGAGCACGCTCTTCTTGAGCGCGCGACCTGCCTGCGCTGCGATCTCGGCGCCGGCACGCGTGCTCCCGGTGAAAGTCACGGCCTTCACCACAGGATGTGCGATCAGCTCGCCGGTCGTCTGCGTGGAAACAAAGAGCGCTTGAAGACCGCCTTCCACGACTCCCGCCAAGGAAACAAGCCGCTCGATCTCAAGGGCGCAGCGGGGAACATTCGGGGCGTGCTTCAGAAGGGCGACGTTGCCGGCGGCAAGCGCGGGCACCGCGAAGCGGAATACCTGCCAGAAGGGGAAGTTCCACGGCATGATCGCAAGGACCACGCCGAGGGGATCAAATCGCACGTAGCTCCGCACTGCCTCGGTCTCGATCGCTTCCGGCGCAAGCATGGCGGCGGCGTGCACGGCATAGTGGTCACAGGCCCAGGCACACTTCTCCACCTCCGCCCGCCCTTGCCGCACGGGTTTGCCCATCTCGAGGGCCGCGAGGAGCGCAAGCCGCGGTGCCTGGGAGCGAAGCTCCGTCCCGAGCCGGCGCAGGGCCAAGGCTCGCTCGGCCATGGGAGTCGCCGCCCACAGCCCTGCCGCACGGCCTGCCTGCGCGAGCGCCAGATCGAGGCCATGCGAGTCAAGCTCGGGGAACGACTCGTGAAGCTCGCCGCGAAACGGGTCGATCGAGCGGAACGGCATATGGGCTCAAGACCCTCACCAAGGGATCGGCTGCCGATCGCGGAAGAAGCCGCCCGTCGGGCCACCGTCCGGAAGGGTGGCCGCCCACACGATGGTGTCGCTGCCTTCGAGCGTGCTGCGATCCGCCTGGGAGCCGCCCATATCGGTGCGTACCCAGCCAGGGTCCACGGAGTTCACGAGCACATTGGTGCCCGAAAGCTCCGCCGCGAGCACGCGGGTCAGGGCATTGAGCGCCGCCTTCGAGCTGCGATAGGCCGGCCAACCGGCACGCATGTCGGCCAGCTGCCCGAGCCCGCTCGACACGTTGACCACCCGCCCCCATCCGCGCTCTCGCATGCCAGGCACGAGGGCCTGACACAGCAGGACGGGACCAAAGAGATTGGCCGCGTAGGTGCGCTCGAAGCTCTCAAGGTCCGTAGGAAGCACCGCGGATGCAGCACGAGGAGACCGGCCATCCAGCATCACGCCGGCGTTGTTCACCAGGACGTCGACCCCACCGCACTCGACCTCCCCGAACCGGGCGGCCGCGCCCACGCTCTGCGGGGACACAACGTCCAACGGGTAGTACAGGACGTCCAGCCCTTGGCTGGCGAGGGTGTGGGCAGCCTCGCGCCCTTTCGCCTCGTCTCGTCCCGTCATGAGCACCCGAAGACCGAGTCGCGCGAGCTGTCTTGAGGTCTCAAAGCCGAGGCCCCGGTTTGCGCCCGTCACGAGGGCGATCCGCTTGCGCTCGTGGCGGCCCATACGCCTAGACCGCGCCGTCAATCCCCGGCACGGGATACTGCAGGCAGAAGGCTTGCACCTCGCCGCGCAGGCGGTCGAGCAGCGCGGCATCGTCGTGGGCGCGCAGCGCGCTCACGATCCAGTCGCCGAGCCGACGCATCGCATCCTCCTTCATGCCCCGGGCCGTCGCCGCGGGCGTTCCGATGCGAATCCCGCTCGGACGCAGCGGCGGATTCGGATCGTCGGGAATGATCTGCTTGTTCGTGGTGATGGCGATCTTGTCCAGCGTCTCCTCCGCGACGCGGCCGTCCATGCCGAAGCTTTTCATCGTATCGAGCACCATCATGTGGTTGTCGGTGCCGCCGGTGACGAGGCTCCCTCCCGCGGCGAGAAGCGTCGCCGCCAGCGTCTTGGCGTTGCGCAGAACCTGCGCCGCGTACTCCTTGAACTCGGGCCGCAGCGCTCGCCCCAACGCAATGGCGATCCCGGCGATCGCATTCATGTGCGGGCCTCCCTGCAGACCCGGGAAGACGGACTTGTCGATCACCGCTGCGTACTTCTTGGCACACAGCACCATGCCGCCGCGCGGCCCCCGCAGGCTCTTGTGCGTCGTCGTGGTGACGATGTCGAAGCCGGCGTCGAAGGGATTGCGCATGACACCGCCGGCAATCAGACCGCCGATGTGCGAGACATCCGCCATCGTGAGCGCGCCCACCTCCTCGGCGACCCGGCGGAACGCCGCGTAGTCATAGTCGCGGGGATAGGAGGTGTAGCCGCAGAGCACGATCTTCGGCTGACTCTCGCGCGCGATCTTGCGCAGCGTGTCGAAGTCGATGCGCCCCTCGTGCTCGGGATCGGTCTTGTAACGCACGAAGCGGAAGATCTGCCCCATGTGGGAGACCGGCGCGCCGTGCGTGAGGTGCCCTCCGTGGGAGAGATCCATCCCGAGGATCGTGTCTCCTGGCCTGAGAAACGCCAGATACACCGCCTGGTTCATCGGAGAGCCGGAGAGCGGCTGGACGTTGGCATGCTCGCACCGGAAGAGCTCCTTCGCGCGCTCGCGGGCCAGGTTCTCGATGGCGTCGGTGTACTCCTGTCCTCCGTAGTAGCGGCGACCGGGATAGCCCTCGGCGTACTTGTTGGTGAAGACCGAACCCAGGGCCACGAGGACTTCGGGATAGGTGTAGTTCTCAGACGGGATGAGCTCGACGCCGCGCTTCTGGCGCGCCTCCTCCCCGGCGATGGCGTCGAACACGGCGCGGTCGGTTTTCGCGAGCAGCGCGCGATACTCATCCATGCGAAGTTCCCCTCTCCTGCTGTGAGCCCGCTCGTCGAGTGTCCTAGATCACGCCGCGCTCGGCCAGCCGCGCGAGGTCCTCGGGCCCAAGACCGAGCTCTCCGTAGACCGCAGCATTGTCCTCGCCCAGGGCAGGCGCGAGGGGGCGCGCCCGCGGCTGTGTTCCGGCGAAACGCAACGGGTTTCCGTGGAACACGATCTCGCCGAGCGCGGGATGGGGGTGCCGCTCGACCATTCCACGCGCCGTGAGCTGGGCGTCGTGCAAGAGTTCGTCGGGGCGCATGACGCGCGCGCACGGCAGGCGGGCCCCTTGCGGACCGAGCACCTGGAGGACCTCGTCACAGGTCCGCTCCCGGACCCAGGCCGCGACCTCGGCATTGAGCGCCTGGCGGCGCGCGGAGCGGCCGCGGTGACTCTTGTAGCGCTCGTCGACCGCGAGCTCCGGGCGCCCGATGGCCGCGCAGAGGCCGCGGAACAGTTTGTTGCTGGCCGTGCCCACTGCGACGTAGCCGTCCTTCGCCTCGAACGCGTCATAGGGCGCGGTGAAGGGATGCTGGTTGCCGACGCGCTCCGCCCGAACGCCGAGAGCCGCTGCAATGGTCGCCGCCGAGTCCGTGATGGCGAAGATCGCATCCTGGTTGGAGAGGTCGAGCACCCGGCCCCGTCCGGTCCGCTCTCGCTCCACGAGCGCGGAGACCACGCCGAGGGCGAGATAGAGTCCCCCCACGAAATCCGCCAGGGCGCCCCCGGCACGCACCGGTGGGCCGCCCTCGGGCCCGGTCATGGCGAGGAGCCCGCCGGCCGCCTGCGCGACGATGTCGTACGAGGCTTCTCCCGCGCGCGGTCCGGTCTGTCCAAAGCCCGAGAGCGAAGCGACGACAAGCCGTGGGTTGCGCGCGAGCAGCACCTCGGCGCCAAGTGCGTGCGAGGCCAGCCAGCCCGCGCGGAAGTTCTCCGTCACGGCGTCCGCGCGCTCGACCAGACGCAGGAGTAGGTCGCGCCCTGCGGGCTTTGCCACGTCGAGGGTGATCGAGCGCTTGCCGCGATTGGTGTTCTGGAACGAGAGCGAGGTCTCGCCCGGGCGGGAGGGGCCGTAGCGGTAGTCGTCCCCGGTGCGCGGCCGCTCCACCTTGATCACGTCCGCCCCGAGGTCGGAAAGGATTGCCGTCGCGAACGGGCCCGCGACGATGCGCGTGAGATCGAGCACCCGGATGCCGTCGAGGACGCGGCCAGACATGGGGGCGCGAGGGTAGCAGCCTCCGGGTGAGGAGTGCGGAGGCGTGGGCGGCTAGGGCTTTGGAAGGGCAAAGGCCACGAGTGTGTCGCCGAGCTTCGTCCCGAGCCTCCCGTGCCCCCCCGCCGCAATCACCACGTATTGCCGACCATCGGGATGCAACCGACACGTCATCGGTGTCGCCTGGCCGCCCGCCGGCAGGCGACCCTTCCACAGCTCCGCGCCGGTCTCGACGTCGAATGCGCGGAGGTAGTTGTCCATGGCCGCCCCGATAAAGACGAGGCCTCCGGCGGTCCCCATGGGGCCTCCGAGGTTCGGGGTGCCGAACGCGAAGGGTATGGGGATGGGCAGGATGTCCCGGGCCGTTCCCAGCGTCACCTCCCTTCACGCTCGGGGTCGTGCCAAGCGGCAACCCCTCGCGACGTGGGTTCGGCGTAGGGGATCGAGAGATCGAGCTTTGTATCGAAGCGCCAGCGCACCGCACCGTTCTCGGGATCCACGGCAAAGACGCGCCCGAACGGCGTCGGAAAGTAGAGTGTTCCGTCGACCAGGATCGGCGTCGCCTCGAAGGTCGTGCTCCGCCCCCCCGAATTGCGCCGGTCCGCGACGTCACCGGTATGAAGCGCCCACGCCAGCGCGAGACGTGCGACATTCTCCCGTCGGATCTCGCTCAGCGGCGAGTAACGCGTACCGGCGGCGTTGGCCCCGTAGACCGGCCAATCCGCGATCGCCCCTGCGGACGGGCCCCCCGTCTGGTCCGTCGACGACCCGTTTCCGCAAGCGCAAACCAGGGCAGCCCCGCCGGCCAGGGCCGCGGCGAGCGGTCCGAGCGCCCTCAAACGGAGGCGCCCCGCGCAGGGGACACCGCAACCGGCCAGCGCGAGGGGGCCGAGCCAAGCGGCTTCATCCCGAGGCAGAAGCGCAGGGCGGGGAGCGGCCGCACTACGAACTGATAGAAGCCGAGCGTCATGGCCAACGACAAGGACACGAGAAGCGTGTACTTCGGTGCGATGCCGAGCGGCAAGGAAACCACCCAAAGGCCCGCCATCACGACCGCGAGCTGGTGCAACACGTAGACCGGGAAGGCGGATTCGGCGAGCCAGCGCAGGGCGCGATTCGAGAAGCGGAAAAAGCGCGCCGCGAGTCCCAGGAAGAACAGCACCCCGCACCCGCCCGCCACCGCCGAGAGCGCACGGCCCGCAAACACGGCCAGCTCGAAGCCGCGGGCCCGCAGGAGGTCCGTCGCCACCATTCCAAGGAGCGCGGCGGCGGCCAGAAGACCTGCGCGCCTCCACTCGCGGTGCGCGAGGCGCTCGAGCTGTGGAGACCGCGCGAGCGCAAACCCGAACAAGAAGAAGAGGCTGTAGTAGGCGAAGTTCGCCCAGTCGTCGACGAGGTTCTGATAGCCGGGCCAGCGACCGCGCAGCGTCACCTGCACGAGGACAAGCGGGAAGAGCGCGAGATAGACGGCTGCACTTCGCTCCGGCGCGCGTCGAACCGGAGCGCGCGAAAGCGCGACCAGGGCGGGCAGGTAGAGCAGCGTAAAGGTGAACAGATACGCGAGAAACCAGACATGGGACCAGGTCACGCCCTCGGGCGTGTAGTACCGAGGCAGGAACTCGAGCAAGCCCACCCCTGGCTCCGCCGCGAGGGATCGACCCGACGCCGTCACGAAGAGGCCTTGGCGCAGCTCGACCCAGCGGATCGGCGGGCAGAGGACGAGCATCCCGAAGCCAAGAGGCACCACGAGCCTGCGAACCCGCTCCCGCAGGAAGCCGGCGCTCCCGCGCTGCGCAAGCGATCCGAAGACGGACCATCCCGCGAGCAAGAAGAAGAGCGGCATGTGCCATTGGTGGATGAAGCCCGTGAAAAAGCCCATGGCCACCGAAAGCTCACCGTTCTTGAGGGGGTAGAAGGGCGGGATGTCGAAGACTTTGCCGGCGTGAAAGGCGAAGAGCAGATAGGTCGCGAACACGCGCAGCCAATCCACGTCGAAGCGTCGGGTCGGCGGATAGTCCTCCATGGCCCTACTCCTTCACGAAGCCGTGCGACAAGAAGTCGATCACCGTCGTCTCCGCCACGGCGTCGTCAAGCTCCCGCGAGTCGGGGTCCTGCAGCCGGTGCATCGCGAACCACGCGACCGTCTCGATCACGAGCCGTGCGGCGGCAGCGGCGTTTGGCACGCGGCGGAGCTGGCCGGCATCCATGCGCTGCGTGAGATAACGCTCCATCCGCAAAAGAAGATCCCGGCGCACGCCGGCATAGAAGAGCGCCGCGAGCTCGGGCCAGTCCCGCGCGGAGCGCTCGATGATCACGATGCCTTCGCGGTGCGTGGAGACTGCGCGATAGAGCTCGCGCACCACCCCCTCGAACTCCGCCCGCGCGTCGGCCGGGCGTTTGCGCGCCAGCGCTGCCTCCAGCGCGGGCGTGGAGAACCCCGCGAGGAGGCGATCCTTCAACAGGCGAAGCGTCGCCTCGGGGGATGGGGTGCGGACAGGGAGTTCCCCTGCCCGTAGAGCCGGCGCACGGTTGAAGCCGTGCTCGACGAGCAGGTGGAAGAGCGCCTCTTTGCTCTCGACGTAGTTGTACAGCGTGCCGGGCGACATCCCCATCTCGCGGGCGACGTCGGCCATCTGGGCCCGCCGGTAGCTCTTCGCGCTGAAGACGCGAATGGCGGCGAAGAGAATCTGCGCGAGGCGTGCTTCGGCTCCGCGGCTGTCCGCGGGCGCTCGGCCGCGGGGCGGGCGGGCCANNTTATAACTGAATGATTCATTCAGTCAATCCCTCCCGGGCGCTCACGGGAACCCGCGGAGCGATCGTGCGCGGGAGGAGCGCTCGCGAAGTCGCCGCTCGCTAGGTGGCCCGAACCGATCCCGTGATGAGGATCATCCCGAGCAGACACAGGACCTGGAGGCTGAAGAACGCAAACCGAATCTGGATGGCGCGATCGCTGCCCGAGCTGATGTGCGTCACCGATTGGCCGATGCGCGCCGCGAGATAGAGCTCCGCAAAACGGTCGAGCCACAGGGCGTCCGCACCGATCACCGCCCCGGTCAGCACCACCGCCGAAAAGAGCGGGAGATTCTCGAGGCAGTTCATGTGGGCGCGGTTCAAGCGCCAGTAGCGATCCCCGCCGTGGGGAATGCCGGCCGTGAAATCGCTCGCCCGCGCTTTGCCTGCGAGAATCTGACGGATGCGCACCGCCGCGATCGCAAGCAGGAGCAGCACCGTCCACAAGATGAACCCGAAGAGGCACGTGAGGGGAATCGTCACGGGACTAGAGCTTCCCTACGGCCACAGCCGCGATCCCGGTCACGACGAGCGCCGCGGCGTAGCACGCCGGCGCAACGACGCCGTCGCTGCGGATCCCCCGCAGGTCGATCACGAAGTGGCGCAGATGGTTCGCGCCGTTCCAGAAGGGGAGCACGATCAGCACGAACAACGCGAGCCTGCCGATCGGGTTCGCGGCCAGCGCGTGGGCCCGCTCGTACGAGAGCGCGCCCTCGGGGAGCCAGCCGAGCGGGGCTGCGATGCAGAGCATGAAGATGAATGCGGGCATGAGCAGGCACCCGACGAAGAACCCGCCGCCGAACAGTGCCCAGATGACCGGCTCCAAGCGCGCAATCAGATGCTTCATGGAAAGGCCCCCCAGAGAATGCAGAAAATGAGCGCCGTGGCAGCGACCCATGCCGCGCCCAGAAGCGGCGGGAGGACGGCCAGAGGCGGGCGCGGCAGCGGGCCGATGCGCGGAGGCTGACTCTTGGCGAACAGCTGGAAAAAGAATCGGCGCGCGGTGAAGACGAACCCGGCGAGCGCCGCCACGTTGTACGCGAGATAGAGGGGATGGCGGAACTGGCGCAGCAGGTCGTCCCAGGCTTCGGGTCCCGCCGCCAGGGCGTCGACCACGCGCAGGAAGAGCAGGCTCGACAAGAGGAAGAAGACACAGCACGCGCCGAAGAGCATGTAGGAGCGATAGCGGCCCCGGGCGGGAAACAGGGGCGGCATGACGGGCGGCGCAGTCCGCGTTCGGCCCGGCCGGGACGGGCTCATGGCGCGGGGGTCGGCGAGGCGCGCCACGGCTACTTCTTCCTCGAGCGCGGGGAGACGAAGCTCTTGGCCCAGTCCACCACCGCAAGGAACTTGGCCTGGTTGATGGCCGCCGCAGGATCGACGTTCTTCGGGCAGACCTCGCTGCACTCGTTCGCGTAGGAGCAGGAGTACACGCCCCCCTCTTCCCGGAACACCTGATTGCGCTCCGCGTCGCCCTCATCCCGCGAATCGAGGTTGTAGCGGTGGCCGAGCGCGATCGCGGCAGGCCCGAGGTAGTCCGGCTCGTTGCCCACGACGGGACACGCCGCGTAGCAGAGCATGCAGTTGATGCACATGCTGAACTGCTTGAACGCCTCGAGCTCCGCCGGGGACTGGCGGTAGACACCCTCCTCCGGCGCCTTTTCCTTGGCCCGCAAAATCCAGGGCTTCACGGCCTTGAACTTCTCCATGAACCCCTCGAGCTCGACGACGAGATCGCGGATCACCGGAAAGTTCGAAAGCGGCCCCACCTCCACCGTGTCGCCGTAATCGGAGAGCGCGGTCTTGCAGGTCAGCTTCGGCTCCCCGTTCACCATCATCCCGCAGCTCCCGCAGACCGCCATCCGGCAGGACCAGCGATGCGAGAGCGTGCCGTCCACCTCGTCCTTGATGAAATTCAGGGCATCCAGGACCTTCCAGTCGGGCCGGACGGGGATCTCGTAGGTCTGCGTCTTCGGCACCTCGTCCTTGTCGGGATCGAAGCGCGTGATCACGAAGGTCTTCTTCTGCCGGTCGCTCATCAGTACTTCCGCTCCTCGGGCTGGAACCGCGTGATGGTGACCGCCTTCTTTTCCAGGCGCGGACCCGCGGGCGTGAAGAAGACGAGCAAGTGGTGCAGGAATTTCTGGTCGTTGCGCGTCGGATAGTCCCTGCAAGCATGCGCGCCGCGTGACTCCTGGCGAGCCAGGGCGGCGACCGCGATGGTTTCCGCGACGTCGAGCATATTGCCGAGCTCGAGGGCGGTCAGAATCTCGGTGTTGAAGACCTTGCTCGAATCCTCCAGTGCAAGGTCGGCATAGCGGCCCTTGAGCTGCGCGACCTCGGCCACGGTCTGTTGCATGGACGCCTGATCGCGGTACACGCCGCAGCCGCGTTCCATGGCGAGGTTCATCTCCCTGCGGATCTGGGAAATCCTCTCGCCGCCCTTCTTGCGGCCGCGCAGGGCATCGATGCGCGCCATCTCCTCCTCGCCCTGGCGACGCAGCGCCGTCTCGTTGCCCTCGCTCGTCCCACGCGCGTACTTCAAGGCCTCGATCGCCGCACGCGCACCGAACACGAGGCACTCGGTCAAGGAGTTGGACCCGAGACGATTGGCGCCATTGAGCGAGACGCTCGCGCACTCGCCCGCGGCGTAGAGGCCGGGCAGATCCGTCGCGCCTGTCACATTCGTGTCTACGCCGCCCATCATGTAGTGGACGACCGGGCGAATCGGAATCGGCTGGTGCACGGGGTCGACACCCGCGTAGGTCTTGGACAGCTCTCGCACGAACGGGAGCCGCTTCATGATCTTGGCCTCTCCGAGGTGGCGCAGGTCCAGCTGGACGTGCTCGCCGTACGCGCCTTTGATCCCGCGGCCGGCGCTGATCTCCTGCATGATCGCCCGCGAGATCATGTCCCGGGGTCCAAGCTCAGCCTTCTGGCCCACTCCATAGTCGCGGGTCACGAGGAAGCGCTCGCCCTCGGAGTTGATCAGGTAGCCGCCCTCGCCACGGGAGGCCTCGGTGATCAGGATGCCGGTACCGGGCAGCCCGGTCGGGTGATATTGAACGAACTCCATATCCTTGAGGCCGACACCGGCGCGGTATGCGAGCGCCATGCCGTCTCCGGTCTTGATGGTGCCGTTGGTCGTGAACGGGAAGCACTTGCCGGCACCGCCCGTCGCGAGGATCACGGCGCGACCGAGGACGACGCGCGTCTTGCCCTCTCGCATATCCAGGGCGGCGACGCCTTTCACGGCGCCGCCGTCCACGAGGAGCTTGGTCACGAAGTACTCGTCGTAGCGAACGATGCGGTCGAATCGCATGCAATGCTGGAAGAGCGTGTGGAGCATGTGGAAGCCGACCTTGTCGGCGGCGTACCACGTGCGAGGGATCTGCATGCCGCCGAAGGGCCTCGTGGCCACGCTGCCGTCGTCGTTGCGGCTCCATGGACATCCCCAGTGCTCGAGTCGCGTGAGCTCCAGCGGGGCCTGTTCGACGAAGTAGTCGACCACGTCTTGGTCCGCGAGAAAATCGGAGCCCTTGACGGTGTCGTACGCGTGCTTGTCAAGGCTGTCGTCCGAGCCCGGGACCACCGCGGCGGCTCCGCCTTCGGCGGAGACCGTGTGGCTGCGCATCGGATAGACCTTCGAGACGAGGGCCACGGTGACCTTGGGATCCGCCTCGACGGCGGCGATGGCGGCGCGGATCCCCGCCCCGCCTCCTCCCACGATGACGATGTCGTGCCGAACGACCTCGACCACGCTGCTCCTCCCACCTGTGCCCGGGTTTAGCGCACCTTGGGGGTCCTGGCAGGGAAAAATGCCCAGGAGCGCCCCTCGACCCGGGGGGCACCGGCTGGTAAGACTGGGCCTCGCGGCTTCAGACGGAGAGAAGGAGTCTCGAGAGTGCTGCGTGAACGCTTCTCCCTCGCCGGAAAGACGGCGCTCGTGACGGGCGCTTCCCGGGGCATCGGCCGTGCCATCGCGCTCGGCTTCGCTGAACACGGCGCCGATCTCGTGCTGTCGTCGCGAAAACGCGAAGCGCTCGAGAGCGTGGCCAAGGAGGTCGAGGCCCTCGGCCGGCAGGCGCACGTCGCGACGGTCAACATGAGCGACGAGGCATCGATCTCGGCACTGGTCCGCGGGCTGGAGGGAGCAGGGCTCGTGATCGACGTGCTCGTGAACAATGCGGCCACAAACCCGGTGATGGCCGGCGTCCTGGATCTTGGGATCGCAGCCTGGCGCAAGGTCTTCGAGACCAACGTAACGGGAGTCTTTCTGCTCTCGCAGGCCATTGCCCGGGGAATGGCATCGCGGGGAGCGGGGTCGATCGTGAACATCGCCTCGAACGGCGGCCTTCACGCCACGCCGGCGCTCGCGGCCTACGGCGCGTCGAAGGCCGCGCTCATCCATCTGACGAAGACGATGGCCATGGAGCTCGGGCCACGCGGCATCCGGGTGAACGCGATCGCGCCCGGACTCATCGAAACGCACATGGCGCGAGCGCTCCTCGACCACCAAGCCGGATACGAGGCCTATCTCAAGCGCAACCCGCTCCGCCGCCACGGCCAGCCCGACGAGATCGCGGGCGCCGCGTTGCTGCTGGCGAGTGACGCGGGGAGCTATGCCAATGGCGAGGTGCTGGTGGTGGATGGTGGAGCGACGCTCTAGGAGCGGCCTGCCCACCCCAACCAAAGGGCAGGATCTCTCCGCCCCGCGAGCCGGCTCCGTGCCCTCCGATCCGCGCACAGCGGATCGCACGGCTCCGCCACGGGAGCGAGCCATGCGAAGGCTTGGTCTCCCATGGCAAGCATCCGATGGGTGAGAGGGAGACCCCTCTGCGACACGAAATCCAAGGTCAGGACAAGGTTCTCCCTTTGAACGCCGAACCGCTCGAGGCGTAGCGTTTCGACGTTCACGCCGCCCGGGAGATGACACCAGATCTTCGTCGGGCGGCTGAATCCATCGGAGCGAGAGAACAGAGCCGGGTCGAGCCGAGGACGCTCCAAACGCCCCCGCGGCCATGGCCTCAAGCCGGCTCCTGCTGGGTCACGCAATGAAGGGCGCCAAGGCCGAAGACGAGATCGCGGCACGAGATTCCGATGATCTCGCGACCCGGCAAGAGCTCTCGCAAGACCGAGAGAGCCCGGCTGTCCGAAGGCGCGTCATAGGTCGGGACGAGCGCCACTCCGTTCGCAAGGTAGAAGTTGGCGTAGCTCGCTGGGCACCGTTGGCCATCCACGAACAGGGGCGGCGGCATGGGCAGCGTGGCGATTGCAAGCGGCTTGCCCCTTGCGTCCCGCATCGCGCGCAGCCGGGCGAGGTTTGCCCGAAGGGGCGCAAAGTTCTCGTCGGCCGGGTCCTCCTCGAGGGCGGTGACCACGGTCCCCGGGTCGACGAACCGTGCGAGGTCGTCGACGTGGCCGTCGGTATCGTCGCCTGCGATCCCTTCCCCCAGCCAGAGCACGTGACGAGTCCCGAGCTGATCCACAAGCACGCGCTCCATGCGCTCGCGCGTGCGCCCGGGACCGCGATTCGGGTTGAGGAGACAGGACTCGGTGGTGAGCACCGTGCCTTCTCCGTTGCCGTCGATGGAGCCTCCCTCAAGCACGACGCCCGCCCGAAACCGCGGCAGGCCGAGGGCGAGGGCCATCCGCTCGGGGACCGCGTTGTCAAGGTCCCAGGGGCCGTACTTCCTGCCCCAGGAGTCGAACTCGAAATCGATGAGCGCCCGCTCGCGCTGGCCTGCCTCCTCGCGCACCACCACGATGCCACCGTGATCGCGAACCCATGCGTCGTTGGTTGCGATGCGGTGGAACCGCACACCGCGGTCCACATCGACGCCCGCCTCCAACAGGAGCTGCCGCGCGCTGTCCTCGAGCTGGGGGCTTCCGACGTTGATGCGCACGAGCTCGTGCTCGTGGAGCGCTCGCACGATCGCGACGAAGACCGCGGGCACCGGAGCGAAGTGGCCGGGCCAGGTGTCGAGATTGTGGGGCCAGGAAAGCCAGGTTGCGGCGTGGGGCTCCCACTCCGCGGGCCAGCGATAGCCGAGGGCGGCGGGCGTTTGGGGGTCGTTCATCCGTCGCGATAGCGCTTNNCTCCACGAGGCCGAGATCGCACTCCACAAGGAGAATCTCCTCGTCGGAGGTGGAGGCGCGACCCAGCACGCGACCAAAGGGATCGGCCACGAACGACTGGCCAAAGAAGCGGATGTCCTCTTCGGGACCCACTCGATTGGCTGCGGCCACGAACACCCCGTTCGCAATGGCGTGCCCGCGCTGAACCGTCTCCCAAGCGTCGTGCTGCGCCGTGTCAACGGCGATTCCCTGCTCGAACTGCCAGCCGATGGCGGTCGGGAAAAAGATCACCTGCGCGCCGGCGAGCGCCGTGAGCCGGGCAGCCTCGGGGAACCACTGGTCCCAGCACACGAGCGTGCCAATCCGCGCGTGGCGCGTATCGACGGACGAGAAGCCGAGGTCGCCCGGCGTGAAATAGAACTTCTCGTAGTAGAGGGGATCGTCGGGGATGTGCATCTTGCGGTAGATCCCGCCGATCCGGCCGTCGGCGTCGAGCGTCACCGCCGTGTTGTGATAGAGACCTTCGGCGCGCCGCTCGAAGAGCGACGCCACCACCACGACTCTGCGTGCGGCGGCCAGCTTGGAGAGCGCCTCCGTAGTCGGTCCCGGGACGGGCTCGGCGAGCCCGAAGCGCCCCGCCTCTTCAGACTGGCAGAAGTAGCGGGAGCGAAAGAGCTCGGGAAGGCACACGATTTTGGCGCCCCGCCGCGCTGCCTCCTCCACCCGATCGAGCGCCTTGGCGAGGTTCTCCTCCGGGTCGGAGGAGCAGCGCATCTGGACGAGGCCCAGCGTGAGGGGTGCCTTCGCTTCGGGGGCCAGCATCACGGTGGGTTACGCCACGGCGCAGCGGGCCGCAAGCCTAACTGCCAAGGAAGTGGACGTGACCTGCCCCGTCACGTCTCGGGCCCAAGCTCGGCTCCTCTCTCACAAGGGGGGTGGCGATGGGGGCTTTCCTTCTCCGATCCTGGGGTCTTGGGCCGCGGCTCAGGGCCGCCCTCGAGCCCGTTGCGGTGATCGCGGGCTTTCTGGCATTCGGGCTCGCCTGGGCAGCGGTGCTGGGATCGAAGGAGAATCGCGTGTCGCGCTCCCAAGACCTGGAGGAGACGGAGCTCGAGGCGCGGGCGGGCTCCGCCACGCCGCGCGTTTGGCTCATCGACGGCTACAACGTGCTCCATGCCGGGGTGCTGCGCGGCCGCGATCGGCGCGGCTGGTGGACGGCCTCGGTGCAATCCCAGCTCATCGCGATCGCCGACACGTTCGAGGACCCCGCTGCCGAGATCATCGTCGTCTTCGACGCCGCAACGCCGGCCTCTCCGCGCGCTGCCGAGCCGTCGCCGCCCTCCCGCGTCCGGCTCGTGTATGCGCCTTCCGCGGACGATTGGCTGGTGAGACACGTACGCCGCTCGGAGGAGCCCCGGCGCATCGCGGTCGTGACGGCAGATCGCCAGGTCCAGGGCCGGGCCCGCCACGGCGGCGCGAGCGTCGTCTCCCCCCTGGCCTTTCTTGCGCGCTGCAAGCGCGATGCCGGCGACCCCCCTGGAGAAGGCCGCTCCGGCGACGCCGGGGGTTAGAGCCGGGCCTCCAAGCGACGGCGGTAGGCCGGCGTCTCGTAGACCTGGGGGTTGGCACAGCGCGGCAGGGGCTGAAAAGCGAGACCCGCCTCAAGGTTCGCGAGCGCAAGATCGATCATGCGCGCGCGCGTCGTGATGCTGGCGCTCCCGATATGGGGAGTCAGCACGACGTTCGAAAGCCCGAGCAGGGGGCTCGTCTTCGGCAGCGGCTCGCGTGCGAAGACGTCGAGCCCTGCGGCGGCTAGGCGCCTGCTGCGGAGCATCTCCGCCAGGGCATCTTCGTCGACGATTCCGCCGCGCGCGCAGTTGATGATGCGCACGCC
>DOUU01000471.1 GCA_003520425.1 Deltaproteobacteria bacterium
GTGCTCGGCGCGGCTCTGACCCTGCTTATGACCCTTTGGCTCGCCCCTCTTTCCCTCCGCACCGCTCGTTCCACGGAGGCCACCCTCATCACTTCTCAAATCTCCTTTGCCGTTCAACCCCGCGTTTTCGACGAGCGCTTTCCTCACATCGTCCTCTATGTCAACGACATTTCCGCCAGCGGCACGCGCTGGAACGGCGTTTTTCTCGCGGAAGCGGGCGCCAACGGAGGCTCACAAATTACTCTCGCGGAAAGTGCGATTGTAATTGGCGAGCCCAGCCTCGGCAAGTTGGAGCTCCATCTCAACGACGGTTCCACTCACGAGTTCTCTCGCTCTTTTCCCGATCACTACTCCATCACTTCTTTTGGCCGCAGCGACTGGCCCATGCAATTCACTTCCCTCGGGCCTCCCAAGGAGCGCACCCTCAGCACTCCTGAGCGTCCTTTCTCTGCGCTCTGGCACGATCGCGGTCCCAACTGGCGCGAAGCTCGGGTCGAACTCCACCAGCGCCTCGCCTTTCCTGTCGCTTGCTTTGTCTTTGCGCTCATCGCCATTCCTCTGGGCGCACAGCCTCGCCGCGGTGGCCGCGCCGCTGGTTCGCTCCTCGCCATTTTCATCATCGCCGCTTACTACCTTCTTCTTGTCACCGGCGCAGGCTTTGCCCGCCAAGGCCTCTTGTCTCCCGCTTTTGGTATTTGGGCCGCCAACGTCATCCTCACCCTCGTCGCTCTCGTCCTTTTTCCGCGCATGGAGCGCTATCGCGGCGAAGTTCCTTCCTTCCGTCTATTCGCCCGGCTCGCCGCTTTTCGCCGCCTGCTTCGCCGCCGCGCCAGCCGCCCCCGGGTTCTTCCCGCGCCCTCTCCTCGCACGGAAAACGGCCAGCCTTCTCCTCCTTCCTACTCCAGTTTTCCTTCCATCGTTGATCTCTACATCCTTCGCCGTTTCCTCTACTACTTCGTCCTCGTCATGCTCGCCTTCCTCTTCCTTTTCGAAATTTTTACTTTCTTTGAGCTGGCCGAGGACATCCGCCGCCACAATGTCCCTTTCATGACCGTCCTGAACTATTTTCGCTATCTCATTCCCTATTCCACCTACCAATTCACCCCCCTCGGTGCTCTCGTCTCTGTCCTCGTTACCCTCGGCATTCTCAGCAAAAACAACGAAATCATCGCCTTCAAGGCCAGCGGCATTTCTCTCTATCGCTTGGCCTTCCCCATTCTCATCGCTGGACTGGCCGTGGCTTCTGCTCTGCTCCTTCTCGACCACACCTATCTTCCNNTACGCCAACCAACGGCAGGACGCGCTTCGCGCCATCATCAAGGGCAAACCTCCCCAGACCTACACCCGCCCGCAGCGCTGGATCTTCGGAGAAAACTCCAAGGTCTACAACTACGACGTCTTTGATTCTCAAGAAGAACTCTTCGGCGGCCTTTCCGTTATTGAACTCGATCCCGTTACCTTCCGCTTGCGCCGCCGCGTTTTTGCCACTCGCGCTCGTTGGCTGGACTCCGCAAACACTGGGGTCCTCGAATCGGGCTGGGTTCGCGATATCGACCAGGACACTGTCACTCGCTACGAACCCTTCAAGGTCACCACTCTCCCCGAACTCATTGAGCCGCCTTCCTACTTCAACCGCGAGGTCATCCAGGCTTTCCAGATGAGCTGGCGCGATCTGCGCCGCTATATCGAAGGCCTGCACCGCGCTGGCTTCGACGTCTCCACTTTAACCGTCCAATGGCACAAGAAAATCGCCTATCCCCTCATCGCTCCCATCAGCATGATGCTCGCCGTTCCCTTTGCTCTTTTCGTCGGCAGTCGCGGCGCCGTCGGCGGCATCGCCCTTGGCGTCGCCATCGGCGTGGATCCCCGCGGTCTGCGTGAAGACATCCCGGCCCACGATCGGCGCATTGGCCGCCACGTCCTTGCCGCTGAAGGTCTCCACCATGCGCGAGACCGCGAGCAGCCGCGACTCGTCGACGCCGGTTCGAAAGGGAGTCTGGTCGTGGAGCGCGGCCACGACCTCGGCGAGGCGGGTGTTGCCCGAGCGCTCGCCCATGCCGTTTACGCTCGTGTGAACTCCGCGCGCGCCTGCGGCGACGGCCGCAAGGCAGTTGGCCGTCGCAAGCCCGTAGTCGTTGTGGGCGTGAAACTCGAACCAGCTCTGCGGCCAGGTCGACACCATGAGCGCGACATAGCGGCCCGCGGCCTCGGGAGACAGCACCCCGAGCGTGTCGGGGAGGTAGATGCGCTCGACGCCGAGCTGGACAAGCTCCTGCATGAGGGCGAACACGTAGTCGAACGACTCGCGCACACCTTGGGACCAGTCCTCGAGGTACACGTTCACGAGAAGCCGCTTTCGATGGGCCTGGCGGACCGTCTCGACGACGCTCGCCCGGTGCTCCGCCGGTGTCTTGCCCAGCTGAGCGCGGCAGTGCCGCTCCGAGCCCTTCGCCAGGAGGTTCAGCACGCCGCCTCCCACGCCCGCGATCCATTCCACCGAGGTCTTGCCGTCGCAGTAGCCGAGAATCTCGACACGAGGGAGACACTCCGCCTTGCGCGCCCAGGCCGTGACGAGCTTCGCGGCCTCGCGCTCGCCCTCGGAAACGCGGGTGGAGGCAATCTCGATGCGATCGACCTTCACGTCGGTGAGGAAGATGCGCGCGAGCTGGAGCTTCTCGGCCGGCGCATACGAGACGTCAGGCGTCTGCTCCCCGTCGCGCAGCGTCGTGTCCATGATGGCGATCCGAAGCGCTTCAGCCACCCCTACACTTTGCCCCAGGCGCTGGCCCCGGGGTAGGCTGCAGTGTGTCCGGCCCCCCTCCGATCTGCCCCGCCCGCACGCTCGTGGTGAGCGAAGAGCACGCGGGTGAGCGCCTCGATGCCTACCTCGCGCACGAGCTCGGCCTCTCGCGCGCGGCGGCGCGGCGGCTTCTCGCACGCGGAGCTGTGCGGATCTCGGGACGCCCGGCGACGGCGAAGGGAGAGACGCTCCGCTTGGGCCTCAAGGTCGAGGTGGCGGCCTTTACGCCGGAGCCGCTCCTACATCCCCAAGCCGAACCCGAGCTTCCACTCCGCGTTCTCGCACAAGGGCCGGGCTGGCTTGTGGTCGACAAGCCGGCCGGGGTCCCGGTGCATGCCCTCGCTCCCGGAGAGCGGGGCTCTCTCCTCTCGGCCGTCGCGGCGCGGCATCCCGAAATTGCGGGTGTCGGCGAAGGCGGGCTGCGCAGCGGCGTCGTCCACCGCCTCGACGTGGATACGTCTGGGGCGGTGCTGTTCGCGACCGAGGAGGCCACGTTCCGGCGGCTGCGCGCGGCGTTTGCCGCGCACCGCGTCGAAAAGCGCTACCGCGCGATCATCCTGGGCGAGCTCTGCGGGGCGGGAGATTTCGAGTGCGGGCTCGTCGTCGCGCGTCATCGCCCGGCCCGGGTGCGCGTCGTGGAGGCCGGACGCGCCGCCGTGGACCGAGGTGTTCGCCGCGCGAAGCTCAGCTGGAAGGTGCTTTCCCCCTTGCGCGGGGCGACGCTCGTTGAGGTTCATCTCGAGACGGGCTTCCTGCACCAGATCCGTGCGACCTTTGCGCATGCCGGGCATCCCGTGGCGGGGGACGTCGTCTACGGGGGGCAGGAAGCCCGGCTCCTCGCGCCTCGGCAGATGCTGCACGCCTCCTTGCTCAGGGTGGACGAGATCTGCGCCACAAGTCCCGATGCGGCGGACTTCGCCGCGCTGGTGGCTGCGCTCGGCTCCGCACCCCGCACGCGGGAGCCCGCGTGATAGGCTCGGTCGATGCAAGCTCCCGCGCGCATTCTGGTCGTGGTCGCATCTGCCACGGGACGCACGGCGCGCATGGCACGGGCGGTGGCGGAGGGCGCGCGAGAGGCTGCGGCTCAGGTCGTGCTTCGCCCGGCCGAAGAGGCCACCAACGACGACCTCACCGCGGCCGACGGCGTCATCCTTGGCAGCGGAGTGCACATGGGCGGCATCGCAGCCTCGATGCGCGCATTCATGGAGCGTGCGGCCCCGCTCTGGCTCGAAGGCCGACTCGTCGGCAAGACGGGGGCCGCCTTCGTGACCGCAGGCCTCGGCGGGCGCGGCGGCGGCGAGCTCGCGTTGCTGACACTCCTCGCGAATCTCGCGGAGCACGGAATGATTCTCGTGCCCATGCACAACCGGCTTGCGGGCTTTCGCGATGCGGGTTGCCACTGGGGTCCCGTCGCCTGGACCAATCCGCGCGAAGGACGCGCGGGCCCGACGCCGAAGCACCTCGAGGCCGCACACGCCCACGGCCGCTACGTTGCCGAGTGTACGGCGCGCTGGATGAGGGGCGCCTAGGCGCGGCGCCCTACGGCTTTGCGGGACAGCTCTGGCCGAGAGCCGGGAGCACGTCACACAGCCGAGGGAGGACGGCGGCCTCTGCGCCCTGGCTCGGGGCCGCGCCCGCACGGCGGCGGCCCGGTGGAGCGGCCGTGGCGCGATGGGCGGCATCGAGCATCGCGCTGCGCACGAGCTCGGGGTCGTCCGAGCCGGCCAGGAGCACGGCCAGAAGACCCGTCACGTGGGCTGCAGCGAGGCTCGTTCCGTCGGCGAAGGCGAAGCGATCCGCCGGCAGCGTCGAGAGCACCTCGACGCCGGGCGCGAGGAGACTCACGGAGGCTCCGTAGTTGCTGCGCGGCCAGCGTCGTCCGCGCTCGTCGAGCGCGCCCACGCCGATCACGGAGGGGTAGGCGGCGGGATAGCGCGGCCGGTCGGTCCCCTCGTTCCCCGCAGCAGCCACGACCAGGATCCCAAGCTGTCTCAAGCGCTCCATTGCGCGCTCGAGCACGGGATCGGGAGGGCCCACGAGGGCGAGGTTCACGACGCGCGCATCCTCCGCCCAGGCGCGGTCGATGCCGCGCAGGAGGTCGAACATCCGGCACTCCTCGCCCAGGGGGTCGCTCACGGGCGTGCACACCGGGATTGCCAGGAGATCGGCGGCAGGTGCGATCCCGGCGATCCCGAAGGCATTGTTCTCGATGGCCGAGATGACGCCGGCGACCAAGCTGCCGTGCATCGCGGGCTCGCTCGGGGGACCGTCCTCGAGCGGGAGGATCCGCACGTGCAAGAGCTCGCGGGCTGTCGTGTCCGGCGCCGAGTCGAGCAAGGCCACACGCACGCCCGCCCCCGCGAAGCGCGGCCGACCCTCGAGCACGCCCGTGCGCGCGAGGCCATATTGCAGGGGCACGTACGGATCGGGGCCCACGGCCTGGCCTGTGGCCGCGGGGGCGGGGCGCAGATGGGCCGCGCTCCCGTGATAGCGGTGGTTCGGAACCACGAGCGCCCCCTTCGGCACCGACGGCACGAGCTCGGCGGGCGAGAGAGCGCTCGGCCCCACGACACGCACGAGCGTCGCGCACAAGACCGGGCTCCAAACGGAGGCCGCGACGGAGGCGCCTTCGGCCAGCACGAAATCCATGGCGATCGAGCCGTCGGCGCGCTTGGGAAGGATGAGAAGCGCCTCGCCTTCCATGTCGTCGGCCGAAGCCTCGGCGCCCGAACCGGAGAGCTCGATGATGCGTCCCGAGGAGGCGCTTTCGCGCGGAAGCTTGTGCTTGCCGGGCACGATGCCCGCTCCGGCAAAGGATTCGGAGGGGTTCGGGGGCTGCGCCGGCGGGAAGGGCGGGCACACGCCCTCCTCGGCCCGTGCGGAGGGCTGCGCCCCAAGCGCGAGCCAGAGCGCGATCGGCCCGAGCGCCCAAGGGCGCGTGCGGGCGCGCGCGCGCCTGCGCCTCGGCGCCCTAGCGCAGGGGCTCGGCGAAGCTCGCAACGCCGGTCTCCGGGGCGCGAAGCGTGGCCGCTGCAGCGGAGGCGTCGGCGCCGCTCGGGAGCCGGACGCGATAGCGGCCAAGCTCGGTGGGTCCCGCCACAAGCTCGGCGTCTAGGGCACGAAGCGCTTGGTTGAGCTGCGAGGCCTTCGCATCGCTGCGCAGCACGACTTCGAGCTCAGGCCCGCCGGGGCGCTGCGCCATTGGGGGGGCCGCCGCCGTGCGGTAGATGGCGGAGGGGCCCGCGACAAGGCGCCTTGCGGCGGGGGCAAGGAGAAGGAGGCCCAGCATCACCGCGGCTGCCGCCGCGGCGAGGGCCGCCGGGCGGAAGGCGGCGGTCCGGCGAGGGGCCCGCGTCCGCGCCGGCATGGCAAGGGTGGGAGGGGGCCTATGGGACTCGGGCCTGGGGAGGGGTTCTGGGCGACTGCGCTCGGCAATCCGCTCGAACACCTTCGCGAGCACACGCTCCGCCGTGGGCGCGTCCGGCGGGAGGTCGATCTCTCCGAATGCGCCGCGCAGTTCGCGGCGGCACTCCGCGCACAGCGCGGCGTGTGCCTCGACGGCTCCGCGCTCGGCGTCGCTTAGCCCCTCGTCCGGGTAGAAGGGGATGAGTTCCAGGATGTCCGGCGGGCAGCCCGGCGCGAGTGACTCTCCCGGCATCAGGAATCCTCCATGGAGCGGGGGCGAGAGAGGGCGCGCCGCAGACGCACGCGCGCGCGAGCAACCCGGGTCTTGACGGTGCCTTCCGCCACGCCGAGCCGATCGGCAATCTCGGCGTAGGCAAGACCATCCATGAACGCGAGCTCCACCACTTCGCGCTGGCCCTCCGGAAGCTCGTCGAGGGCACGACGCACCTCGCGCATCTGGTCGCGGCTCTCGAGCTCGGCTGCTGCGCTGCCCGGGTCCACGACACCCCAGAGCCGCGCTGTGTCCACGGACTGCACGTACGCACGCTTGTGCCGTCTCTCGGCCCGGAGCGCCGAGAGACACTTGAAGTGGGCGATGCCGCACAGGAAGGTCGAAGGCCGAGCCTCGCCCCGATAGCGGCCTGCGCTGCGCCAGAGCTCGAAGAACACCTCCGCCACGATGTCCTCGGTCTGCCCAGGGTCGCGGAGGCGGCGTCGCACAAACGCGTAGACCCGCGGATAGTAACGCGCAAACAGTGCGCGAAAGGCCTCGAGATCTCCGCGGGCGACCCGCTGGATCCGCGCCGCATCCTCGGCGTCGGATTCGTCGAGGAGGGACTCATCCACAACGTTGCTCACAGGTCTCCCTTTTGAGTGGTCTCCGCCGGGGCGGAGGTTCCCTCCGAGACGGCACCCCGGCTCACCACGGTACGACGAATCGGGTGGGGGGAAAACCCGAATCCGCAGGCGCGGGCGTAAAATGGCGGGGTGGAAAGGGCCTACAAGGTGTGTCCGCGCTGCGGGGGCGAGTATCTCGCGAGCGCGGAGCTGTGCGGGGACTGCAGCCTCCCTCTCGTATGGGAGGGAGAAGCCCCGGGCTCTTCTGCGGAGGACGGGCTCGTCCTGGCCCCGGGCGAGGGACAGGTCGTCCTGCGAGAGGCGGAGCTTGCATGGGCGAGGGGCCTTGGCAAAGCCCTGGCTGCAGCGGGGATCCCGCATCGCCTCGATCCTCCGGGCACCCGCGCGGCGCAGGGACGGGGGCAAGCCGGCTCGCGCTGGGGGGTTCTCGTAGCCGAGGGGGACGCACCCCGGGCCGCCGCGGTCGATGCCGAATACGCGCGCAGCGAGCTCCCGGACCTCGGTGCGTCCGAGCTCGGCCCCTCCCTCGCGGAGGATCGCTGTCCGGCCTGCGGCGAGCCCGTGGCGGCCGATGCCGCGGAGTGCGCGGAGTGCGGGCTCGTCTTCGGGCCCGCGCAGTAGGCCCTCCGCGCTACTTCTTGCGCAGGAGCGTGAGGCCGTCGGCGATCGGCAGCATCACGCACTCGACGCGCGGGTCGTCTTTCACAAGGCCGTTGAATCGGCGGATCGCCGTCGTGTTCGGGTCCTGCACGCTGGGATCGGCCACCGCCCCCATCCAGAGCACGTTGTCCACGAGCACGACGCCGTTCGGTCGCAGGCGCGGGAGGATCTCCTCGAAGTAGACGGGATACGAAGGCTTGTCGGCGTCGATGAAGGCGANNCGGGAGCGCACCGAGCGTCTGTGCCGCAGGCGCGACCTTGAGGGTGACCTTGTGCGCGACCCCCGCCTTTTCCCAGTAGCGCTTTGCGATCCCGGTCCACTCCTGGTTCACGTCGCAGCACAGGAGCTCTCCGTCGTCGGGAAGGCCACGGGCGATACACAACGCAGAGTAGCCCGTGAAGGTTCCCACCTCGACCGCGCGCCTTGCGCCAATCAGCCTTGCCAGCATCGTCATGAAGGCGCCCTGCTCGGGAGCGATCTGCATGATCGAAACTCCGCCGAGGCTCTTGGTCTCCTCGATCAGGGCCTGCTGCACGGCGTCGGGAGGCGTGCCGTGCGCCACGAGGTAGGCGTGGACGCGGCTGTCGAGATGGAAGGATTTGGGGTCGGTCATGGCAGGCTCCTCTGGTGCTGCGACCTGCGGCCCTCACAGCGCGGCGTCGGTAGCGGTCGATCGAGGCCCGGGCTTTCGCGCGCGCCTCCCGGGCGCCTCACGCGGGCTTTCGTTTCATCCCGAGACGCATCGCGAGGGCCTTCTCCGCCTCCGCTTCCGGGATCATGCCCTTGCGCTGATAGAAGATGGAAAGGCTCGTGTGTCCCAGGGGTTCTTCCGGCTCGAGCTCCACGAGCTTGCGTGCCGCCTCGAGCGCGCCGTCGAGGTCGCCGCTTTGCGCGAGGGCCATGGCGAGCCCATTCCAGGCGATCGCAAGCAGGGGGTCGGCGTCGAGGGCCTTTCGGTAGGTGGCGACGGCGTCGTCGAGGCGATCGCTCACGAAATGGGCGAACGCTTCCTTGTAGAGCGCGCGAGCCTCGGACATGGCGCGAGTATACTCGCGCGGCCATGAAGATCCGCATCCTCGAGCGCACGGAGCATGACGCGCTGCTCGAGCTCCTCGACGGCTGGGAGCTCAGCGACGGCTGGCGCGGGCGGGAGTTCTTCCGTCGCTATCTCGTGGAGGACCCGAGCTTCGAGGAGCGAAACGTATGGGTGGCCGAGGAGGCGGGCCGGCTCGTCTCGTGCGTCCAGATCTTCCCGCGCGAGCTGCGCGTGGAAGGGGTGGCGGTGCCGACGGGCGGGATCGGCAGCGTCTTTACGCGAGAGGGGTCTCGCAACAGCGGGATCGCGGGCACGCTCTTGGGCTGTGCGACGGAGGCCATGCGCGAGCGCGGCATGGAGCTCTCGCTGCTCTTTGCGGCACGCGTTGCCTTCTACGGACGACTCGGCTGGAGTTCCTGGCCGTGCACGCGCACGCTGCTCCGGGCGCCCGCGACGGCCCGGAGCGCTCCCGCGGACATCGAGATCGCCCCCTTCGATCCCGCACGCGACCTTGCGCAGGTCGTGGCACTCCACGCGGCCTACTCCGGTGCCCGCAACGGGACCACGGTGCGCGACACTTCTGGGTGGCGGTCGAGTCTGCGGCTGGCAGGCAACCCGCACGAGGAGTTCTTGGTCGCGCGCCGGCAGGGGCGTGCGCTGGCGTACACGCGAGCCACGGTGCTCTCGTCGTTTCTCATGCTTTCCGAGCTCGGGCGCGAGCTCTCCGCCGATCCCGCGGCCGAAGCCCTTGCGGCACTCGTCGCCGCCGCCCTCGAGCCCCGGGCGAACGACCCGCTGGCTCCCGCGGGCAAGCGGTCGGAGGAGTTCCGCTCGCGGCTGCTCGCGCCCGCGGCACATGATCCCGAGCTCGACCGCGCCCTCGGGGCGCGGGGGTTTGGCACGCTTGCGCTCCCCGATCCGACGGCCATGTTGCGCTGCCTCGCACCCGAAGCGCTCGCAAAACGTCTTGGCGTTCCTGCTCCGGCGCAACGCAGCCGTGACGCGGTGGAGGCCTTCTTACGCAGGGTCCTGCCCCCGGAGCGCTTCACGACCTGGCTGGCGGATCGTTTCTAGCTGCGGCGGCACGCTCGGCGCGCTTCAAGAAGACCCCCATTTCCCGGCCGGCCTGAAGATCTCCGGTCCTCTCGGCGAGGGCGATCCCCAGACGGAACGCTTCGACCGCCGCGGCGGGCTCGCCCTGGGCCAGGAGGCTTTGGCCGAGATCCCGCTGGGCGGCGGTAAAGTCGGGCTTTGCGGCGAGGGCGCGACGGAATGCGTCGGCGGCTTCGCCCGGGCGTTCGAGATCGAGCAGCGCCCGTCCGAGGCCATACCATGCTGTTTCGTCGTCGGGCTCCCGCTTGAGGAAGGCGCGGAGCGCGCCGACACGCTCCTCAAGCGCCGCACTCTCGGGTTTCACCACGGGCGAAGGCTACCGCGGCTAAGCTCCCGCGGTCCAAGGCGAAGCGGGGGAAGGACGTTTTGCGAGCACTGATCCGCCGGGTGTTCTTCGAAAACATGGTGACGAGCCTCGCGGTTCTGCTCGGCGGAATGCAGGTCCTCGTCGGGCACTTTGTGCTCGTCGTGCTGGCGGGCCGGCGCGGGCCGGGCCTGGCGCTGGGCTGCGCCCTCGGGGCTGCGCTCACCTCTGCGAACGTGGTCGCCCTCCCGTTCATCCGCCGGGCAATCCGGCGCCAAGGCCCCGCCAGCGTGATCGCACACGCCTACACGGCGATCGGCTTTGCGACGATCCTGCTCGGAGCCGTGATCGGGGCGGCGTGGGCGGGATTTTTCCCGCTCGCCGCGTTGCTCGGCGCCGCGGGGCTCGGGCCCGAGAGTCTGCTGCAGGTCTTCCGGGTTGCGACGCTCCCGGTCGTGGGCTCACTTGCCTTCATGCTGATCTGGGGCTTTACGGGCGGCCAGGCGCGGATCGAACGCACGACCTTGCGCATCCCGCTGCGCGGCCTGCCCGAGGCGCTGCGGGGTCTTCGCATCGTGCAGATCTCCGATCTTCACATCGGCAATGCCATGGGAGGCGCGAAGCTCGAGCGGCTCATCGAGGACGTGAATGGCCTCGAACCAGATCTCCTCGCGCTCACCGGGGACCTCTTCGATTGGGACCCCGCGGTGGTCGAGGAGGGGGCGAAGGTGCTGGGGAAACTGCGGGCACCCTTCGGTGTGTACGCAGTGCTCGGGAATCACGACGTGTATACGGGCCGCGAGCACGTGGCCCGCGCCTTGGCGAGCCATGCCCCGGCTCTGCACCTGCTGCGGGGCGAGATGGTCCGTGTGCCTGGCCCGGCACCGCTTTACGTGGCGGGCGTCGAGGACCCGGGAAAGGACTGGACGGCGCGCGGGGGGCTGCCCGAGCTCAGCGCCCTCGGACGCGAGCTCCCGAAGGACGGGCCGGTCGTCCTGCTGGTTCACCGGCCGGAGGCGTTCGAGCAGGCCGCAAAGCTCGGCTTTCCGCTGGTTCTCGCCGGCCACACCCACGGCGGCCAGATCGCGCTGCCCACGCGCGGGGGCCACTGGAACCCGGCCCGTGCGGTGACCCGCTTCTACCGCGGCCTCTACCACGCAGAGGAGCACCGCTCGATCCTCTACGTGAACCGCGGCCTCGGAGTGGCCGGCCCGAGGATCCGTTTCAACTGCCCGCGGGAGATCGCAATGCTCGAGCTCGTGTAGGCCGGCGGCTAGCGCGTCTCGGGCTCGAAGCGAACCCGCATCTCCTTCACGCCGTTCACGAAGTTCGAGCGCAGGCGCCGCACCGGACCTGCCAGCTCGATGTCCTTGGCGATCCGCCGGAGGAGCTCTTCGAAGATCACGTTGAGCTCCATGCGCGCGAGATTGGAACCCAGGCAGAAATGCTCCCCCACGCCGAAGGCCAGGTGGTCGTTTGGCTCTCGCGCGATGTCGAACTCGTCGGGGCGGTCGAACACCTCCTCGTCGCGGTTCGCGGCGGGATACCACATCGTGATCTTGTCCCCCTTGCGAATCCTCTGCCCGCGGACCTCGACATCCTGGGTTGTGGTACGCCGGAAGTAGTGCACCGCGGGCTCGAAGCGCAGGATCTCCTCCACCCCGGTCTCGATGAGCTTGGGATTTTCGATGAGGCGCCGGCGCTGGTCGGGGTGCTGGATCAGGGCCAGCATTCCATTGGTCGTGACCGTGCGCGTGGTCTCGTTGCCGGCGACGGCGAGGAGGAGGAAGAAGGAGTTGAACTCGAGCTCGGAGAGGTGCTCGCCATCGACCTCGGCATGGAGCAGGGCGGTGGCGAGGTCTTCTCCCGGGTGCTTGCGCGCCTTCTCGGCGAGCTTGCTCGCGTAGACGAACATCTGGAGCGAGGCCACCTCTGCGTCCTGGGGCGAGCTCTGAAACTCGGGATCGTCGAAGCCGATCAGCTTGTTCGTGAGGTCGTAGATGTGCTCGCGGTCCTCGTTCGGCACGCCCATCATTTCGCAGATCACTTCCATCGGCAGGCGGGCGGCCACCTCGGAGACGAAGTCGCACTCGCCCTTGTGGGCCACGCGGTCGACGATGCGCTTTGCCATCCCGCGCACCCGGGGCTCGAGCTGCTTCACCATCCGCGGCGTGAAGGCTTTGTTCACGATGTTCCGGAACTGGCGGTGCTTGGGCGGATCCATGTTGAGCATCAGCACGCGCATGCGATCGAGCTGTTCTCCGTCCCGGTCGGGGATGTTCGTGCCGCCCAGCCACGACGAGAAAAGCTGCGGATTGCGCGAGCACGACTTCACGTCCTCGTACTTCGTGAGCACCCAGAATCCGGGTCCGTCGGGCTCCGGGTGGAAGTAGACCGGCGCCTCGCGGCGGAGCACGCGGAACATCTCATGGGGAACCTCGCGCACGAAGTTGTCGGGGTTGTAGAGATCTACGTCACTGAGCTTCATGGAGGCTTCCTTCCGGGTGCGGGGACGGGGGGCCGACGAGCAGTTGGGAGAGCTTGCGCAGAAAACGGGTCTGGCGGGCGAGGCTCTCGGGCGCGAGCGGATCCTCGTCCAGCACTTCGGCCAAGAGCGGCGCCATGGCGAAGTGCCCGAACACCAGGTGAAGGTACGCAGCGATGAGAAGCGGCAGTTCGTCCTCGCTCCAGCGGCGCGCATCCGGGCTGGCCTTGAGCGCCGCGAGGCCCTGCTCGAAGAGCGGACGGATCCAGTGCCGGGCGAGCCTTGCAAGGTGCTCCCCGCCCCGCACGGCCTCGTGCTCGACGAGCCTTGGCACAAGCGGGGTGCGCTCGAGGTGCGCCATGAGAGCCTCGATGATCCGGCCCCCCGCAGCCGGGCCCCTGCCGGGGGCTTGCGCTGCTCGCACGAGCTCCTCGAGGAGGGGCTGGATTCCGCGCTCGAGTACCGCCTCGTAGAGCGCCTGCTTGCTCGGAAAGTGGTTGTAGAGGCTCGCGCCGTTCAGCCCGGAGCGCGCGGCGATGTCCCGGACCGCCGCTCCATCGAAACCGCGCTCGGCGAAAAGCGACTCGGCAGCCGCGAGGATCCGCTCCTTGGTCGTGAAGTCGGCCTCGGCCAATCGCACCCCTGGGGCGTGGGGGAGACAAACGAACGTTCGTTTCCCGGAGGCTTTTACCCCTCCTCCCGGCGGAGAGCAAGACGCTCGCGAAGCCGCCCGAAGCTCAAAGGCCTCGCTCAAGGACATCCACGAGCCGATGACGGCGGAAGCCCGCCTTCTCGTAGGCCCGCAGAGCCGTGCGGTTTGCAGGCGAGATCAGGAGGAGAGCGGACTCGGCGCCGCGCTCGAACTCCCGGTGGAGGCCGAAGTCGACGAGGGCGGAGCCCACCCCTCGGTCGCGCAAGTCGCCGCGCACCCAGACGTAGGCGACCCAGACACGCCGGACCCAATGGGTCTCGAGCTCCGCGAAGGCGACAAGGCGCCCGGATTGCGAGGCGACCACGGTCGCATGATGGGGGTCCGCAAGCATGGCGCGCATGGCGTCGAGGCTGCGCGACTCGAAGCCGCACTCCTCATAGAGCTCGAGCACCGCTTCGGCGGCCTCGGGCGTCGCGACCGAGAACTCGATCTCCTGGCTCGGGAGGCGGGGCGGCTTGGGCTTTCGGTCAAGGCGCATGAGAAAGTGCTGGCGCACAGGCCGGAAGCCCGTTCCCGCGAGCAGAGCGTAGCCGGCATGGTTGCGAGCCCCGATGCCGGCCGTCACAAGCTTGATTCCGAGCTTCTCGCCATGGGCGAGGGCGGCGCGCAGGAGCTCGCCTCCAAGGCCACGGCCCCGCTGCGCGCGCGCGACAATCGGTGCATAGAGGCCGGCCGCGAGAGCGCCCGGCCGCCGCAGAAAGCCGGTGAGCCCCGCCACCGCGCCGTCGTCCCCATCGGCGACGAGCAGATACTCCTCGGGCGAGATCCCGTTGTGCTCAAACTCGGCGAAGAGCTCGTCTTCCGTCTCCCAGAGGGGGTTCAGCACGAAGTCGGTCTCGCCCTTGGCACAGGCTGCGGAGAGGGCGGCGAGGGCGGCGGCATCCTCGGGACGAAAGGGGCGCACACGCATGGAGGTCTCCTTTCGCCCCCCGGCAAGTATACGCCCGCGGCGCCTTGCCCATGGCGCGAGGGCCGGCCGGCTTTGACACCCCAGTCATCGCTTTCTTACACTGCCGCCGCCTCGATCCCGAAGTCCCACGCATCGATCCACCGCCGCCCCGCGGGCCGCGCCCCGGAGCCAGAGAGGAACCCCCCATGGGCAAGCTTGCCAAGGCCGTGATCTGTCGGGAGTGGAACAAGCCGGTCGTCATCGAGGAGGTCGAGATCGAGTCGCCGAGGCGGGGCGAGGTCATGATCAAGCTCGCCGCCTGCGGCGTGTGCCACAGCGATCTCTCCGCCACCAACGGCACCATTCCCCTTCCGCCGCCTCTTGTGCTCGGCCACGAAGGAGCGGGACACGTGGTCGAGGTGGGAGAGGGTGTGAGCGACCTCGCGGTCGGCGACACGGTCGTCGTCTCGTGGATCGCGATCTGCGGCCGCTGCCGCTACTGCGTGATGGGCCGCCCCGCCCTGTGCGACAACGCCCAGAAGGCGGCGCTCACCTTGCCCGACGGCACCCGGCGCATCAAGGACAAGAGCGGCAAGGAGCTCAACCACTTCGCCGGGGTCGCGGTGATGGCGGAGTACGCGACGCTGCCGCGCGAGAACATCGTGAAGATCGACCCCACGATCCCCCTCGACAAGGCGGCGCTCGTGGGCTGCGCGGTCATGACGGGCGTGGGGGCAGCCTTGAACACCGCAAAGGTCGAGGCCGGCTCGTCCTGCGTCGTCTTCGGAGCCGGCGGAATCGGCCTCAACGTGATCCAGGGCTGCGCGCTGGCGGGTGCAGAGAAAATCATCGCCATCGATATGGCCGACAAGAAGCTCGAGTTCGCGCAGCAGTTTGGCGCGACCCACGTGATCAATCCGAAGCAGGAACCGAATAGCGACCCGGTGGGGAAGGTCATGCTCATGACCGGTGGCGGGGCGGACTACGCCTTCGAGTGCATCGGCATGGGGAGCACGATCTCCCAGGCCTACAACAGCGTCCGCAAGGGGGGAACGGCGGTCGTGGTGGGCGTCGCCAAGGCGACCGACACAGTGACGATCGGAGCCTTCATGATCCCGTTCGTGGAGAAGACGCTCGTCGGCTCGATGTACGGCTCGGCGCGGCCGAGCGTCGACTTCCCGAGGCTGCTCAACCTGTACAAGGCGCATCGCTTGAAGCTCGACGAGCTCGTGAGCGCGACCTACAGGATCGAGGACGCGAACCGGGCCTTCGCGGACATGCAGACCGGCGTGAANNGGTCCGAAGGCACCTCCCCCGCGGGCCGGGCTGCCCGTCCGCTATGGCGTTGTGGACGTCGGATCGAACGCGATCCGCTGTCAGATCGTCGAGCTGCGGGAGGCAGGGTCGCCTCCCGCGGTGCTCGAGACCCGGCGCGAGCCGGTCCGCCTCGGCCAAGACGTCTTCCTGACGGGCTCGATCCCCGAGACCTCCGTCGCAGCCGCCGTCGATGCGCTCCGCCGCTTCAGCTCGCTGTGTGATCGCTATGAGGTGGCNNGTGGCGACGTCGGCGCTGCGGGAGGCGATGAACCGCCAGAAGATCCTGGATCGCATCGCCGAGACCACGCGCATCCACATCGAGATCATCTCCGGAGCCGAGGAGGCGTACCTCTTGGCCCGCGCCGTCGAGGGGAGGCTCGATCTCTCGACGGGCCGCTCGATGCTGGTCGACGTGGGCGGCGGCAGCGTCGAGGTGACCCTGGTCGAAGAGGGCCAGATCACGCTCTCCGACTCCTACCGGCTCGGCGCCGTGCGCCTGCTCGAGGCCCTCACCCGGGACGCGCCCGGGGGCGAGGGAGGGGATCTCCTCGAGCTGCTCGATCAGTATGTCGGGAGCCTTGATCGCCGCATCGCCGAGCGCCTAGGAACCGGCCGGATCGATCGCCTGATCGCCACGGGGGGCAACATCGAAACGCTCGCGGACCTTGCGGGGCGCGAGGGCGGGCTGCGCTCGGCGGAAGGCTGCGATGCGCTCGCCGTGAAGACGCTGGCGGAGTGGATCCAGAAGCTCGCGCGCCTCTCCTATGCCGAGCGGGTGGAGTCGCTGGCACTCCCCCCGGACCGCGCGGACGTGATCCTCCCTGCTGCGGTCGTCTACTACCGGCTTGCGGCCATCTCTCGGGTGGATCGCATCCTCGTCCCGCGGGTGGGGCTCCGCGATGGTCTCGTGCGGGACGTGGTCGAAGGCCACCTCGACACCTCCCTCGCGGCGGACCGCCGGGAGACGGTGCTGGCAGGCGCTCGCGCCCTGGCGCGGAAGTACCACTCCGACATGGAGCACGTGGAGAAGGTGCGTGAGCTCGTGGTGAGTCTCTTCGACCAGATGGCCCCCCTGCACGAGTTCGGGCGCGAGGAACGCGTGCTGCTCGAGGCGGCGGCGGTGCTGCACGATATCGGAGGCTTCGTCTCCGCCTCCGCGCACCACAAGCACTCCCACTACCTGATCCGGGCGAGCGACCTCGTCGGCCTGTCCGAAGAGGAGCGAGACCTTGTGGCCCTCGTCGCGCGCTACCACCGACGCAGCCACCCCAAGCGCACCCACCCCTTCTACGAGGCGCTGCGCAGGGAGGACCGCGACCGCGTGGGCAAGCTCTCGGCGCTCTTGCGCCTGGCCGACGCCCTCGACCGGGAGCATCAGGGCAGGGTTGCGTCGATCGCCGTCCAGGTCGGCAAGCGCTCGGTGGATCTCGTGCTCGAAGCCACGGCGGGAGGCGGTGACCTCGCCCTCGAGCGTTGGGCGGTGCAGCGCAAGGGTGCGCTCTTTGCCGAGGCCTTTGGTCTTCCGGTGCGGGTCGTACCGTGAGGACGCGGCGCCAACGTCATCTCGAAGGCGCTCCGCGTCGAGTGCCGCTCGAGGTCGAGTGGAAGCTCCTCGCGCCGGCCGACGTCTCCGACGAAGAGCTGGCGGACGTCGTGCGCGATGCGGGCCTCACGCTCTCGCCGCCTTCGAAGCGCCACCAGGTCGACCGCTACCTCGACACGCCGACGATCGATCTCGTTCGCCACGACATCAGCCTCCGGCTGCGCGAGTCGGGCGCGGGCTCCCTGGTGACGCTCAAGATGCGGGTCCCGAGCGAGGGCCCGGCAGCCACGGANNACGGAGGGCGCCTGGACCCGGCTCGAGATCGAGGAGCCGGTGCGGCGCGGGAGTGCGCCCCCCGAGCGCGCTTCGGAGCTCCCCGAGCGGCTGCGCCACTACGCGGAGCCTTTCGCCCTCGGCCGGCCGCTCGTGGAGGTGGCCCGGCTTCAGGTCGACCGCACGCTGCGCGAGCTGCAGGGTTCCCTCTCCGGAGTTCGCGGTTCGCTCGCGGTCGATCGCGTGCGCGTGAGCGGTCAGGAGCGTGCTGGAGAGTTCACGGAGGTCGAGCTCGAAGTGCTCTCGGGCGACGCGGTCGGGCTGGCACGCCTCGCGAGCGATCTCCAGCACCGCCTCGGCCTCGTTCCTTCGGCCTCGGACAAGCTCACGCGCGCCCTGGCGCTCGCCGGCATTGAGCCGCCCGCGCCCGGTCCCGCCGCCCCGGGGCTCGTCCCCGAGATGCGCCTGCGCGAGGCCGCCGCCCGCATCCTGACTCTTCACCTCAGTGCGCTGGCGCAAGCCGAACCCGTGGCACGCCTCGGCGAAGATGTGGAGGGCGTGCACCGCATGCGTGTTGCAACGCGTCGGATGCGCGCGACGTTTCGCCTGTTTGCCGACGCCTTTCCGCCGAAGAAGCTCGAGCGTGCCCTCTCGTTCATGCGAAAGATGGGCTCGGAGCTTGGGCGTGTGCGCGATCTCGACGTGATGCTCGAGCAGCTCCCGGCGCTCTCTCGAGAGGTCCCGCAGATCGTGGCCGCGGACCTCGAGCCCCTGCGCGAGCTCCTCGTCGAGTTCCATGGCCGAGAGCGGCGCCGCCTCGTGGCCTGGCTCTCGTCTGCGCCGCGCCTTGCGCGGGCGCAGGCTTTCCAGCGCTTCGCCACGGGCGTCCCGCTCCGCCTGCGCGGAGCGGCGGCCCGCCCGCTGCGCGAGGTTGCGCCGGTGCTCCTGGAAAGCGCGACCCAGCGGGTCTTTCGGCGGGGCGCCCAGGTGCGCAAGAACTCGCCCCCCGAGCGTCTCCATGCCCTGCGCATCGCCGCCAAGCGCCTGCGCTACACCGCGGAAGCGCTGGCGGAGCTGTACGGAGAGGACCTTGCAAGGTGCCTGCGGCGCATGGTGAAGCTCCAGGACGTGCTCGGCGCCTACAACGACGCGCACGTGGCGCAGGCGGTGCTCTCGCGCTGGATCGACACGCCGCAAGGTCGGCGGCTCCCGCGCCGCACGCTGGTGGCGGTGGGGAGCCTGATCGCAGCCCAGGACGCACGCGCCGACCAGGCACGCCGCGCCTTTCGCAAGGCATGGAGGGACTTCTCGCGCGAGAAGGTGCGGCTCGAGTTCGAGGCGCTGGGTCGGCTGCAGCTCGGCAGCCCCTAGACGAGGCCCGCCTTCCTCCGGCCCGCGCCGGGCCCGCTGTCCAAAGCGCTCGGCGCCTTAGCCCTCGCCTTGCGAGGAGCTCGCAGCGGGCGGTACGGGACCCGTTTCGCCCGCTCCCCCGCGGCTCCCGCGGCGGCGCAGCACGGCTCTGAGCCAGCCGAGGTCGAAGCTCCGGCCGCGGGGGATCTGGAAATACTGGTCCCCGTCGTCCTTCACGAGAAGCTTTACCGTCTGGCCCGCCAAGACCTCCTCGGGCGCCTGGCCTTCCTCGGGCAGCTGGTCGAGCTTTGCGAACACGCGCCGGCCATCGATCCGGACGAGGGCGACATGCACGGGGCCGGGCTCTCCGCTGGCGGTCACGTAGATCGTGGTCGCAGCCTCGACCACCGCCCGAGCGCCGTGGAGCTTTCGCACCTCGGAGAGGTTGTTGGCCTCGCGCCTCACGCTCGCGCCCGCCTCGAAGCGGGTGCGCGGCCGCGGCATGTGCGGGTGCGGCCGGCGGTGATCGGTGGCTTCGATCACCGTCACATAGACGTTGTTCCCAGGTCCTCCGATGGAGTGGGAGATCCCGATCCTGCTCCCGCGCACCTGGGCCTTCGGATTCGGGAAACGTTCGGTGATCTGAAGATAGTTCTCCGCGATCTGGAACAGGCCCGTCCCGCCCACGGGATGGCCGCGGGCTTTGAGCCCGCCGGAGAGATTGGTGGGGAGTCGGCCGCGGACGCCCGTCATGGGGTGGACGAGCGGGTGGGCCGGCCGAGCGCGAAGGCTTCCCACCAGCGCCTGGACGGCGTCGTCCGCGTCCACGAGGCCCAAGTCCGCGAGGCTGATGGGAAGGAGGCTGTTGAACGCATCATGCGCCTCGACGACGAGTCCCTCGAGCTCCCGGGGCTGCGGGATTCCCGCACGCCAGTAGGCGAGCTGCGCCGCCCGACGGGTCCCCTCCAGGCTGGAGAGCGAGGCGCGGTCGAGGATCGACGAGGTGTCGGTCGCCGAGCCGAGTCCCGCGATGCGCACAGCCTGCGGTCTCGAGGTGAGGATGACGGCCGCGGCACCGTCGCAGATGGGGGAGCAGTCCTTGCGTGTCAGGGGGCTCGCGACCGGCATGTTCTTGCGCTGGTCGAAGTACGCCTCGAGCGGCTCGGGCCTGTCGTGGAACGCGGCCAACGGGTTCTCGGCGCCGAGCGCGTGGGCGCGCACCATGAGGCGAGCGAGGACTTCGGAGACCTGGGGAGCTTTCAGCCGGCGCTCGCGAAAGAAGGCCTGCGTCACGAGGGCGATCAGGGCGGGCATCGTGAAGCCGAAGCGCCGCTCTTCGGGATCCACGGTCTTCGACATGATGGCGGTGGCCACCTCGGTGGTGACGTTCTTCATGCGTTCGCCGCACAAGACGAGGACACTCTCGAATTGGCCCGACGCGATCTTGTAATAGGCCTCGTGCAGCGCCGCAGCCCCGGTGGACGACGCGGTCTCACTGCGCACCGCGGGGATCCCGGTAAGACGCAGGTGATCCACCACTTTGGTGGCGACGTTCGCGCGGTTCTCGAACTCCTCGCTGTCCATGACGCCGATTTGCACGGCGTCAAAGGATCGCACGGGGGAGTCCTCGAGGGCTCGTCGGTACGCCTCACCAAACAGATCGAAGATCGTGGCAAAAATCCGACCGGTGAGGTCCACCTTGGTGAGGCCGACGCCCGCGATGTAGACCTCCTTGGCCATGGCTCCGTACGATACGCTAGGCCCTTGAAAGGGGGTACCGATGCGCGCGTTGCGACGCCTTTTCGTGCTGCTGCTTGTCGTCATCGTCGTCGCGGTCGTGGTGCAGCTGTGGAGCGCGCCGTCCGTGAAGCCGGGCAGTGTTCTCCTGCTCGAGATCGCAGGCAGCTACGTCGACGAGCCTGCGGTGCCCTTTGCGGCCCGTCTGTTCGGTGTGCGCAAGAATCCGCTGGCCGCGCTGCTCTCGGATCTTCGCAAGGCGGAGCATGACGCGCGCATTGCCGCAGTGGTGCTGCGCCTGGGCAAGCTCGACGTCGGCTGGGGAAAGGCGCAGGAGATCCGTGACGCGATCCGGGCGCTGCGGGCGGCGGGCCGGCATCCGATCGCGTACCTCGAGCTCGAGGAGTACGGCGCGAACCTCGAGTACTTCGTGGCGAGCGCCGCCGAGCAGGTCTACTTCTCGCCCGCCACGCGCACGCCCTTTGTCGGCATGGCGGCCGAGTACCTCTTCCTCGGCGGCCTGTGGGAGAAGTTCGGCGTGCAGATCGAGGTGGAGCGCATCGGCGAGTACAAGAGCGCCGCCGAGACGCTGGCTGGCAAGGAGATGTCGGAGCCGCACCGGCGCATGGCCAACGCGCTCCTCGACTCGATCAGTCAGAACTTTGTGCAGGCCGTGGCCGAAAGTCGCGGACTCCCGCCCGAGCAGGTGAGCGCGGCCATCGACGCAGCGCCGGTCATCCCTGCGGAGATGAAGGAGCGAAAACTGATCGACGGGATCTCCTTCCTGGACGAGGTGATCGCGACGCAAGGCAAACGGCCGCTCGTCAAGGGCCGAGACTACGCGGCGGTGAGCCCCGAGAGCGTCGGCATCAAGCCCGAGGCCCAGTTCGCTCTCATCTACGGGACGGGCGCCGTGGTGACCGGGGAAGGCAGCTCCAACTCGCGCGGCTCGCCCCAGCTCGCCGCGGAGACCGTCTCGCGGGCATTCCATGACGCGGCGGAGGATCCGAGCATCCGCGCCATCATCTTCCGGGTCGACAGCCCGGGCGGCTCGCCCCTTGCCTCAGACCTCGTCTGGCGCGCGACGCAGGAGGCCCGCGCCAAGGGCAAGCCGGTAGTGGCGTCCTTCTCCGACGTCGCTGCTTCGGGCGGCTACTACGCGGCATGCGGAGCGGACGCGATCGTGGCCGAGCCCACGACCCTCACGGGGTCGATCGGGGTTTTCGTGCTGCGGCCGATGGTGCGGGGTCTGCTCGACAAGCTCGGGATCGGCGTCGCGTCCCTCACGCGGGGCAGCCACGCGGATTTGCTGCTCTCGACACAGCCGCTCAAGCCCGATACCCGGGCGCTTGTGCAAACCGAGGTCAAGGCGGTGTACGACCTGTTTGTGAGCCGTGTGGCCGAGGGGCGCAAGCTCAGCGCCGAGCGGGTGGACGAGATCGGGCGCGGCAGGGTGTGGACCGGCGCCGAGGCGCACGAGAACGGGCTCGTGGACGAGCTCGGCGGCCTCCACACGGCCGTCCTGAAGGCCAAGGAGAAGGCGGGCCTGCGTCCCGAGGCGGAGGTGATGCTTGTGGTCTTCCCGGCACCCAAGCCGCTCGCGGCGCAGATTCGCGAGGCACTCGAGGGGGCGGCCCTCCGCGCCGCGGGCTCGGATGCGCTCCTTCCGCAGCTGCCGGCATCGCTGCGCCGTGTGGCAGGCTGGCTCTCGAGCGTTCCCTCCGGAAGCCCTGTCCTCTTGCCGCCGGTCGCGGTCGAGATCCGCTAAGGAGCTCTGCCATGCATCTCGAAAAACAGTTCGATGTGAAGACCGCCCGTGCCGACGTTGCCGCGGTGCTCGCCGAGGACTCGACGCTGGTCGACCTGTTCCCCGAGCAGGAGACGCAGATCGTCGCCCGAAAAGGCAACCGCAGGACGACCCGTACGCGCTACCGCGCCCTCGGACGCGAGGGCACCGCGACCTTCCACTTCGATGCCGAAGGGGACGGGAGCGTGCGCTTCGAAAAGGTGTGCGACGGCCGTGTCTGGAGGGAGCTCACGGGAAGTGTCACGCTCGAGGCGCGCGCGCAGGGCACGCGCGTCAAGATCGAGATGGAGGGCCGGACCAAAATGCTCGTGCCCGAGTTTGCGGTCCGGGGAGAGATGCAAGAGCAGATCGAGCAGATGGCGAAGGCCTTGCGCAGGAAGCTCACGGCTGTGGCGAAGGCCGTGAAAGGCGGGGCGGCGCCGGGGCCGGCGGCTTAGTGGCCGAGGTCGTCGCGGCCGATGGCCTGCGTCTTTATGCAGAAGCCCACGGCGCAGGTCTCCCCATCGTCTTCTCCTGCGGCTACTGCACCACCCACGAGAACTTTCGTCCCCAGGTCGAACCCCTCGTTCGGGCGGGTGCCCGCGTCATTCTCTGGGACTACCGGGGCCACGGTCTGTCCGAGTGCCCGCCTCCCGGTTCTCCGCTCTCGATGCGCACCGTCGTCGCGGACCTCGCGGCAGTGCTTGACTGGGCGGCCCCGGGTCGGGCCGCAGTGGTGGGGGGCCTCTCGCTCGGCGGCCTCGTCTCGCTTCATTTCGCACTCGCCTACCCGGCCAGGACCCGCGCCCTCGTTCTCATCGACAGCGGCCCGGGCTTCAAGAAGCCCGAGGCCCAAGCCCGATGGACGGCCCAGATCGAGCGCATCGCGCAGCGGCTCGAGGCGGAGGGAATGCAAGCCTTTGTCGAGAGCCGAGGAGCCGAGACCGCCATCGGCCGTAGGCGTGAGCTCCCGGCCGCACAGGCCGCGGCCCGCGCCATCGCCGCGCAGGACCCGAGGGCCGTGGCCCATTTTGGCCGCTCGGTCGCCGGTCCCGCGCCCAGCGTGATCGAAGAGCTTTCGGGTCTTCCGCAACCCGCGCTCATTGTCGTGGGGGAGGAGGACGAAGCCTATCTGCAGGCCGCCGAGGTCATGGCGGCCAAGCTGCCCCGGGCGCGCCGGGTGACGATCCCCCGGGGTGGCCACATCGTGAACATCGAGGAGACGGACGCCTTCAACGCCGCGGTCGCGAAGTTCTTGGGGGAGTTGCCAGCCCGGTGAGCGACCGGCCCGGCGACCCCGCAACCCAGCGGCGCCCGAAGGGTTTCCTCTTGTGTGTGGGGACGGCGATGGCGGAGGACCGTGACCCCCCGGAGTCCGAGGCGGACGGCGTCGGGCCGGGGGCGGGAGGCGCCGGCCAGGACCCCGATGTCCAGCTCATGCTGGCCTTTCGGGGCGGGGACCAGACGGCCTTCGATGCACTGTTCCGCCGCTGGGCCGGTCCGATGCTGCGGTACCTCGAACGCATGGTGCGCGACGCGGCGAGCGCAGAGGATCTGCTGCAGGAGACCTTCCTCCGCGTCTTTCGCGCCCGCGACCGCTACCAGCCCGAGGCCCGCTTCTCGACCTGGCTCTACACCATCGCCACGAACCTGGCGCTGAACGAGCTGCGGCGACCGCGTCGGCGTGCGCCGCACCGNNCGGACGACGTGGCCCAGGCGCGGCACGAGAGCGCGAAGCTTGAGCGCGAGCTCGCAGCGCTGCCCGAGCGCCAGCGCGCAGCCCTCCTCCTCTCTGCCGTGGAAGGTCTCTCCTACGCCGAGGTGGCTGTGAGCCTTGAGACCACGGAAAAGTCAGTGAAGGCCCTCGTGCATCGCGCCCGCGCCACGCTCGCCGCGAAGCTCAAGGGCAGGGAGTAGTGAAGTGGAAGTGCCTCTGACCTGCCTCGCCTATGACGAGGATCTCTCCGCGCTGCTCGATGGCGAGCTCCCG
>DOUU01000320.1:0-3344 GCA_003520425.1 Deltaproteobacteria bacterium
TGACAAGGATCGGCAGCGGCGTGGCGAGATCGGTGATCAGGTCGATCTCACCTTCGGCGGCATGGTCCTCGAGGAGTTCCTCCACGACGGCTTCGATGCGGGGCCGCAGACGCTCCACGACGCGGGGAGTGAAGGCCTTGTTTACGAGTCCGCGAAGACGCGTATGGTCGGGCGGATCGCGAAACAGCATGACCCGCGAGAGCGCGCGCAAAGCCCGGGCCAAAGGATGCAGCGTCTCGGGTTTTACGCCCGGCGGCAGCGGCGTGGGTCGAGGCTGNNAGCGTGAGCAGCCACAAACGAGCGCCGCGCTCCTCGTAGCGCGAGACCGGCTCCTCTTTCCGCAGTCGCTCGTAGAAGGGATAGGGATTCGCTCGGAAGGCGGGCGCGCGAACGTCGAACTCCACACCCATCCGGACTCCTTCGCGGCGCGCCGAGGAATCCTAGTCTTCGGGCTGCTCCCTTTACAACCCAGGGTCCAAGCAAAATCCGGGAGCCGCCGTCGAGCGACCGCATGGGTCGCCGCCACGCAGGCTGTGAGCCGCTCTTGCCGAACGTCGTCTCGCGATGCATGCTGAAAGTGTCGGTCTTCGACCGATGGGCGCGCGGCATGAGGCCCGCGCCGAAGCTCCGCGGGGAGCGCACGAGCCCCCGCGCGAGGAGTGTTCGGATGCATTCATTCTTCTCTCGGCATTGGCACCGTCGCTACGATGTTCCTCCTTTCGCCTACGCAGGTTGCGGGCCCTCGACCCGCATGCGGCCGGAATGGGGGGAAGAAGAGTTCGGCCGAGCCCGCCGTTTTGCAAGTCGCCGCTTCGACGAGGATGACGTCTTCGGTGGCGTTGGATTGGGAGTGCGAAGGCCGTTGCGATTTCTGACCTGGCGGCTCGAACTCTCGGCGGAGCAGACCACATCCCTTGCACGGATTCTCGAGAGACTCAAGCTCGAACGCGCGCAGGCCTCCCTCGATCATCGACGGGCGGCTGCGGAGCTTGCCGATGCGTTGGAGGCGGGCGAGTTCGATCGAACGCAAGTCAGTGCTGCCGGCGAACGCCGGGCGTCGGCCGCCCGCCGCGTCGAAGAAGCGGTCGCGAAGGCTCTCGAGGAACTGCATGCACTCCTCGACGCCGAGCAGCGCGGGCAGCTTGCAGAACTGCTTAGAACCGGAACGATCCGAATCTAACGGCGTTCGGGGGCGGAGAGGAACGAAGGGATAGCCACTTCCCCCTTGGCAGGGGGCTTCGACTTCGGCGGCCTCGCCCGGTTGTACGGCATTGTGGAGCTCAGGGACTCGGCGCATGGCGGTCGGAGGATCTTTCGTGCCCGAGTCCCCCACAACCCGCCCGCTCGGGATGCTGCGACGCTGGCATAGCACGGTCCCTGGCGCGAAAAGGTGACGTCCCAACCGGCGCGCATCCAGACGGTCCCCGCGTGGCCTCCCAGCTCCCCGCGTCGGTAGTGCTCGACGTGCCGCAGGAGGACATGGGAATCAGGGAATCGGCGTAGCGCTGCCTCGACTCGCGTCAGGTCCTTGCGCCGAGGTCATGCCTCGGATGCTGGTTTTTCCTCTCCCTCACCCGGCGGGTCGGCGCGTGCCTTTGTCATCTCGGTCACAATTTCCGTGAGCGACGCCATCGCGTCGTCATTTTCAAACTGAGCGGCCGCTTGCGTGAGCGCTACCAGGTCGTCGAGGAATGGCGACAGGTCTTCCGCCTTCGGTTCAGGGCCCTGCGGCACGCTGTCGCCGCGAGCCGTCGTCCTTGGCGGCCCTCGGAGATCGTGGACGGGCACCGATCCCGGGGAACGCGCCGCTGCGATGGGCGGTTTTCCGCCAAAGCGGCACCCGTTCTGGGATTGCGCGAGTTCTTGGGCAAAGCGCAGGAGGGCATCGAAAGCATCTCCCGCCACGAAATCACGCACGTGCTGCGAAAAAGCGCAAGGGAGCGGCCTGAGACGCTGAAAGCGGTCCGTCGGCACCATCACGCAACCTCCGACGCGGCCGCGGACCCCTCAGGACGCCGCGCCGATCGCAGTCTCCTTCGAAGAACAGGCGGGTTCTGTGATCCCGCTCACCGCGCCGAGGAGCCACGATGCGCTCACACCTTCTGTGAATAACGGCTCCGAGCTTGGGACGGCGTTCGCGCCGTTGAGGGATCGAGCCTCGAGATCCTCCATTCGCCCAGTGGCCGTAGTTGGAGTCCACCGCTTTGCCCGGCTGGGAGCGGACGCCTATCCGCCACAGCTCTCTTTATTCAAGGGGCGATTCGAAAAGCGAGTCCCCATTGGCCCTCACCCCCACACGCAACGCTCGTGTCGGAGCGGCCAGAACCACAGGCCTGCGACCCAGGGACCCCACCCGACTGGAGCCTGGACGCGTCGAGAATGCTTGCTGCGCGATCACGCTCGCCTGCCTTGAATCGCGGCGAGGCTGAGATGGAGACACGCAAACCGCGCCTCTAGGGGTCTGGCTGGCGCGTGCCGCTCGACGTTGGGAGAGGATCTCTTCGCAGCAACTGCACCGCGGCGCCAAGAAGGTCGGTTAGGCCCGCTTGTACGCACACCAGAAAGCTCCCCCTCACGCACACGGNNCGTGACGAAGGTCACCCGCGGATCCAGCGATGCCGCCGAGAAGACGACGGAAGTCCAAGCGTGTGGACGGTACGGACATTGTTCCAGCAATCGTAAGCGGAAGGTCACATGCACAGCATGCACAACTGGCCTGTCATCAAATTCTCGCTTCTTCTGTGCGCAGCATCGCTGGCCGCTGGGCCTGCTCACGGAGTAACCAACGTCGGCGGGACGACTGCAAGCCTCTCTTGGACGGCTGCCACTGGGCCGGTCGCGGGGTACGGGGTCTTCGTGAACCGCAACGGTACCGGCTATCCCACCGCGCCCAACCAGCTTGTGACTGCGCCCACAGCCATCGTTACCGGTAGCTACGGCGACACGATCGTGATCAAGGTAGCGGCGTACGACTCGAACAATAACTTCGGGCCGTTCTCCCCGGACTCCCCTTCCTACCAGTTTGTTGCCCCGATCACAGTTTCCGCAACGACTCTGACGGGCGCTGCGGTGCAGGGGGGAAGCGCAGCGATCACGACCTTCTCCGTCCAGAGCACGACCGGCACCGTCTCCTACTCCCTTTCAAGCGGCGCTGCCTGGCTCTCGGTGTCCCCGGCAAACGGCACGGCGTCGGCCACTTCGAGCACGATCACGGTCACCATGAACCCGACCGGCCTTGGAGTCGGCACCTATACGAGCACGATTGCTGTAACCGCTCCAGGTAGCACGGGCTCCCTGGCCACGATCGCTGTCATTTTCACGGTGAGTTCGGCCGCACCGAGCAC
>DOUU01000320.1:3370-7786 GCA_003520425.1 Deltaproteobacteria bacterium
GACCTCAGGCACGTCGACCTCGGGTACGTCGACCTCGGGCACGTCGACTTCGGGTACGTCGACGTCGGGCACGTCGACATCAACCACATCGACGACCGCGTTCCCTAGCACAGCGGTGCCGTTGGTGGCGGACTCCGGTCCGGACAGCGCGGTCGAGCTCGGGGTGAAGTTCAAGACCGATGTGGCTGGAACGATAACTGGCATTCGTTTCTACAAAGGCATTGGCAACACTGGGACCCACACCGGTCACCTTTGGTCCGAGACCGGTCAGCTGCTGGCGTCCGCGACCTTCAGCAGCGAGACCGCCACCGGTTGGCAGCAGGTGAATTTCTCCACTCCGGTGTCCATCGCCGCTAACACGGTCTATGTGGCGTCGTACCACACCAGCGTGGGACACTACAGCGACGACAAGAACTATTTTGTAAAGAGCGGCGTGGATACGCCCCCAGTACATCTACTGCAAGACGGCGTGTCGGGCTCTGACGGTGTGTATGCCTACGGCTCTGGCAGCCGCTTCCCGGCCCACGGCTTTTATGCCTCCAACTATTGGGTCGACATCGTGTTCAATCCGGGAACTACGCCGACGGTGTCCCCGCCAAGCACCTCTACGCCAAGCACCTCCACACCCAGCACCCCTACATCAAGCACCTCCACAATCTGGCCGAGCAATGCCGTTCCGCTGACGGCAGACTCCGGTCCAGACAGCGCGGTAGAGCTGGGGGTGAAGTTCAAGAGCGACGTCGCAGGAACGATTACTGGTATCCGCTTCTACAAGGGGAGTGGCAACACTGGGACCCATGTCGGAAACCTATGGTCCAGCACCGGTCAGCTGCTGGCATCAGCGACCTTCAGCGGCGAGACTGCGACCGGCTGGCAGCAAGTGAACTTCTCCACTCCGGTGTCCATCGCCGCCAATACCGTCTACGTGGCGTCGTATCACACCAACGTGGGGCACTACAGCGACGACCAGAATTATTTTGCTACGGCCGGGATCGACAATCCGCCTCTTCATGCACTTGCGGACGGCGTGTCGGGCTCGGACGGTGTGTTTGCCTACGGCTCGGGGAGCAGCTTCCCCAGCCAGGGGTGGTATTCCTCCAACTATTGGGTCGACGTGGTGTTCCAATGATCGTGGTTCGCGAAAACCCTTTGGAAACAGACTGGCGCCGAGAGCGCTCATCGACTCGCACCAGGCGTCTCGACCAGCGATGCATACCGTCTCAGGAATCGCTGTGCATCGCGAGGGCCCGCTGGCCGGCGGTCACGAAGGCTCTCTAGCGCCGTTGCAGCGTGGGTACCCCTCTGCAGTACGGGCCGATTTGGCAGCTGGCCCTAGGATTCGGGCGCGCACCGCGGATCGTTCCCAACGCCGAACATTGCCCCCGAGTACGCTGAGGCTCCTCTATTGGCGCTGGGCCCGCTTGCGTCTTTTCCAAAAGCGTCTCCGAGGTGCCTGCTCACCTCTCGAGGCGGACTGTGCGAGGCCGGCGCCGGGCAGTGATCCGTAGGGGGGAGATCGCTGGAAACCTCCGGTGCCGGCGCTCGCACAAACCCGGACGCTCACGCCGAAATCATCGGGCCACGGCAACGATCGCGGCAGAAAAGCCGGCGCCCGAGCCCACCTTCAGCGTTTGGATTCCGGTGGGAAGGATTCGCTCAGTAGGCTCGCGGCGCCGGCTGCCTCATGGGTTGCTGTGTTCCCTGTATAAGTACGCGGCAGAGGGGAGAATGGTTACGTGGGGTCCGGCCCCCCCTGTCTTCTCGGCCCCAAAAAATTCGGCTTCCCCGACGGGGGTGCGGTCCCCGTGGCGGGTTCGCAGGGTTCGCCGGGCCCGACTACGGCAAGAAGGGAGCGCCGCCGAAAGGGCCACTCCGCCGGGATCCGGGCGCCCAAAAGCTCATGTACGCTGCCCCCGGGCAATGGGGCCGCAAAGGTGCTTGTCGCGTGACCCAAGGAGCCGAGTCACGGAACCTGCGGTTGTAGAGCAATCGGGGAGAGGGACACTGCATGGATCTCGTGACGCTTCACCCGATCGGCATTGTGCGGAGCAGCCGTGCTGAGGCAACCGACGATGGATGGGACGGGGTTGCAGCAAGCATCGCGCTCGATCCGAATCGGTTCGGGCCGGAAGCTCTCTTGGGTCTCGACGCCTTCTCCCACATTGAGGTGGTCTATTACTTTCACGCTCCTGCGGATAAGAGGGAGGAGGTGGGCGCGCGCAGGCCCCGCGGCCGACCGGACTGGCCGCTCGTCGGAATCTTTGCACAACGCGCAAAGGACCGCCCCAATCGGCTCGGTGTCACCACGTGTCGATTGTTGGCGGTAGAGGGTCTTAGCATTCGCGTCCACGGCCTTGACGCGATCGAAGGGTCGCCGGTGCTGGATATAAAACCCTACATGTCTGGTTTTGCGCCGCGTGGTCCGCTGCGAGAGCCCAGCTGGGCGAAGGAACTGATGGCGCACTATTGGTAACCAAGCGCACTCGGATCAGAAAACGAAGACGGCGTTTTTTGCCCCGGAGGACGAGCTTCCACCGGCGGGATCTGCGAAGATGCGGGCCCCGTCCACCCCGACCCTCGGTCTAGCAGCTCTGCCCCGCACCCGGGAGCCAGAGGGTGAATATCGCTCCGCCTTCCGGGCGATTCGCGACATCGAGTCGACCGCCGTTGCGTCGCGCGAGCTCCCAGCACAGGCTCAGCCCGAGGCCGAGATTCGAACTCGGTCGCCGCGTCGTAAAGAACGGCTCGAACACGTGGGGGAGATCGCGTTCGGAGATGCCCGGGCCTTGGTCCGCGATGCGCACCGCGACACCACCGTCCAAGGGATGGAACTCGATTTCGATCGGCACGTCCTCGCCCCCCATCTGCCTTGCGTTGAGGATGAGCTGGAGAACGATGTGGGTGACGTCATTCTCCGAAGCGAGGACCCGGGGGAGGGGAGGCGGGGCGAGTGCCATGAATGCCTTTTGCCTCTCGCCAAGCTCCCCCAATGCGACCGCCTTTTCGACCGCGCAGCGGATGTCGAGGAGCCCGGACTCATCCTCTGAACCCTCTGCCTGCGCCGAACTCACAAGCTTCTCGACAATCCGCTGGATGCGTTCGGCGCCCTCGCGCGCATCTGCGATCAGCTGGTCGGCATCGACAGCGAGTGGTTGCAGTCGCTCGGGCAAGGTCTCCGTCGCCGCCAAGGTGGCGAGCGGAGAGACGAGCCGATCGAGCAGGACAAGATTGGCAGAGAGGTAGCTCAAGGGGTTGTTGATTTCGTGGGCGACCGCTGTGGCGAGATACCCAAGCGCCTCGACGCGCGTCTTCATTTCGAGTTGCAGCTCCGCCCGTCGGATCTCCGACCGGTCGGTCACCACGGCGCCGCTGGCGTAGAGCTGTCCCTGACGTTCGAGAGGGAACTCATGCACCTCGATCTCTCGGCCCCGGCGCGCGCTCGCCTGCTCGAGGAGGGCGCGTAGGGGTTGGCCTTCCACCTGGGAAGTACCGAGGATCCGCAAGGCGGCCGCGTTCCAGTCGACGACGTGCCCGGTGAGATCGGCGACCAGAACGCCGACACGGGTCTGAGCGACAACCTCGGCGCGTGCGGCCTCGGGCTGGTACGCCCTCCAATCGAAATCAACGATCAAGAAGCGGAAGAGCAGGGCGGAGATGCCGAGTGCCACGGGCATCAGGTCCCATGGCGAAGACGGCACGAGCACGTATGTGCCGTTTGCGATCGCTGGTAAGAATGGGATCGCAAGAATGAGTGCCAGCCGCCGACGCTGATGTTCCGCGCTTCGGCGCGCCGCACGGATCAAGGGAACCGTGCCGATCGCGATAAGCGCCCAAGAATACACGGCGTTCGCGAGAAAAAGGGGTCCGTGTCGCGGGGGGACGGCGTACCCGTTGACGAGCTCTCCCCCTGGCGCCACGTAGAGGCATGCGTACAGGACTAGGCTCGGGAGGACGAGCAGAAAAAAGACGCGCCTTGGCCACGCGACGGCATCGGGATGCGCCCTGCTCAGGGCAGACCAGACCCACGCCGCCGGCAGGGCGCACGCGCCCGCGAACAGGATGCGGCGGGCCACCAGCAATTCCGAGGGCGTCGCCGCATGCCGTAACAGAAGTTCTCCGAAGGACCACGAAAGCGCGGCCATCGCCAGGACCACAACCCACCACGGTCTCCTGCGGCGGGTCTGGTCCGTCGCAACGGCGGCCGCAACCCATCCGATGAGACCGATCGCCGTGAGGAGGGCTACATCGTAGAGCAGGGACATGTTCTCCTCGCGAGCTGGTCGCGGATCGGCCTCTTCAGGGCATCAGCATCCGTCGACGTTGGCTGTGAATGGCGGTTCCTCCCCCACTGCTTCCTGGGTCGCAGTGGGACCTGTTCGAGTCGCTAGACCTCGCAGTAGCGCAGGAGGTCGAGGC
>DOUU01000057.1:0-126 GCA_003520425.1 Deltaproteobacteria bacterium
CGGGTATGGGACGCAGACGGCAACGTCTACATCGATTACGTCCTCTCCTGGGGTCCGCTCATCCTCGGCCACGCCGAGCCGCATGTCGTGCGCGCCGTCCGTGCCGCAGCGTCGCGCGGCACGAGC
>DOUU01000057.1:204-3071 GCA_003520425.1 Deltaproteobacteria bacterium
TGCTACCACGGCCACGCCGACGCGCTCTTGGTCGGAGCCGGAAGCGGCGTGGCGACGCTCGGCATCCCGGGCTCCCCGGGCGTCCCTGCGTGCTTCAGTTCGCTCACCGTGCAGGTGCCCTACAACGACCCGGAGGCGGTCGCGAGCGCGTTCGAACGCTGGGGAGACGAGATCGCGGGCGTGATCGTCGAGCCCGTCGCGGGCAACATGGGGTTCGTTCCCCCGCAGCCCGGATTCCTGGAGGGTTTGCGCAGCCTGTGTGACGCGCACGGCGCCCTTCTCATCTTCGATGAGGTGATGACGGGATTTCGCGTCGCGTTCGGAGGAGCGCAGACACGATTCGGTGTCCGGCCGGATTTGACCTGCCTCGGGAAGGTGGTGGGGGGTGGCCTTCCGGCGGCGGCCTACGGCGGGCGCGCCGAGCTGATGACGAAGATTGCGCCAGAAGGTCCTGTCTACCAGGCGGGAACGCTCTCGGGAAACCCGCTCGCCGTCGCGGCAGGGCTCGAGACGCTGCGGCAGCTGCGGCGACCCGGCGTGTACGATCGGCTCGAAGCCTGCGCCTCGGCGCTCGTCGTCGGCCTGCGCGAGGCCGCACAGGAGGCCGGGGTCGAACTCACGGCCGAAAGCCTCGGCGGGATGTTCGGGTTCTTCTTCCACCCCGGCCCCGTTCGCAACTTCGAGGAGGCGAAGAAGGCCAGCGCCGAGAGGTTCCGGGTCTTCTTCGCATCGATGCTTGAGCAGGGCATCTACCTTGCGCCCTCCTCCTTCGAGGCGGGCTTCGTCTCCCTGGCGCACCGCCCGTCCGACGTCCGAAAAACGGTCGCTGCCGCCCGCGCCGCCCTTCGCCTCGCGGCGCGGGTGCGTTGAGGCAGAGGGGAGCGTCGGCTATGGTGCCGCCCGTTTTTCGGCGCGCGGGCTTGCGCCGGGCGTTTGTCCGAATGGCTGAAAGCGCACGAGAGTGAGCGGAGATGGCCCGTCCCGCGAAGAGATGGCACGACGCGGAGCGGCCGCATACCAGGGGGCCCTGGAGGCGGTCTTCGCGATCGCCATCGGAGCGGGCGTCGGCTACTGGGCCGACGCGCACTTCGGGAGCTCGCCGCGCTGGCTGATCGTCGGCACGCTCCTCGGGTTCGGAGCCTTCGTCCTGCGCCTGTTTCGCATGCGCAAGCTTTTCGACGAGGGACCACCGGGCGGCGGGACTGCGAAGCACTGAGGGTCGTTTGCAGCTCGATTCCATCGAACGCCTGAACCTTGCGATAGCCGCCGGTGCGGTCGCGGTGGGCTACGCGGCGGCGGGTCCCGCCTTCGCCACGAGCCTGGCCCTCGGGGCGGGGATCGAGGGCGTGAATTTCCGGGTGCTCCGAAGCGGGAGCCAGCGCCTGTTCGCCGGCGACCTCGGGGTCGGTCACGCCTGGGTCGCGGGCTTCGCCCTGCGTTTTGTGGTGCTCGCAGGGGCGATCGCCCTTTCGCTGCGCGCGGGCGCCCAGCCCGTCGGCCTCGTGCTCGGGCTGTCGACGATCGTCCCGGCCGCGATCCTGGGGGCGTGGCGTGCGCGGCCGCCGATCGGGACCCCGCCACCGGGACCTCCCCCCGACGATCCGAGCTGGGAGGCCTGGAACCCCTGGCTCGCGCGCGAGCGTGATCCGGCGGAGCAAGAGGAGCGATGAGCACCGCCGGGATCCTCGGGTCGCCGCATGCCGTCGGGGTGCTCGCGCGCGTGGCACTCGCCGCCGCTCTGCTCGTGGCCGCGGGCTTTGCGGTGCGCCGGCGCATTGCTGCGGCGGGTGGCGGCATCGTGCCCGACGAGGGCGTCACCCTCCGGAACGTCTTCGAGGTGCTGGTCGCGGGGCTCACGTCGCTCGCTCGCCAGACGATGGGACCGGAGTGGAGGCGCTGGTTTCCGTTCGTCGGCGCCATGTTCTTCTTCATTCTTGTGTCGAACCTGCTGGGTCTCGTGCCGGGCGGCGCGGGCGCGACGAATGACGTGAACGTCGCAGGCGCTTGGGCGGTCATTTCCTACGTTCTTTTCAACTACGTGGGGATCCGTGAGCACGGTCTCAAGAACTACCTCATCAAGTACATGGGGCCGAGCTTCTACACCTGGCACGTGGGCGGAAGACACATCCACGTGCGAGCGCTCTGCTGGCTCTTCTTCCCCCTCGAGACGATTCTCGATGCGGCGCGCATGCTGACGCTCAGCATCCGCCTCATCGCCAACATGTTCGCGGATCACACCGTCGTGGGCGTGTTTCTGCTCCTCGTTCCACCGGTCGTGCCCGCGATCTTCCTCGGCCTGGGATTGCTGGTGGCTTGCCTTCAGGCCTTCGTCTTTGCGCTGCTTACCATGATCTACATCAACCTGGCGCTCCAAGAGGCCCACTAGAGGGCTCGAGGCTGCGCGGTCACAAGGAGACGATCGTCATGCGAAAATTTGCGAAGCTCGCCCTCTGGACCCTGGCCGCGGCCCTCCTGCCGCTCACCGCGTCGGCCGCACAGGGAGGCGAGTCGGCGAGCACTCTGGGGCCCGCGCTTGGCGCCGGCCTTGCGATCGGACTCGCAGGCTTTGGCTGTGGAATCGGCCAGGGCCTGACCGCCGGCAACACGACCGCGGGCATTGCGCGCAACCCCGGAGCTGCAGGCTCGATGTTCGTGAACTACATCCTGGGGATGGTGCTGATCGAGTCGATCGCGATCTACGGCCTCGTGATCGCGTTCCAGCTCGTCGGGAAGATCGGCTAACGCCGCCCGCCTTCGCAGCGGCGAAGGAGAGACCGAGCGGACTCCCGGCCTGCGCGGGGAGCGCGCGGTGGCGCTGCACGTAAGCAAAGCGCGCTCCCCGGCCCGCGCCCGGTCGAGGGGCGCCT
>DOUU01000271.1 GCA_003520425.1 Deltaproteobacteria bacterium
AGCTCCTCGGACTTCGACAGGTCGTTGTAGGAGAAGTCCGAGCCCATCCACGACTGGCTCATCATGCTGACCGGCAGCTTGATCACCTGATTGAGCTTCGGATTGAAGACCCAGATGTTCTCGCCGACCTTGAGGGTCGCGTTGCCGGCATCCTTGGGCGGGGCGAGGAAGCGCACCAGCGCATCGTCCTCGCCGCGCGTCCATACCCTCATCTCGAGGTGCCGCTCCCACTCCGGGCGGTGCACGGTCATCGCGACCGAGGACTGGGAGCTCCTCGCGCGATACTCCTCGAACGCGCGGCGCAGGATCGCGTCGGCGTCGGGCGCTCCCGGGGCCGCCGTCGGCGCAGCCCATGCGCTGCCGAACGCGAGGATGAGGCTGCCGAGCAGCGCCCGGGCGTACGCGTCGCACAGCGGGGTGGTCGTGGCCCGACGTGTCATTCGTACCGCGAGCTTACAGCGCCCGGCGCCGCGCTACAGCGGCCGCGCGCGGACACTGCCGGCCGCCGTTTGTCAGGCCGCAGCACGCGCGCGGTCCGACGACGCCCGAATGGCACTCCGGAGTGCCTCTTGCAGCGCCACATCGCGCGGGTCTCCTATGAGCGTCGCTCCCATCTGACTCGTGACGTACGCGTAGCCGATGCCGGCGTCGGGGTCCGCGAAGCCGAGAGACCCTCCCGCCCCGGGTGCGCCGAAGGCGCGTACGCTTCCGAAGGGCAATGCCGGGCTGGGTTTCATGAAGCCCAGCAGGAACCGCGTCTCGCCCTTCAGGCACTCGTCATAGAAGCCGTGTGTCGGGGGGACCGCGGGTGCAGTGAGCGCCTGCAACGTCTCGGGGCGCAAACTCAGCTCACGTCCGCCGGTTGCGAACACGCCATACGCCCGCGCGATGCCGCGCGCCGTGCCGACGCCTCCGCCNNGCACTTCGAGGTTGCGCGCGTAGAGGGTGCGCTCGTCGAGCGATATCGCCGCACCGGGGTTCGCGATCAGCGCGCGATAGATGTTCGAGTGGGGGTTCAACGACGCGATCGTCAGTCGGATCGGGAACTTGAGAAGCCTCGTGATCAGATTCGGGCTCGCGAGCGTGGCCAGCCGCGAGTTCGCGATGGACTCCGGGAGACGGATGTAGACATCGAGTCCCAGGGGTGTCGCAATCTCATCCTGGAAGAACTGCCCGAGCGTGCGGTGCTGCGGATCGGTGCGGCGGAGCAGCTCGCCCTGATAGAAGCCGAGCGTGAGCGCGTGATAGCCCTGCCGCGATCCGGGCTCCCAGGCGGGTTTCTGACGAGCGAGAACGGCGGCCAGGCGATCGGGATCGGCGACCACGCTCCTGTCCACCGGTTCGTCGAAGGCGAAGAGTCCTGCCTGGTGTGCCAGGAGCTGGCGGACCGTGATGTTCTCCTTGCCCTGCTGAGCAAACTCCGGCCAGTACCTGGCGACGCGCTCCTCGTAGTCGAGCCAGCCGCGCGAATGCGCGACGGCCAGGGTCATCGCCGCGAGGCCCTTGGTCGCCGACCAGATGAGCACCATGGTGTCCTCTTCCCAGGGCTCGCCGGTCGACTCGTTGCGGCTCCCGCCCCAGATGTCGACCACCTTCTCGCCGTGGTGGTAGACGCAGCAGGCGCCACCGAGCTCCCGGCGGCGGGAGAAGTTCTGGATGAAGGCATCACGCACGGCCTCGAAGCCGGGGCTGACGTGGCCTTGCACATCGACGGGAGAGGAGTGGCGCATGGAAGTTCCCCGAAGTAGCGGCGCTGGCTGACAGGCGCTTGCAGCGAGCCGGCGCGGGCACGGTGATCGATCCGGCAGACGCACCAATGCGGTTATCGAGAGATGCTTATCCGGTCCATCAGCGCCCGGATACTTGCCCCGCGCTCAACACTGTCTGTTGCGCAGGATGCGCAGCCCATCACTTCCGTCAGCGCCACCACGACCGAGGCTGCCCCGTAGCGCCTGGCCAGCTCTCCAATCGTCTGATTGAGCTGGCGCACGCAACTGGCAACATCACTCGCATCGTCACCGCTGGGTTTCTCGCGCTCCTCGCGTCCGGCCACTTGTGCAAACCCTCCGCCTTCTCCAAGCCTCGGTTGAAGCTGAGCACCGGATGCCCTGCCTATCAATCGTTGCTGTTACCTATGAGAGGCGCACCCCTGCGGGCAGTGTCAGATCAGCCACTTACGGCGCGGCGGGGCAGAATCGCGAGGAGCCCCTGTCGAAATCAGCCTCCTGGCGCTGCTTTGCTGGCTCTATCGACGGCGGCGGGCCGCATCACGTGCCAGACGCCCTGCGCCGCAGACGTCCAGAGTCCTGGGAGGCACTGCGGTGGCCCTTTCTACCGGCTGCTGACCTCGAATCGATCCGGCTCGCTCCATGGCTCGTGCGCCGCATCGCTCGCATCGAAGCGCACCATCGTGCCGGTCAGCCGCTCGCCCTGCAGCGTGAAGCGCAGGTAGTGGAAGTTCACACGCGTCCCGAGCCTCGACAGCTCGCCCGACATCCGCAGGACCGGAAGCGGCTCCGCCCCGCCGCCCCCGCTCACGAGGTAGGTGACGCCGTTGCGGTCGAAGCGCTCGTAGTTATGCACGTGGCTGCCGACGACGATCACCCGCGCCCGGAGCCGCGGTGCCGCCGTCGACAGGTAGCGCTGCACCTCTTCCTCATCCTTGCCGCGCGGGAAGACCGGGTCCCGCACCGGCGGGTAGTGCATGAGGATGAGGACGAACCGGATGCGACCGTCAGCGTCGGCCTCGGTGATCTGACGCTCGAGCCAGGTGCGCTGCTCGCTCCCCGGCCTGAGCGGTGCCTCGGAGTCGAGGACCAGCGCCAGCAGGGAGCTGCCGATGGCCACCGAGTACCAGCGGTACGGGCGCAGCGGCAGCGCTTCGAAGGTGCGCCACCAGTTCTCGAGGCAGGAGCTGTCATCGGGCTTGGCGCCGCAGCCCCGGAATTCATGGTTCCCGAGGGCGGGGAACACCGGGATCTCCCGCCGGGCCCACTCCGCCGTCTCGCTGCGGTAGAGCTCATAGTCGTCGGGGTCGCTGCCTTCGTAGACGAGGTCGCCTCCGACGAGGATCGCCGCCGGGTTCTCGCCCGCAATGCGCGCGACGAGCGCGCGGCGGGCCAGCGCATTCGCCACGTGCTCGCGCCTGGTGAAGCGCGTGTCGCCGTATACGACGAAGCTCAGCGCGGCCTGCGGCGCGGCTACCTGAAAGCGCGGCGGCCCTTCGGCCGCACATGCGCAGGCACAGGGCGCAGCGAGGCCGGCGGCGAGCAGAGCACTCGGCAGCCAGCGCTGGCGGTGCGGTGTCATTCCCTCGCCACTCAACGAATCACCCGATGCTCCTTGAGAATCTCCACCGTCCGCTCGATCGGCAGCGCCTCGATGCTGTGTCCGTTTCCGGTCGTCGTCGTCGCCTTGAGCATGGAGTTGTAGACCGCTTCCTCCGTGGCCTCGATCGCGGCCTCGAACAGAGGTGACATCGCCAGCGTGGTGACCACTTCCGTCTTACGCGTCAGCGCCCTGTCTTCGGTGTGGATGCGCGCCTCGGCAGCGGTCGAGAAGGCGATCGCGTAGTCGCCGCTGCCATTGGAGGCCGAGCTGCCGGTGCGGGCGAGCCCCAGCAGGGCGCGCGCGGCAAGGCGCTTCAGCGCGCGCGCATTGAGCGGCGCGTCCGTCGCGACCACGACCATGCAGGAGCCG
>DOUU01000176.1 GCA_003520425.1 Deltaproteobacteria bacterium
TTGGACTTCTTCGCCCAGTACTAGGCGGACGCGATCGGCAGGCGGATGCGCACGGTGGTCCCGCGGCCGAGCTCGGACTCGACCGCGATATCGCCCCCGTGCTTGCGCACAATCTCATAGGAGATGACGAGCCCAAGCCCGGTGCCCTCTCCTCGGGGCTTGGTCGCGAAGAAGGGGTCGAATAGCCGCTCGATCGCTTCGGCGGGGATCCCGCATCCGTCATCCTCGATGGTGACGACCGCCTCCGATCCCCACACCTGCGTCGACAGCCGGATCTCGCCGCCGTCGGGTCCGAGCGCCTGCCCCGCGTTGAGCACCACGTTGAGGAGCACCTGCTTGACTTCCTGCTGTGCGCAGGAGACCGGAGGAAGATCAGCAAAGCATCGCTCGATGCGGGCGCGGTGGCGCAGCTGCGGGGCAGCCACGCGGAGGACGTTTTCCAGCAGGGTGTTGAGATCGACGAGCTCGCGCTCGCCGCGACCGGCGTGCGAGAACCCCTTCACATCGCGCACGAAGGTGGCTGCACGGTCGACGCCTTCGATCGACTCCTCCAGCAGCTCGTTCCCCTCCTCGAGCAACTCGGCGACGGGGCCCGCGGCGCCCTTGTCCTTGAGGAGCCCACAGAGTGCGGACCAGTGGCTGCGCAGCAGGCTCAGGTTCGCCCGAATGAACGCGATCGGATTGTTGATCTCATGGGCGATGCCAGCGGCGAGCTCCCCGATGGCCGAAAGGCGAGCCGAGGTGACGAGCCGATTGCGCAGAGTCACCACTTCCCGAAGGTCTCGCACGACGACGACGAGTCCGATGGGTGAGCCCTGTTTGTCGCGCAAGAGCGAGGACGAGATGGAAACCGGGATTCGGTGGCCTTGGGCCGGCAGGAGCTCGCAGACCTGGTCGTCGGGTTCCCGGAGGGATTCCGACGGCGAGACCGTGAGCAGCTGGGAAACCGGCACCCCGATCAGCCGCTCGGGGTGCGCTGCAGCGAGCCGCGCGAAGCCCTCGTTCACGGTGCGCACCCTGCCGTCGAGACGCAAGAGCGCCACCCCATCGGGAAGCGTCTCCAGGATCTCTCGGGCGAATGCACTGGGTGCTGGGAACGGGTAGCCAAAGCGCTGGAAGCTCCACGCCATCGTGAGGCCGAGGAAGGAAAAGGAAGCCGTGCCGAGCCGCGGCAGCTGGACGTTGAAAAGAGGCAGAAGACCGTCGGTGAGTGAGGCCACGACGAGAGGCACGACGATGCCGAGGGCGATCGCACGGGCCTGGCTGCGCTCGCCCGGCGACATGAAGCTCCGGTACGAGCGCACACCGAGGGCAATCGCGCCTCCCGCCCCCGACACCGTAAAGAGATAGAAGCCGGCGTAGGCGGGTCCGAGCCGGTAGCCCCAGCCCCAGCTCGTGCGCACCACCCCGGGGTGGATCCATGGAGTGCACAGGTCGAGGGCAAGGAAAATACCCGCCGCGGCGTAGAGCGCCGGCAGCCAGCGGCTCCACTTTGGCGCATCGATCCCCGTGATCTCGAGAAGAAGGTGCAGGGCCACAGGCCCGGTAAAGACCCACCCGAACGCGGAGGCTCGGACGAGCCAAAGAGCGACGTCCGCACGCGGGCAGGTGTTCCAGAACACCTCACACACCGCCCACAGGAGGGTTCCCGCCATCAGGGTCGCGGCGAGGCGGTTCGCTTTCTGGGTCGGATCCGGCGTCCAGATCATGCTGGCAGAAAGCGCAGCGATAATGCTCGCACTGAGCGGGATCAAGACGTAGGGGTGCATGCCCGACTCTTGGCCTCCCCCTGCGCCGGAGCGAGAAGGCGGCGGCAGCGGGCCGGACCGCTCCTTGGTCCCTCGGCGGGGCCGACCCTTCTGCGGCTTCGACGCGTAGGTCCCGGAGCTTGAGGCGCGCCGTCGAGGGCGGGCGGGCTAGAAGCCCCTCCAAGTGAAGTAGCGGATCGCTGCCTCGGCTGCGGTCTTGAGCAGGTTGTTGAAGGCCACCTGCCACTCATCGACGCCGTCGTAACAACGATCATTCCAGCGGCCCTCGAGCTGGGCGATGTGCTGCTGGGTGGCAGCCTCCCAACCCGCGTCACTTCGGTCTTGGGCCATGGCCTTCACGTTTTCGAAGTGGATGATCTGCTTGGCGATCCGCCTGCACTCGGCCACGTGGACGGCGCCGTTGCGGTCTGCGGTCATCGCCTTCCCGTTGAGCGAGGGCGGGGATGCGCCAGGGCTGTCGGCGCTCGCAGCAAGCGGAAGGGCGACCGTGATCCCCATCACCAAAGTCGCAAGCAGACGCATACAAGGGCTCCTCGACGGGGGCCGCCTGCCTATCGGCTGGACATGGCAGCGGGTGTAGAGCCTTCGCTGCAGCTCCGGGCGGGCTAGGCGAGTTCTCGCAGGGTGGTGAGGGCAAAAACCAACAGCGTCCCGTGCTCGTCGAAGAACCGCGTCTGCACAAGGCAGGTCCGCCCACGCCGGTGGACGACCTCGCTCTCGATGCGGAAGCGATCGGATACGACGGGCTCGAAGTAGTCCGTCCGCATGTTGACGGTCACAAGGGGGTGGCGGGGCGAGCCTCGTGCCCTCCCGGCCCGGAAGGTGTGCAGCGCCACGAGATCGACATACACAGGCGTGAAGCCGCCGAACAGGGAGCCGCGGAAGTTGCGCAGTTTGGCGGGAAGCGCGCAGTCGAGGAGCAGATAGCCGTTGCGCTCCTCCAGCACCCGCCACTCATGGGCGTCGAGGAGGTCGCCAACCGGGTGACCCCGGCCGATCAGATGGCCGGGCTCGGGATTGCGCCAAGGCGCGTCCGGCGGAAAGACCGCTAAGTCCGCGGCTGCTTGTCCGGCCTTCTCGTGCGGATCGCCCATCTTGGGGAACCCCTGCCCTACACCCGGTCTGCGATGGCGTGCGCGGTGCGATGGGCGAGCGCCATGCAGGTGAGCATCGGGTTCACGGACGGACTCTGGGGGAACACGCTCGTGTCGGCGATCCACAGGTTGTCAAGATCGTGGCACTTTCCGTATTCGTCGACCACTCCCCGCCGCGGGTCCCCATGCATGCGGGCGGTGCTGAACGCGTGGTTGCCACCGCACACAAGGTCCTCCGGGCGGAGCTTCTTCGAGCGCAGGAGCTCGGCTTCGCCTAGCGAGTGGAGCTCGTCCGCCACGCCATGCACTCCCGGCAGGATCTTGCGGGCGCCCGCCGCGAAGAAAATCTCCGCCAGCACCCAGAGGGCCCGCTGAAGGATCGGCATGTCGCGCTCATCGAGGTGCCAAATCAGCGCAGTNNGTGTCGCGCTCATCGAGGTGCCAGAGCAGCGCAGGGTCGAGCGTGCCGCGGCGTGGACGCACCGTGCCGAGGGAGGCGTGACAACTCGAAATGGCGTCCCAGGTCGCGGAGTACGGGATCTCGGCCAAGCGGCGCTTCAAATCATGGCCGAAGCCTGGCGTGCGCACCGCCAGCACGCCCGGCGGCGCCCAGAGCGTCTCGAGCTTGAATCCTTCGCGCAGGAAGTGAAGCGACTGGTAGCCCTGGGTCGCGCCGAACTGCGGGTCCGTGCGCTCGGGGAAGATCCCCTGGATCGCGACACCGGGATGAAATTGCAGATTGCGGCCCACCTGGCCCGACNNTGCAGATTCCGGCCCACCTGGTCCGAGGAGTTCGCAAGATCCCCGCTGCGCTGGAGGAGGACGGGCGTGGCCATGCAGCCGGCCGAGAGCACGATCACCTTCGCGCGCACCTCGAACCGGTAGCTGGGTCGCCCCGTGAATGGAGCCACCACCCGTCCTACGACCGCGTGGGCCCGGCGCCCCTCCGAGACCACCTCCTGGACCTGCACGCTCGTCCGCACGCGCACGCCGGCGCGCATCGCCGCGGGCACATAGGAGATGTCCATGCTTTGCTTTGCGCGGCTCCGGCAACCGGTGAAGCATTCGCCGCTGCCTCGGCACCCGCGCACATTCCGCGGGATGGGCTCGCTCGAGTAGCCGAGGGCGTCGCAGCCGCGCCGAAAGAGCAGATTGCGCGCTCCTAGGACATTTTCGGGGGTGGGCGCGATCCCGAGGAACTTCTCGACGGACTCGTAGTGGGGGCTCAGGTCCGTGAGCGTCGTATGGGCGAGTTCAAACTGCGTGCACCAGCGCTCGAGCGCAAAATCCGGCGCGCGTGGACAGATCGCCGAGTTCACGAGCGAGCCGCCCCCCAAGCAGATCGCTTGCATCGTCGGCATCACGTATCCGCGCGTCGCGCGCACGCCTCCCTCACGCAGCGTTCGGGTCATCGAGCGTGCTCCGTCCCACTCGTAATCTGCCGGGGTGAAGGGCGGCCCTTCTTCCAGCAACACCACGCGTTTGCCGGCCTCAGCCAGCTCTTTCGCAACCACCGCGCCGCCAGGGCCCGAGCCCACGACCGCGACGTCGGCTTGCTCGCGAAAGTCTTCGCTGTATTGCGCAAAGACGCGGACCTCGCCCTCGGGCAGACCCGCAGTCACGGCCGCGCACCCTGCGCGTAGTCTGCCCGCAGCGGACCCGACGGGCCCAGCGGCGTTCCATCGCTGGGAGGCGTTAGGTCGGCCGCACGCAGAGCGATCGTTTGCGGCAAGGCGCCGATGCGGGGGTAGAGAAGGTCGGCTTCACAGATCGGCGTCGGGATTTCACGCGGCGCAAGGCCGAGGGCGCGCAGCACGACGGGGGAGGACATGTAGCCCATGGTGAGGATCGCCCGCAGGCTCGTGAAGACAAGGCGCCGAGCGAATAGCGAGCTGCGCTCCCAGCCCGCAAGAGCGGCGATCCTCTGGTCCGGCGAGAGGCGAGAGAAGCGGCGCATACCCCCGCCGAGGAGGCCTCCCGTTGCAGGAAACAACACGGTTGCGTGTTCGATCAGAAAGAAGAGCAGTCGCATCAGGATCCGCAAATGTCGCGGCACCGCGGCCACGTAGCGATCCACAAAGGCGGGGATCCCTGCCTCGCGACCGGACACGGAAATGGCGCCTCCAGGGGGGAAGAGGGTCTGGGCGGCGGCGTCGACAAGGGCCCACTCTTGGCGCGAGAGCAGGACGGGCGGCTGCACCGGGCGAGCGTAGCCGAGCAAGATCCGGCCCAGGGCGTAGCCGCCCGCGGCAACGAGGAACAATCCCACAAGCGTCATCGCGCGGATCATAACCCCACGCCGGGCTCCGCGACGGGCAGTCCGTTCTCGCCTGGTTCAAGCCGTCGGGCGGGCATGCGATAAGAGATGTGATGGATTTTGCCACGAAGGCGGCGCTCGCGACAGCGACCGTCGCACTCTACACGGCGCTCTTCCACGGCTCGATCTTCGCGTTGCGCCGCAGTGCCCACGAACACTTCTGGTTCGCGGCCATGGCTTTTGCGGTCGCGGGGTTCGCCTTGAGCGGCCCCGCCTTCTATGCCACGCGGACGGCCAGCGAGGGCGCCTTCCACCAGGGACTGCAGATCGCATTCTTCGCGGCAGTGATGGTCTGCTTTACGAAATTCAGCCTCGCCTACCTGAAGCTCGAACGTCCCCTCCTGGTCTATATGGCAGGGATCTTTGCCCCGCTGTACGCCGCCTTCGCGCTGTTCACGCCCTGGTTCTTCACGGACAGACCGATCATTCACCACGTCGGCCGCTTCAGCAGGGAATTCGTCGAGTCGGAGATCAGTGTCTACGGGAGCCTCGCGATCACGTGCCTCACCGGTTTCTTCCTCTACGTGATGGCGCTCTATTTCCAGAACCTCTCCCGCCCTGACCTTCGGGTGAAGCCGGTCCTGGCGACGCTCGTCGTCTGGTTGTGCGTCGGGCTCAGCGACTGTGCCGTGGTCGCGAAGCTCTACGATGCGCCTTATTTGCTTCCCTTCGGGTACCTGGGTGTCGTGATCGTGATTTCCGGCGTGCTGGTGGGCCGCCTGGTCCAATCGATGGACAAGGCGGAGCATTTGGCCGCACACCTGCACGAACTCGTCGAGGAGCGCACGGCCGAGTTGCGACAGAAGGACCTGCAGCTCGCCCAAGGTGAGAAGATGGCAGCGATCGGGACGCTCGCCGCGGGCATCGCGCACGA
>DOUU01000495.1:0-133 GCA_003520425.1 Deltaproteobacteria bacterium
AGGTCGAGGATTCGCGGTGCATCCCCGCTCCTGAATGGGAGGCGCTCCACCAGCGTCTCGTAGAAGGCGTCGAAGCAGGGGACGAGCTGCTGGCGCGTGCGGTCGTATCCGCTGGCCGCCGCATCGAATGCGG
>DOUU01000495.1:139-10343 GCA_003520425.1 Deltaproteobacteria bacterium
CCCTCTCTCGCGGTTCTGGGAACCTGAGCCACACCCCCTCCTGCGAGGTGGCCGCGACCTTCTTCCCGCGTCCCCGAGGCCCCCACAGGGTGGCATGTTCGATGCACCGCCAGTTCTTGGCAACGCCGCAGGTGTAGGGAGGGGTCATGGCCCGGGGCAAAAGGAAGACGGGCGAGGTCCGGTCCGAGATGACCAAGCTCGTCGAGCTGGTACAGAGGGAAATCGAGGATGGAGCCAGCTCGGTGGAGGAGATTCACAAAGCGATCGCGAACCTGCCCCTCGACGTACTCGAGCGACTCGACCTCTTCGAGGATGCAGTGAAAGGCGCCCGCAAGGTCCAAGAAGCCCGGATCGGAGCGATGTACGACCTGATCCGGAAGGTCAATGAAGAAGTGGGCAAGATCGCCAAGGAGCTCCTTGCAGGCCGGCCTGCGCACCGACGGGTGCAGCCGGCTGGGGCTCGGAAGGCAGTGCACGCGCAGTAAGCGGGCCGGCAGGTCGCCGACGCACCTCGAGCTCGGCCGAGCTCGGGTCGGCTGCCGCACGAGAAGAGCCGGAAGCACGCACCGTTCGGGCGGGCGGGTCCTGCGATCGGGGCTCTGGCGGGCCATGGGACTCGGCTACCTTCCGGCCCCGCGACCCGGGCGTGGGGACGCGCCCAAAGATGGAGGGGGGAATGGACCAATCCGAGATCACGCTGCACGGACACCGGATCAGTTTTCGCACCGCCGGCAGTGGGCCCTTGCTTGTTCTCATCCACGGAATCGCCGGGAACTCTTCCACCTGGGAAGAGGTCGCTTGGGGCATGCGTCAGCGCTACACGATCGTGGCACCCGACCTCATTGGCCACGGCGACAGCTCGAAGCCGCACGGCGACTACTCTCTGGGCAGCTACGCGAACATGCTGCGGGACCTGCTCGGTGCGCTGGGGTTCGAACGCGGGACTCTGGTCGGACACTCCCTCGGCGGCGGGATCGCGATGCAGTTCGCCTATCAGTTTCCCGACCGCTGCGAGCGTCTTGTCCTCGTTTCGAGCGGCGGCTTGGGACGCGAGGTCCATCCCCTCCTCCGCTCGGCGATTCTCCCGGGCGCAGGGGTCGTTCTGCCCTGGCTCTGTGGGGAGGGGACGCGCAGCGTGGTCACGCAGGCCACTCGCTGGCTTGGACGGCTTGGGCTGCGTGCGGGCTCCGACCTCGAGGGGGTGTGGCAAGGGTTTGCCTCGCTTGGCGACGCCGGCGCTCGGCGGGCTTTTCTCGCGACCGTACGCAGCATCCTCGACGCCGGCGGTCAGCGGGTGAGTGCGACCGACAGGCTCTATCTCGCCGAGGAGGTGCCGACTCTCATCGTGTGGGGAGAGAGAGACCCTCTGATCCCTGTGCGCCATGCGCATGCCGCCCATCAGCAGATTCCGGGCAGTCGGCTCGAGGTGTTCCCGAACGCAGGTCATTTCCCCTACAGAGACGACATGCGGCGCTTCGTGGAGGTGCTCCTCGACTTCTGCGCGACCACCCGACCCGCTGAGCTCAGTGAAGCTCTGCTGCGCGAGCGGCTGCTCGCAGGAGGCGCAGGGTCCAAAGCGTCCCGGCAGGCGAGGGAGCCCGCGTCTCCCAGCGGCCATGCAAAGGATATGAGCGCCGCCGGGCTCTCGGGCTAGCGACGGCAGCAGGACCCTCGCACGGCTCGTGACCCCTTCCGCGTGGGAGCTGTGTCCCACCCTGCTCTCTCCCGCGCGCGCCCGCAGCCAGGCGCGGAGCGGGAATCCCCACGTCGCACCGAGCTTGAGGTCCTGGGTGATTTCAGGAGAAACGAGGGATGCGGGCGTATTGCTGTGCAACCCGTGTTGCTTTCGCGAGTATTCCCGCAATCGAAGCTCCGTGGACCAGAAACCTGTTCCCCCGCCTCCCTTCAGCGTGGGCGGCCCGAGAGGGTCGGACGGTCGTTCGGTGAGCTCGTCGTGTATGGGGCACGGGGTCGGTCCTCGAGGCCACGCGCGTCAAACGATGGCGAGCTGCGGCTATGGGGAGCTCGGCCTTGTGCGCCGTCCCGAGCTCAGAAGGAGGAGAGTACGCGATGAGCACACTGGCCACGCCCGTCAAGGCCGCGGGAGGGGCACAGGGCCTTCGCCAGCGAGTGGCGGATCGCGCTTGGTACGCCTATGCCGCGCGGCTGCTCCCGCTCGCGGAGGCGGGCCGATGGGTCGATCTCGGCTGTGGCCAGGGAGAGTTTCTTGAGCTCGCTCAAGGTGTTGGCGCCAAAGGCTTCGGCCTCGACTTTAGCCCCCACAATGCCCTTGCGGTGCGCCGGGACGCGCGCCCCGCAGTGGTTGCGGATCTCAACCGTCCTCTCCCCTTCCGAGACCACTCCCTGGACGGGGCGTCACTGATCGAGGTCATCGAGCACATCGTCCATGCGGAAGATCTTCTTCAGGAACTCTCGCGCGTGATCCGGCCAGGGGGGTGGCTCGTCCTCACGACCCCGAACGTCGCGCATCTTACCTACCGATGGCGCGCCCTCACGGGCCATCCGCCCAAGCAAGAGGGCTACCATTACCGGTTCTTCACCAAGAAGACCCTGCGTCAAGGCCTCGAGCGAGCCGGCTTCCGGTTGGTCGGGCGCGCCTCCTTCGGCAAACAGTCCTTGGCGACCAAACTTGGCCGGCTCGCCGGCCGTGGCCGGAACTACAAGTTCCGCTACCAGGTGCCTGCGGCTCTGGAGGGCCTGTTCGCGCAGCACTTTGTATGGCGACTCGAACGCATCTAATCTCCCGCGCGCCCGGCCACGCCGTGGAGATGCGGCATGAAGCGGCGCCGGTCCGCCGGTGCGGAATGATTTGCCGAAATCGTTCTCGGTCTTCCTTCTCCTGCCGCAGGCCGTATCCCCGGCGAAGGACCTCCCCACTCTGCTGACTCGAGGGATCGTCGCGATCGTGGATTTTTCGCGTCGCCGGGCGATCTCCGTCGTCGTGGCGAGCCTCGCGCTCGCGACGCTCCTTGCGGTCTATGCGGCGGGCCATCTGAGCCTCAATGCCGACATGTCGAATATCGTTTCAAGCGACGCTCCCTTCCGCAAACTCGACAAGGAGATGGACAGAGCATTTCCGCAGCGCACAGATCGGCTGGTCGTCGTGATCGATGCACTGACGGCGGAGCAGGCGGACTCCGCCGCAAGGGCGCTCCTGCAGCAGCTCGGGCAAAGGCCCGATCTCTTCAAGTCGGTTCAAGACCCCATCGGCAGCGAGTTTTTCAAGCGAGAGGGGCTGCTTTTTTCATCGGCCAAGGAGCTGTCCCAGATCATGGAGCAGCTGATCCGTGCCCAGCCCATGATCGGAGAGCTGGCGTCGGACCCGAGCGTGCGCGGTCTGTTCCATGCGCTTAGCCTCTGGCTCGAAGGCGTCGCCCACGGCGAGACCACCCTTCACGACCTCGAGCGACCGTTCACCGCGATCTCCGACTCCATCGAGTCGATCCTGAGGGGTACGCCCCGCCCGGTATCCTGGCAGGCCCTCCTGACAGACCGCCCACCGACCCCCGACGAGCTGCGACGCATCCTGCTCGTGCAGCCCATTCTCGACTTTGGAGCGCTCAAACCCGGCGCGAAGGCGAGCGCCGCCGTGCGCGAGGCGGCTCGCTCCCTTGGGCTCACGCCGGATCATGGAGTGCGAGTCCGGCTCACGGGTGAAGTCGCGCTGTCCGACGAGGAGTTTGGCTCTCTTACCGAAGGGGCGGGCCTCATCGGGAGCTTGTCATTTTCTCTCCTGTGCCTTTTCTTGTGGCTCGCCGTCGGATCCCCCCGGCTCGTGGTCGCCATCCTCGGAACGCTCGTGGTCGGGCTCATCTCGACGGCGGCTTTTGCCGCTGCGGCCATTGGATCCTTGAACCTGATCTCGGTCGCCTTTGCGGTGCTCTTCGTCGGGATCGCTGTCGACTTCGGGATTCAGTTCGCGGTTCGCTATCGCGACTGTCGCCATCGGACTCCTGATTTCGCCGAGGCCCTGCGCACTGCCGCGGGCGCGATGGCGACGCCGCTCCCCCTCGCCGCCGCCACAACCGCAGTGGGATTCTATTCGTTCGTTCCAAGCTCCTACGCTGGCCTGCGGGAGCTCGGCCTGATTGCGGGGACAGGGATGCTGATCGCCCTCGGGTTGAACTTCACGCTCCTGCCCGCGCTGATCACGCTGCTACGTCCACCCGGGGAAGCGGAGCCAGTCGGTTTCGTCGGCGCCGCGCGCGTCGACCGCTTCCTCGTGGAACGCCGCCGAGCCGTTGCATTCCTCGCCGCCGTGCTCGCGCTCGCAGGCCTCGCTGTCTTGCCGCGTCTGCGCTTTGACTTCGATCCTCTCCACCTGAAGAACCCCCGCACCGAGTCGATGTCGACGCTGCTTGAGCTCATCACGAGTCCGAACGCCACGCCGTACACGATTGACATCCTGGTCCCCTCCGCGGCTGCGGCCGCCGGACTGGTGCCACGCCTCGAGGCCTTGCCCGAGGTCGACCGGGTTCTGACGCTCGAGAGCTTCGTGCCCGAGGACCAGCCGGAGAAGCTCGCGACGATCGCCGACGCCGCATTCCTCTTGCTGCCATCGCTCAGCCCGGCCGCCACCGCGCCGGCACCTGCGGACGCGGCCGTGCTCGCGGCCACGACCGAGCTTGGAGGCAAGCTCCGAACCCTGCCCCCTTCGAGCGGCGGGGATCAGACCACCCTGCGCCTTGCGAACGCGCTGGACGGCGTCCTTCACGCAACACCGCCCCCCCTCAAAACGCTCCAGGCGGCCTTGGTTGGAGATCTCCCCACCTTGTTCGCAGACCTGCGGCTCGCGCTCTCGGCGGAGCCGGTGACGCTCGAATCCCTTCCCAAAGACCTGGTCCGCGACTGGGTGACGCCTGACCAGAGGAGGCGGATCGAAGTCTCTCCCAAAGGGGATGCGCGGGACAACGCGACGCTCGAACGCTTCGTGGACGCCGTTCGGTCCGTGGCTCCAAACGCCTCCGGGTCTCCGGTCACGATTCAAGAGTCGGCGCGCATCGTCGTCCACGCGTTCATCGGCGCGGGGATCATCGCTCTCATCGCGATCAGCCTTCTCCTGTTCGCACTGCTTCGACGAGCCCTCGATACGCTGCTCGTGCTGGCTCCGCTGCTGCTGGCTGGCCTTTTGACGATGGTGACAAGCGTCGTGGTCGGGCTACCGCTCAACTTCGCCAACATCATCGGGCTCCCGCTCCTCCTCGGCATCGGGGTCGCGTTCGATATCTATTTCGTCACGAACTGGCGAGCGGGTCTGGATCAGCCGCTTCAATCCAGCACGGCGCGTGCAATCCTGTGCAGCGGGCTCACGACCGGGACGGCCTTCGGAGCTCTCGCCGTCTCGAGCCACACCGGGACCTCGCAGATGGGCATTCTGCTGATGCTCGCCCTCGGCTTCACACTGCTCTGCACGCTGCTCATCCTGCCGTCCTTGTTGGCCCTGGCTCCGCGGCGGAACCTGCTCCCGCAAGCAGACCTTGTCGCTCGCGGGGAAGAGGGCGCGTGAGCCTTGGAAGCGGGCGCAGGCGGTCGCCCCCTTGTCGGAAGGTCTTCCAGGGCTAGCTGGGCGTGGTTTCCGCTTCGGGCGGGGTCCCGACGCGCGGGAGCGTGAACCAGAATGTGCTGCCGCGGCCTGGCGCACTGATCACACCAATCTCGCCGCCGTGCGCGCGCACCACATCGGCCTCGAGGCCCAGCACTTCATTCANNGTAATGGAAAGACCGAGACCGGCCCCGCCGGCGCCGGAGCCGCCTGGCGCGCGGTAGAACTTTTCGAAGATAAGCCCCTGCTGATCCTCGGGGATGCCTGGGCCCGTGTCGGTGATCTCGAAGCGCACGCTCGCCGCATCCTCCGCGGCGCGGAGGGAGACCCGCCCGCCCGCCGGCGTGTGCTGCAAGGCATTCTCCAACAGGTTCTGGAAGACAAGCCGCAGGCGTTGGGGGTCGGCCCGGACCCGCGCTTCACCGAGAACGGGCTCCACCTCAAGCGTCACGTTCCTGGCCTCGGCGTTGGCACGGTGCGGCCTGGCGGCCTGCTCTAGCAGCGCCTCGGCGCCGATGTCCTCGAGATCCAGGGGAATCGATCCCGACTGCAACCGGGCGAGATCGAGCAGCTCGTCGACGATGCCTTGCAGGCGCTCGCATTCCTCCCGGCCCGCATAGAGCAGGTCCTGCTGTTTCGCGCTGAGCGGGCCGGCGATGCCATCGAGGCAGAGATGGATCGCCATTCGAAGCGAAGTGAGGGGCGTGCGAAACTGGTGGGCGACGGTCGACACCAGGTCGTTGCGGAGCTCCTCGAAGCGCCGCAGCCGGGTCACGTCTTGCAGCACCACGGTCGCTGCCACAATTCCCCCGCCCTCCTCGTACACCGGCTCCGCCCGCGGCAGGAAGACGCGCTCTCCCTCGGACCGCTGCACGGAGAACGATTCATCGAAGCTCTTGGGAACAAAGGAGCCTTTCCCTTGGAGGACCGGCGTACGCACCGCATCCAGCGCGTCCCGCAGCCGTGGCTCGAGCAGCTGAAGGCTCGGTGTCGCACGGTCTTCAGGCGCGAACAGGGCCTCGGCCGCCAGGTTCGCGCTGAGGATGCTGCCGTCCGGCGAGAACACGAAGACCGGATCCGGCAGACTGTTGAGCGTCGCCTGGGCCGCGAGCTGAGCCTGGAGCATCTCGCCGAGCGAGCTCCTGCGGTACTCCTCGATCCGGTCGGCCATCGCGTTGAAAGTCGCCGCGAGCTGAGCGATCTCCGCGCCCCCTCGCGCATGTGCCCGCACCGCAAAGTCCCCCCGGCCGAACTGCTCGACGGCTTGGCCGAGGGCGGTCAGCGGCCGAAGCGTGCGCGTGGCCAGAAACCAGGAGATCGTGAGCCCGAGAGCGAGGGCGAAGACGGTGGCCGCCAGCATCCCCCGCCGCAGGCGATCGGCGTCCTCTCGGTTCTTCTCGCTCTTCGAGACCATGGCATCTTGATTCATTCCCAGGACCCTGTCGGCGTCGGCTTTCACGGCACGGAACGCCGGCTCGAGCTGGCGCAGATAGCAGTCTTCGACTTCGGGCCGGCTCGCCTTGCCCAAGCAGGCGTCAACCTGCTTTTGATATTCCTCCCATCGCATGCGAAGGGACCTTGCGAGTTCGGCCTCTCCGGGCTCGGTGAGGTTCCCTTCTTCCGTCCGGAGCGCAGACTCGAAGAGGCGGCGGTGTTCCTGTTGGTGGGGAAGGCCCAGCTCGGGATGCCCCGCGGCCGCGGCGCGAGCTGAGTCCTCGAGGTGCTCGAGCGCCTCCTTCATCCTCTGTGCCGCGAGAACGCTTCGGTAGTTGTCGGACAGAATGGCCTCGGAGGTCCGGCCCAGCCTCCCCGCCTCACCCGCCGCAAGCGCTCCGATCAACGCGAGAAGGATCGCGAGCGGCACCACCGCCCACATGAGGCGCGCGCGCACCGTCACGCTGCGCGCTCCTGTTCGTGCGCTCCCACGATGTGAAGGTCGAAGTCCTCGGCCTGGCGGACCATGCTTGCCACGAAATCTCGCGACAGCAGGCGCCGCCACCAGGGGGTGTGGCTGCGACCAATCAGAATGTGTCCCACCGCGTGGGAGCGTGCAAAGTCGAGCAGTGTCTCGACGCGATCGCGCCCCTGGAGACGGACGATCTGGGCGCCGAGCTCCCTGGCCTTTTCGATGTTGGCGTGCAGCATGCGCTGGGCGCTGGAGTCGATTCGGTGCGGCGCTTCGCTCGGGGTCTCGACATACACGACGTACCAGTCGGTATTGAGGCGGCCCGCGAGCCGGGATCCGCGTCGGAGCAGCGCCGACGAGCGAGGCGACTGCGAGGCGATGCATACCATGACCCGCTCGCTCGGCGCCCGAGGAGCGCCGGGCTCGGCGCCCGCGCCGCGGGGGTGGCCGAGGGCAGCCCGACCGAGGCTCTCGGCGACCTCTCGCAGGGCCAACTCGCGCAGCATCGAGAGCTTGTCGGCCTGGAAGAAGTTCTCAAGCGCACGCCGCACTTTTTCCTCGGCGTAGATCTTCCCTGCGCGCAGGCGCTCCAGCAGATCCTCCACGGCCAGATCGAGGTTCACGACTTGGTCTGCCTGTTGGAGGAAGGTGTCCGGCACCGTCTCTCGGATCTCCACGTGGGTCGCCTGTTCGACCAGATCCTTGAGACTCTCGAGGTGCTGGATGTTGAAGGCGCAGATGACGCTGATGCCCGCGTCGAGCAAGTCGCAGGCATCCTGGTAGCGTTTGGTGTTCCGGGATCCCGGAACATTCGTGTGGGCGATTTCGTCCACGATCGCGACCTGAGGATGACGGGCGAGGACGGCATCCAGATCCATCTCTTCGATCTTGAGGCCCCGGTACTCGAAGACCCGACGCGGCACCACCTCGAGGCCCTCAAGTAGCGCAGCGGTCTCGGACCGGCCGTGCGTTTCGACAAGCCCCACCACGATATCGACGCCCCGCTTCGCGAGCGCGTGCGCTTCCTCCAGCATGCGGTAGGTCTTGCCGACGCCTGCAGCGAAACCGATGTAGACCTTAAGCCGCCCGCGCCGCGAGCGTTCGACGAGCTCGAGGAAGTCCGCCGCCCGTCTGCGCTCCACGTGGGATCACTCCCGCGCGCGGGCCGGCGCGCGAGCGGGACTCGGGCTCGCCAGGGCGCCCCTCACGCCGCGCTCACGCGGGTAGCTGAACGTGGATCCTCGACACGCATCCGCGGCCCGAAGGCCCGCTCCAGCTCCCACCGGAGAAACCTGCCGGAGTATCCCCTGCGGCGAAGGGCGGACGTCGGGGCGCCTTCGATGCATCACCATCCGCTCCGAGGGTATGGCACGGGAGCCAAGCCATCGAGGTCTCACGGCTCGAGGCCTGGGGCCCGTGTCCGAGCCTGGCGGAGCCTCCTCGCGCGCCTTGCGAGGGGCGGAGCACCAGAGCGAGGGGCCGTCCGGCCCGGGGAACCTTGGAGCGGGGGGAGGGAGAGGTCGCCTTCCTATCCTTCTATTTTTCCCAGTGGACGCGCAGCCCGAAGATGGACACAGGGCCGCGGTCTCGGTTGAAGGCCGGGTTTGTCACGTACTGATAATCCACGGTAAAGAAAATCCACTTGAGCTTGGCCTGGTAGTAGGTCTCGAGCACGATTTCAGGGGAGTAGTTGAGCGCTCCGTCTCCGACGATGAACCCCACCCCGCCGGCAGCCAGGTAGTGACGGTGGGGGTAGGAAAGCATGCTCTCAACCGCAGCCACACCGAAGGTATCTTCCGGGCGGCTCCACGCCGTGCCTTTGAGACTCAGCCCGAGGGAGACGGTTCTGTCGATCTCCGTAAAGGCCCAGGTCTCGCTGTGGCCGTCGTTCCAGCCAAGGCGAGCAAAGGCGCCGAGGTCGTCGGTCAGATCCTGGTCGATGCTGAGCCCCGCTCCGTACTTTTCGCGAGGTGTGCGTGTCAAGGTGACGTCGGGCGCGGTCGGACTTTGCCCCAACGCGGCCACATAGCTCCCCGCATTGGACCGGTTCACGTATCCGAGCAGGCGCGCCACCCCGGTCCGTGATCCCACCGCGTATCTGCCCTCGATCTCCGCTGTGTGGCCCCACGCGTTCTTGATGGTCCAGTCGAGGTTTGGGCCATTGGCCTCCTTGGGTTCCATGAAGCCCCCGTAGCGGAAGGAGAAGGGACCCGTCTCGAGCTCGATGACTCCACCGATGGTGTAGCCCTTCGTGTCGGCCGGATAATCCCAGGCGCCGTTGTACATCGTGCCCCAGGTCATGAACTGCGTGCGCGGATCATGCGAGTAGCGGTTATTGTCGAAGAAGTCAGTCAACGAAAAGCGGCCGAAGTAAATTGTATAGCGCGTCGCAGGGCGACGGCCCGCGAGCTGATTTTCCTCGCTGGTCACGACTTCGGTCGCGTCGCCGAAGCCGAAGTCCTGCTGGAAATACGCGCGCGCAATGTATGGTTTGGGCGTCGCCGTTGTGATGCGCGGCATCTCGCCGTTGGGCGCGTTGGCGATGCCGTCCGTACCTGAAAATCCGCGCCCGCCCGCGATTTCGGGGTTGAAGTAGAACTGCGTGCTATTGCTGAGGCGCAAGCCGAAGAACAACGTAGTGGTGATGGAAACCTCGTGCTCGGTGTGATTCGCCAGACTCAGCGGACCGCTGTAAAGCGCAGGGAAACCATCGTGCATATCGCCGATGGACGTCG
>DOUU01000484.1:0-11441 GCA_003520425.1 Deltaproteobacteria bacterium
GCGGGAGCAAGCGAGAGCGTCCCTGGGTCTTCCGCACCTACTCCGGCCACACCTCGGCCAGGGCTAGCAACGAGCTTTACCGCAGGAATCTCGCAAAGGGCCAGACGGGGCTCTCGGTCGCCTTCNNACCCAGACCGGCTACGACAGCGATCATCCCCTCGCGCGCGGCGAGGTCGGGAAGGTCGGCGTCCCGATCAGCCACATCGAGGACATGTGCGCGCTCTTCGAGGGCATTCCCCTGGAGCGCATGAACACCTCGATGACGATCAATGCAACCGCAGCATGGCTCCTCGCACTCTACGTCGCTGCCGCGGAGCATCAGGGTGCCGATCCAAAGCTCCTCCAGGGCACGACACAAAACGACATCGTGAAGGAGTACCTCTCCCGGGGAACCTATGTATTCCCGCCCGAGCCTTCGCTGCGGCTCATCAGCGACATGGTCGCCTACACCGTCGACTCGATTCCCAAATGGAATCCGATCAACGTCTGCTCCTATCACCTCCAGGAGGCAGGGGCCACGCCGGTCCAGGAGATCGCCTACGCCATGGCGACGGCGATCGCGGTTCTGGATGCTGTGCGTGCCCGCCCCGACGTCCCGAAGGAGAAGATCCCGAGCGTCGTGTCCCGCATCTCCTTCTTCCTGAACTCGGGCATCCGCTTCATCGAAGAGATGTGCAAGGGGCGCGCGATGACGGAGCTGTGGGACGAGATCACGCGCGAGCGCTACGGGGTCGAGGACCCGAAGGCGCGCCTTTTCCGCTACGGCGTGCAGGTGAATAGCCTCGGCCTGACCGAGGCCCAGCCCGAGAACAACGTGATCCGGATCGTGCTCGAAGCGCTTGGCGTCACGCTCAGCAAACGCGCGCGTTGTCGGGCGCTCCAGCTCCCGGCCTGGAATGAGGCCCTCGGACTTCCGCGCCCCTTCGACCAGCAGTGGTCGCTGCGCATCCAGCAGATCCTCGCNNGCTCAAGGAGAGCGCGCGCAGCGAGCTCGACAAGGTGCTCGGCATGGGAGGCGCCATCGCCGCGGTCGAGAACGCCTATATGAAGCAGCGGCTGGTCGAGGCGCACACCGCCCGGGTCCGCGCGATCGAGATGGGCAAGCTCCCGATCGTCGGGGTGAATGTCTACCAGGAGAGCGAGCCCTCCCCTCTTCTTGTGGGGAGCCAGTCGATTCTCACCGTGGACGAGTCGGCGGAGCGCGAGCAGATCCAGCGCCTGCGCGCCTTCCGCGCCAAGCGCAACGCAAAGGACGTGGAGATCGCGCTGCGAAACCTGCGCGACGCGGCCTCGAGTCGCACCAACGTGATGCCCGCCTCGATCGGGGCGGCCCACGCGGGCGTCACGACCGGGGAGTGGGCGGACACGCTGCGCGCGCTCTTTGGCGAGTACCGGGCGCCGACCGGCGTCACCGGGATCCGTGTGGCGGGGAGCGAGGCCTCGAGCGCGACGACGGACCGAGCCCGGGCGCATGTCCGCAGCGTCTCCGCACAGCTTGGGCGCCCGCTCAAGATTCTCGTGGGCAAGCCCGGCCTCGACGGTCACAGCAACGGCGCCGAGCAGATCGCGGTCAAGGCACGCGATGTCGGGATGGAGGTGGTGTACGACGGGATCCGCCTCACCCCCGCGGAGATCGTGCAGAGCGCGCGCGATGAGGGAGTCCACGTGATCGGCCTTTCCATCCTGTCGGGCTCCCACGGGGTTCTCGTCGTCGACGTGCTGGAGCGCTTGCGCAAGGCAGGACTCGGCCAGGTGCCGGTCGTGGTGGGTGGCATCATCCCCGAAGCCGACGCCGAGCGGCTTCGCGCGGCCGGTGTCCGCCGCGTCTACACGCCCAAGGACTTCGATCTTGCGCGCATCATGGATGAGATCGCGGAGCTCGTAGCGGAGTCCCCCGCTGCCGCTTGAGCTCGTTCAACGCTTGCTCGGGCGCGACCGCGATGCCGTCTCCGAGACCCTAAATCGCATCGACGACGCCCGCCCCGGCCAGCGCGAGAAGGCGCTCGAGCTGCTCGCCGCCTTGGAGCGCGCCGCGCCCTTTCCCGGCCCTCCCCGCGTGGGACTCACCGGTGCGCCGGGTGCGGGCAAGTCTTCGCTGCTCGACGCGATCGTTCGCGCGCTCCGTGCCCGAGGCGAGACGCTCGGCATCGTCGCGGTCGACCCGTCGAGCCGCCGCACGGGGGGCGCTCTCCTCGGCGACCGAATCCGCGTGCGATCCGGGGCCAGCGATCCCGGCGTTTTCTTCCGCTCGATGGCGGCGCGGGAGCGCCTTGGGGGAGTGGCGGACGCGACGCGCGCTGGGGTCAGCGTGCTCGCCGCAGCCTTCGACTGGGTGTTTGTGGAGACCGTGGGAGTCGGCCAGTCGGAGACGGACGTCGCGACCCTGGTCGATACTCTTGTCTACGTCGCGCAGCCCGGTGCGGGCGACCTTTTGCAGTTTATGAAGGCGGGAATCCTCGAGGTCCCGGATATCTTCGTCGTGAACAAAGCCGACCTCGGCGCCTCCGCGGCCCGCACGGCGGGCGAGCTCGAGGCCGGGCTCGGCCTCTCCTCGCGCGATGGCGCCTCGACCTGGACGCCGCCCATCCTCCTTGTCTCCGCCCGGGATGGCACGGCGATTTCCGAGCTCGTGGAGATGCTGCGCGCGCACAGACGGCATCTCGAGTCGAGCGGCGAGCTCGAGGCGCGCCGCGCACGCGGCACAGAGGCCTTCGTCGTGGAGGCCCTCGAGCGCCGTTATGGAAGCTACGGAACCGCGCAGCTCGGCGGCGCACCGGGCATTGCCTGCCGCGTGCGCGAGGCGCAAGGGGGATCGGCGTTCGCCCTGGTGCTCCGCCTCGGCCAGGAGATCGAGGACTCGCTCCGGAAGCCTGCCCCGTGAGGAGCGAGGTCCGCCCCGCGCGTGTCCTGGCGCTCGCCCGCCGCACCCTCTCCTGTCCTACGGCGCCGTTCCGAGAGGGCGCGGTCATGGCGTGGGTGCTCGAGTTCGTGGCGCAGCGGCGCGGGCTTGCGGTGCGTGTGGATCGCGATGGCAACATGCTGCTCTCCCGCCGGGGCGTGCGACGAGCGCTCTCCCCCCTTGTGCTCTCCGCCCACATGGATCACCCAGGATTTCGCGCGCGCGTGTCGCACCGCGTGAATGGAAGGTGGACGGTCTCCGCGCAATTTCTCGGCGGTGTCGCCCTCGAGTTCTTTCCGGGCGCGAGGGCGGTTTTCTTCTCGCCCGCGGGCGCCGTGCGCGCCGCCGTCACGCGCGTGCGTCGCGACCCGGCGAGCGGTGAGCTCGAAGCCGAGCTCCGTTCGGCCGAAGAAGTGCCGGCGGGAGCCTTCGGCATGTGGGATCTTCCGGCCTTCCGCCGAGCGCCGCGAGCTCGGGATGTGCTCGAGTCGCGAGCCGTCGACGATCTCGCCGGCGTGGCTGCGGCGCTGGCTCTCCTCGACGCCATCGACCGGATCGATCCTCGAAGAAAGGTCGACGTTCGCGCGCTCTTCACGCGCGCGGAGGAGGTCGGCTTCATCGGCGCGCTTGCGGTGGCGCGCAGCCGTCGTCTTCCGCAACGGGCGCGCATCGTGTCCCTGGAGGCGAGCAAGGCCTTCGCCCACGCACCGCAGGGAGCGGGTCCGATCCTGCGCGTGGGCGACCGCACGAGCAGCTTCGACGACGGACTCACGCGCTGGATGGCCCGGGTCGCGACTGCCCTCGCCGGGCCGCAAGGGAGCGGCTTTCGCTGGCAACGGCGCCTCATGGACGGGGGAACCTGCGAAGCCACCGCTTTCCAGCTCTACGGCTATCGAAGCGCAGCGCTCTGCGTCCCGCTCGGCAACTACCACAACATGAGCGAGGATGGAACGATCCGCCTCGAGTCGATTCATGCCGCGGACCTCGTGGGGCTCGTGCGGCTTCTCGAGGCTCTCGTCAGGCACGACGGCGACTGCCCCGCACCGGGTGCCACCGACCCGCTGGGCAGGCGCCTCGAGCGGGGGTTGCAGAAGATGCGGCGCGATCTCGCGCGAGACCCGTTCGCATGACTCCTGACCTGGGCAAGCCGCCCCGGCGCCCGAATCGGGCTCTGTGGCAGGCGCTGCGCGGCGTGCTGCTTGCACTCCTGCTCTCGCTCCTTGTGGGGTTCGTGATCGGACTCGTGCTCCGCAGCCGCATGGAGCGCCCGGTCCGCTTCCTTGGAGAGTCGCACGGACTCAAGGGGGGCTCAGCGCTCGCGCGCCTTCCACTCCACCTCGGGCAGACCCGCTCTCCTGTTTTCGACGCGGGCCATCACGAACAAGAGGTCTGACAAACGGTTCAGGTAGCGCAGGGCGGACTCCGAGAGGGGATCGGCGTGGTGCAGGGCCACAACCCTCCGCTCGGCCCGGCGACACACGGTGCGCGCGAGATGGAAGGCCGCAGCGGCAGGCGTACCGCCCGGAAGGATGAAGCGGCGAAGCGGTGTGAGCTCCGTTTCGAAGGCATCGATCCGCGCTTCGAGCGAAGCGACATCGGCATCGGAAGGCTCAGGGATCCGGCCCGCCTGGCGGCGCCCGGGATCGGGCGACGCCAAGTAGGAGCCGAGCTCAAATAAGCTCGACTGGATCGACCGCGTGAGGGCCTGCATGTCGTCCTGCTCGGTCGATGCGGCGCACGCGCCGAGCACGGCGTTGAGCTCGTCCACCGCGCCGTAGGCATCCACGCGAATGTCATCCTTTGCGACGCGCGGCCCGCCGAGAAGGTCCGTCTCTCCGAGATCGCCGCGCCTGGTGTAGATCGCCACGGGGGCGAGTATAACGGCCGCACCATGCAAGGCGTTTCTCTTCTCCGGACCGGCGGCGCTTCGCCGCGAGCCGCGCAGATCGAAGCCGGGCGTCTGCGACTGTGGCTAGATCCGGCAGCGCTTTCTCTCGACCTTCGTGACGCGCAAAGCCCGCTCGCACTCCCCGGGATCACGCCTTGGGTCGAAGCCCTGGCACCGGACGGGGCTGCGCTTCGACCCGGCCCCAAGCGCACGCTCTCCGTGGGCGAACTCAAGGGCCGCGGCGGGCCGGCTCTGCGCCTCGAGCTGCAGGCCATGGGCCGCGGCTTTCTTGGCGTGCGCTGGACGCTCGAGATCGCGGGCGCGGGCGATGGCCTCGCCTGCACGCTCGCAGCCGAGAACCGAACGCAACACCGGGTCGAGCTTCGAACGCTGGCGCCCCTCGCGCGGGGGATCGGGGCTGCGACCGAAGCGCCCCGCGCCAGGGCCTCTGGACCGCATCTGCCCGTCCACATCGTGAAGGGCGAAGGAGACGCGTTTCTCGCACTCGGTTTCACAACCGAGCTGCGTTACCGGGCGCGCCTGCGCCTCGGGAGCGGCCTCACCTTGGAGCCTGCGTTTGCCCTCGAAAACGTGATCACAGCTCGTACGCTCGAGCCCGGGGAGGCCATCGAGTCCGAGCGTGCATGGCTGGCACTCGGAGCGGAAGAGGCTTCGCTTCTGGCGGAGTGGGCGCGGCGCGCGGGTCTTGAGATGGACGCACGTGTGCCGGGCCGCGCGGTCCTTGTGACCGAGGCCTCCCGCCACGGCCTCCCCGCAGCCGTGCAAGCGCTGCGCCGCCTGGGCGATCTGGTGGTGGCCGAGGCCCAAGACGATGTCGCTTCGGCGAAGCGCGACCCTCGGGCTCTCCAAGAGTTCGCGAGCGAGGCGAAGGCCCTGGGCGCGATGGTCGGCTCAACGCTCCGCGCCGAGGCCGGCTCTCCCCGCGCGGAGCTCGCTGCGGAGTGCGCTGCGCTTCGTTCGCGTGGAGTCGAGCACGTGGCGGGGCGGGCGGAGGAAACCACTCTCGGGAGCGTGGGTCTCATCGACACGCTCCGCCTTCCGGTCGCTTCCGGCCCCGAAGCGGTGGGCCGCGCCCTCGATCTCGCCTTCACAGGACAGCGGCTTTGGCGCCTCGATCCCGGGCCGGCCCTTCTTGCCGGCGGCTCTCCGCCATCGCAAGAGGAGAGGACACAGTTTTGCGTCTTCGCCCTCGCCGGCGGCGCGCTGCGCATTGCCGCAGATCCGCGGGGGCTCGATGCGCTGCGGACGCACTGGCTAAGGCTCGCGACTCCCGGTCTTGCGCGGTCCGCTGTCGCGGTCGCGATCCCGGGCGGCCGCGCCCTCGTGGTGTCTCTGGTCGGTGATCGGCGGGCGGTCTTGCTGGTGAATGAATCGAGCGCCGCGAGACCGCTCGGAGCGACATTCCGCACGCTCGGTATGACGGGCGCCCACCATGTGTTTGAGTTCTGGCCCGCTCTCGCGCTCGGCGAGGCGCAGGAAGCCCTCGAGCCGGCGCCCGTCGAAGCCGGTGGCTCCCGCCTCTTGGCGCTCACTCCCGTTGCTCCCCGACCCCAGGTGATCGGAACGACGCTTCACCTCGGCATGGGCTCTCTCGAGGCCAGCGGCCTCCGCCCCCGCGAGGACGGCTCCCTTCTGCTCTCGCTCCGCCTCCCCGGCGCGCGCAGCGGTGCGGTCTTCATCGCCTTTCCCGGCGAAGCCGGGGCACGACGCATCGAGGTGTCATTTGAGGACGCGCTCTCCCTCGTGGTGCCGCCCGCGCAAGGCGAGGGCTAGCGGTCGGGGTCACTGTCGCGGAGCTCGGCTTCGAGGCGCCGCTCGAGCTCGGGATCCACGGATCGCAGGCCGCTGGCCGCAGGAGGGGCGACGGGTGACGGCCGGGTCTGGCGGTGCAGGAAGTACGCGAGGAGCGATCCCCCCGAGAGGAGAAGGAGGGCGGGGATCAGGTAGGCCGCGAGGCCAAAGCCGCGGGCTCGCGGCGACTGCAGGATCACATCGCCAAACTGCGTCACGAGCTCTGCCTCGACGTCGCCGCGGCTGCGCCCGATCCGCTCCTGCTCGCGGATCCATTGCTGGAGCTCGGCCGCCTGCGGACTCGGGCAGTCGGGAAGGGTCCGGCCCGGACAAAACGGGCTCATGAGCTCGTGGGTGAGATCGTAGGCCCAGCCCGCCGGCTTCTCGCCGCCGCACGCACCGGCGAGGAGGAGAACGCCGGCAAGAAGGCCGGCTCGACGGCTCGCCCTCACGCCAGCGCCGTGGCCCACGGAGCGAGGAGCTCGCGCCGAGGCAGCCCTCCCTCGGCGAGAGCCGCCCCAAACCACATCAGATCTCCCAGTGGAGCGGCCGTTCCGGAGCTTCGGCCGACCCGCATCCCTCGCGGACCCCCACGAGCTGCGCGGGCGGCTCGATCTGCACTTTCGAGCAGGCCGGCACAGACTCCGTGAGCCAGACGTTGCCTCCGATCACGCTGCCCTTGCCGATCACGGTGTTGCCGCCAAGGATCTTCGCGCCGGCATAGATCACCACGTCGTCCTCGATGGTCGGGTGACGCTTTTGGCCGCGGATCGTTCGGCTCTGCACCGCGAGCGCCCCGAGGGTCACTCCCTGATACAAGCGGACCCGCTCCCCGATCACGCAGGTCTCGCCGATCACGACCCCGGTGCCATGATCGACGAAGAAGCGCCGGCCGATGTGGGCTCCGGGATGGATGTCGATTCCCGTCCTTCCGTGCGCGTGCTCGGTCATCATGCGGGGCACGAGGGGAACGCCGAGACCGTGGAGCTCGTGGGCGAGGCGGTACACGGCGATGGCGTCGAGACCGGGGTAGGCGACGAGGATCTCCGCATAGCTCGTCGCCGCGGGGTCTCCGTCGAAGGCCGCCTCCACGTCCTCGGCCAGAAGCTGGCGCACGAAGGGAAGGCGGCGCAGGAACCTCGCCGTGACCGACTCCGGCGTCTCGCGTTCGGGCAGGCTCAGGGTGCGCACAATGCGCAACAGCCGGTCGGCGAGGTTCGGGACCTCCGCACGCAAGGCCGAGCGGTCGCGCACATAGAAGACGACGCTCTTTGCGCGTTCGGTCCACGCAATGACCTCCGCGCGCTCGGGAAAGCCTTCGGCAAGGGCCTTGGTGAGGGCATCCGCTCCGGAGGCGGAGAGCGCCGCGATCGTGGACTCCATTGCCTCCTCGGGTCGCTCGGGCTCCATGGCCATCCTCCATCCGCTCCCCCGCGACGGCCTACGCAGGATAGCGCGGGGGCGCCTTGGCCCCACGCCGCTGCGTGATAGCGTCCTGCGGACATGAGGCGCAGGGAATACAGCGCAGGGGGCGTCGTGCTGCGCCGCGTCAACCGGGGTCTTGAGCTCGTGCTCGCCGAGCGCACCGACCGCAACACGGCCGGCCGGGCCGTGTGTCTCCCGAAGGGGCTCGTGGCTTCCGGCGAGTCCGCAGAGGAGGCGGCGGTGCGCGAGGTCGCGGAGGAGACGGGAGTTCGCGCGAGGATCCTCGAGCCGCTGCCGGAGGTTCGATATCGCTACGTGTCGCCGGCGGACGGGGCCCTCGTGGCAAAGCGCGTGCAATTTTTCGCCATGGCCTATGAGGTGGGTGAGCCGCGTCCCGCCGACGGCGAGATGGACCGCGTCTTTTGGTGCGCGCTCGAGCAGGCGCCCGCGCTTCTCACCTATGAAGGCGAGCGCCGGACCGTGGAACTCGTGGCGGCGCGCGCGGCGGCCCTCGAGGCGCGGCTCGCACCGGTTATAATCGAGCGGCGACCCTCCGCCTGACCCGATCGCAACGGGCCCTCCTCCACCGCCCGTGCCGCCACCGGCCTTGCGCCGGTCTGGAGCCGCGTGGTCTCCGTCTTCAGCCACTCCCGCCTCTCGAGCTTCGAGAAGTGCCCGAAGCAGTTCCATTTCCGCTACGTCCTGCACCTGCCGGCGGAGAGCGAGTCGGTCGAAGCCTTCCTCGGCAAGCGCGTGCATGAGGTGCTGGAGAAGCTCCACCTCGTGGTCCGCGAGGGGCGCGTGCCCTCCCTCGACCAGGTCATCCGGCGCTTTCAGGCCAACTGGGACGAGGCCTACGACAAGGGGCGCATCCGGATCGTGAGAAGCGAGCTCGATTCCTCCTTCTACCGCGAGATCGGCGTGCGCTCGCTGCGCAATTTCTACAGGCGCTACTACCCCTTCGACGGCGAGGAGACGCTCGGGATCGAAGAGCGAGTCTCCTTCACCCTGGATTCGGCAGGGACCTATCGCATGCAGGGGGTGATCGACCGCCTCGTGCGCACCCGCGACGGCGCGATCGAAATCCATGACTACAAGACCAGCCAGCGGGTCCCGCCCCAGCGCGCGCTCGACGAGGACCGTCAGCTTGCCCTCTATCAACTCGGTCTGGCCGCGCGCCTTGAGGGCACTCCCGAAGTCCGGCTCGTCTGGCACTACCTCGCCGTGGACCAGCTGCGGGTCTCGCGCCGCCTAGCGGGGCAGCTCGAGGCGCTGCGCCAGCGCACGATCGGGCTCATCGACTCCATCCAAGGCGAGGAGCGCTTCGAGCCGCGCCCGGGACCGCTGTGCGGCTGGTGCGAGTATCGCGACCGCTGCCCCGTGTTTGCGCCCGAGGCCGCCAAAGAAAGATCCGAAGGGCTCGCCCTCGTCGATGCACAGAGCCCGCTTCCAGCTCCCCGGCCGCCCGCCGGGGCGCCGCCCGCGCAGCTGTCGCTGTTCGCGCGCTAGCGCTAGCGTCGCCGCCATGGCTCTGCGGGTCGAGCGCATCCCGACGCTGCGCGACAACTACACCTACCTCATTCTGTGTGAGTCGAGCGGAGAGGCTGCGGTCGTCGACGCGCCGGAGGCAGGCCCGGTCCTGCGCCGGGTCGAGGCAACGGGAGCGCGCGTCACCAAGGTCCTCTCCACGCACCACCACCCCGACCACAGCGCCGCCAACCCCCAGCTCGCCAAGCATTGGGCCGTTCCCGTCTACGGGCACGCATCGGACGCGGGACGTTTGCCCGGCATGACGAGCGGTCTGGAGGAGGGAGCCGAGGTCACGGTCGGCCGCGAGCGCGGCTACGTGCTCCACATCCCCGCGCACACGCGCGGCCATATCGCGTACGTGTTCGAGGATGCGAGGGCTCTCTTCTGCGGAGACACCCTGTTCGCGGCGGGCTGCGGACGGCTCTTCGAGGGCACCCCCGAGATGATGTTTCGCGCCCTCCACGAGAAGCTCGGGCGCCTCCCCGGGGCGATGCGCGTGTACTGCGGACACGAGTACACCGAGAGCAACCTGCGCTTCGCCGCCCACGTCGATGCCGGGAATCTCGCGGTGAAAGAGAAGCTCGAGCGGGTACGCGCGATCCGCACGCGGCGGGCCGCCGATTGGCACGACGCGGGCGAAGAGGAGATGACGGTGCCGTCGACGCTCGAGGAGGAGCACGCGACGAACCCGTTCTTGCGCGCGCGCGACGCGGCCGAGCTCGGTCGCCTGCGCGCGCAAAAGGATGTGTTCTAGGCGCGCCCCGGGCGCCTGAAGACCCCGCCGAGTCGGCGCAGGGCGTCCGTGAATCGATCCCTCACGACGGTCTCGGCCCAGGTGGTAATGCGGTGGATCACGACGAGGGCGTCGCCCTGGCCGGGCCAGTGCGAGCGCACGACGTCGGGGTGCACGTCATGCAGAAGGCGCGAGAGCGTGGCCGCGACCACGAAGAGATCATCCACAAGACCAATCGGCCCGAGCAAAACCTCCGGCAAAAGGTCGATCGGCGAGAGCACGTAGCCCACCCCGAAGAGCGCATAGGCCTTTGCCCGGATCGGCACTCGCTGGTCACGCATGAGACGGCTCAGCAGCACGACGGTGTCGGGCAGGAAGAGCAGGAGGTCGCCAAAGCCCGAGTTCGCCCGTGCTCTCGGCGCGACCACCACGGCGCGCAGCCGGTCATAGAGCCTGCGCTCCCGCGGATTGAGCTCGATCACGATGGGCTCTTCGTCCCGCCGCTCTCGCATGTCTCGCGCCCTCACGCGACGAGCCCTTCGCCGCCGTCGACCTGGATCACGTTGCCGGTGACCCAGCCACAGCCCGGTGCGGAGAGCGCGACGAGGGTCTGCGCGACGTCCTCGGGGGTGGTGAGTCGACCGCGCGGGTGGCGGGCGAGGGCCATCTCGACCATCTCCCGGCTCCCAGGGATCTTGGCGAGGGCGGGCGTCTGGGTGACGCCCGCGCACAGCGCGTTCACCGTGATCTCCTCGGGCGCGAGCTCCACGGCGAGCTGGCGCACGAGCGCCTCGAGGGCGGCTTTCGCCGCTCCCACCGGGCCGTAGGAGGGCCACACTCGCTTTGCGCCCTCGCTCGTCATCGCGAACACGCGTGCGCCGCGCTCGAAGAGGCCCTGAGCCACGATGGCTTCGGTCCAGTCGACAAGGCTCGTCGCCATGACGTCCAGGGTCATCGCCATCTGCGCGGGGGAGACCGCTTCCTTGGCGGAGGGGGAGACGAGGGGGCGCAGCGTCCCAAAGGCGAGAGAGTGGAGCAGCACGCGAATCCGGGGGGCTGAGGCCATGGCCTCCGCCATGGCCGCGAGGACGTCGGACCGCTGCGCGGGGTCCGCCGCGTTCACGTTGAAAAAGCGCGCCCGCCGGCCGCACGCC
>DOUU01000484.1:11641-20947 GCA_003520425.1 Deltaproteobacteria bacterium
GGGATCCTCCAGGGAAAGCCCGAGAAGCGCCGCCACCGTCGGTGCAATGTCGATCTGACGCATCCGTGGGATCCGCACGCGGGAGCGAATCCCCGCGCCGAAGGCCACGAAGCCAGGCGCCATCTCGACGTGATCGGGAAAGTAGCCAGCCCCTGCGCGCTGCGCCGCGGCCTCGAGGATCGGCACCGAAACTGCCGCACCGAACTGATAACCGAGCGTGGCCTCCAGCCCGAACCAGGCCTCCGGATCCGCGCCGCTGCGCAACATCTCGTCGGCGCTCACGATGCGGAAGGCACCGGTCTGGGCCGCGGCCTTTTGCAGCGCTTCCCGCGCCAGCACGGCGTCCTCCTCCTTGCGCGCGTAGACGAAGCCGGCCCCGCCGCTCGGCCGGACGAACGCGGACCAACGGGTCGCAAGGGACGGCACGCCCGGGCTCGGGATGAGGAGGCCCGCCTCGGCCAGCGCGACATTGGGTTCGAGCACGCTGTGCACGTCGACGACGCCGTGATCCCCGACGACGAAGATCGCCGCCGCGCGACCCGCCGCCGACGATTCGACGCATCCGACAAGGCGGCGTAGCTCGGTGTCGGTCGAGGCAAAAGCGTCCCGGGCCTGTGTGGAGGAGGGACCGCCCTCGAGGAGCGCCGGCCAGGTCTGCGAGAGGTGCAAGACCACGACGCCGGGAGGCGCGCTCGAGCCGAGCGCCGCGCAGGCAAGGCCCACGAGCACCGTATCGCGCTCCGCGCTGGGCGTGGCAACGACGCGGCTCGCGGCGCCGAGGCGGCGCGCGTTCTCAAGAAGCGCGGGCGTGGCGGAGGAGTCCAGAAGGGCGGGCCAGCCGGCGACGGCCGTCGGAAACACCTCCGGGAAGAAGAAGTCCGCCGCCAGGCCGAAGCTTGCCGGCCAGCCGAGGGCCGCGGTCGGAATCCCCCGGCTGCGGGCGACGCTCAGCAGCGTCGCCCCGTGCGGTGCGACCGCATCCGAGGGCGTGGGATCCGACGCCCCGTCGGCGCGCAAGACGAACTCTCCCGTGACGCCGTGATGGGAGGGAAGGCGCCCCGTGAGAAGCGTCGCGTGCGCGGGAAGCGTCGCCGCAGGCGCCACCGCCTCGACGCGCTCGGCCAGGACCCCCTCGGCTGCGCGCTTCGCGAGGAAGGGCATGGGCACGCGGCGCCCCTCGCCCTCGAGGTAGGCGCTCGGGGTAAGGGCGGCGATGCTGACGAGCACGACGAGCTGTGGCGGACCTCCGCGCGCAGCCGGCTCCGCGTGCTGCGCCTGCTCGCTGCGCACGGAGACGGGTCCCTCGGGCGTCATGCGCATGGTCACGCAGCCCACAAGCGCTGCGATCGCGAGAACGAGGGCGGCTGCGAGGCCGCGCCAAGGCGTCATGCCCCCTCGGACCGACGGAGGGCCTTCGCGGGGGCGCCGGGCGACCTCGCACAGACGGCGAGACCTCTCCTCACGGCGTCGGGCTTGCGCGCGGATCTTTGGCCGATGCGAAGGCGACCCGGCATGCCTTTCATCAGTGGAACACGCCCTTGCGTTCACGGCGCCCGCGCTCGAGCAGATCCGAAATCGCGCGCCTTACCTCCTCCACTTTCTCCTCGATCGAGGCGTCCTCGTCCGTGGGCGTGCCTTCGAAGCGCATGGGCTCCCCGAAGTAGAGATGGTATTTCACGGGCAGCGGCAGGATGCCGAGCGGGCCGAGCCACGGAAAGCCCAGCGTGATTGGAAAGGCCGGCATTCCGAACAGGCGACCGAGGGCCGGGAAGTTCGTGAGGCCCGGCTGCTGCTCCTCGGAGCCCACGATACCGACGGGCACGATCGGTGTGTCGGTCTCGAGCGCGAGGCGCATGAAGCCAAGACCCATGCGCTGCAATCGATAGCGCTCGGAGAAGGGCTTGTTCATCCCGCGCACGCCCTCGGGGAACACCATCACGCACTCGCCCGCCTCGAGCATCGAGACGCAGTTCTCGGGCGTCCCGACGAGGACACCGCCCCGTGCTGCCAGCACGTTGAACCAAGGGATCCGCGGGATCCAGTACTCGCCCATGGGCCGCACGATGCGCGGCGGGTCCGCGTCCAGGAGCATCGCCATCGCAAGCATGAGGCCGTCGAAAGGAAGCTGCCCGGCATGGTTCGCGATGAGGAGCACGCGACCCCGCGGAACGTTCTTGAGGTCGTGGCATTCCGTGCGGAAGTAGTAGCGGTAGAGCAGCACCGCGGGGAGCGACGAGAAGCGGATCACGTCGGGCTTGAAGCCGTAGGGATCGAAGCCGAACTCGTTGACGCGGGTTGGAAGCCGACTCACGCGCGTCTCGATCTCACGCTCGATCTCACGGAACCGCAGCGGAACGAGCGCCCCCGCGAGATCGGAGAGCGCACCCGTAATGCCCCTTCGTCGCGCCATCATCGCCTCACGCTGTGGAAGATCTCCTCAAGGCCGAAGAGACAGCGGAAGTTCGTTGCGTCGACGAAACGCTTGCCCGAGAGCGTGACCGGATACTTGAGATAGTCGATCGCGCCCGGAGGGTAGGGCCAGAGCCCCCAGCGGAAGAGGCGCTCGAAGACCGGACGAACGAGCGGTTCGGGAAGGGGGATCGCAGTCCCGCCCGTCTCGTGAATCGCGGTATGGAGGGGAACGGCTCCCGGCCCCGCCACGTTGAACACGCCCTGGAGACCGTGCTCGAGGGCCAGCGCGATGGCCTCGCACACATCTTCTTCGTGGATGAACTGCATCATCGGATCAAAGCCCATGATCGTCGGCACGCGCGCCTGACGCAGATATTCGCCGATCATCGAGTGAACGAAATAGCCGAGCACGTTCACCGGACGCAGCACACTCGTGCGGATGTGCGGATACTTCCAGATGAAGGCGGATGCCAGGGTGTCGAGCTCCACGAGATCCCGGATCTCCGGGTAGGAGCGGCTCGCGGAGAGGGGCTGGTCCTCGTCCATGTAGAAGGGATTTTCGGCGAACGCCCCGTAGACATACCCGCTCGAGAGAACGACGAGCTTCTGGACCCCGTAGTGCGTGCAATGATCGAGCAGCTGCTTGGTCCCCCGCACGTTCACGTCATGGCGCGTGCGCTCATCGCCCCGGAAGTGGCGGATGAACGCCATGTGGACAATGGCCGTCGGGAGCTCCGTCCGGATCACGTCCTCGAACTTCTTCTTCCGCAGGTCGACCACGTGCACGGCGACGCCGCGGGGCTTGCCGTCCCAGGGCACGCGGTCGGCTCCGCAGACCTCGTAGGTCTCCTGCAAGCGCCGGGCGAGGAGCCGTCCCTGGCCGCCCGAGATCCCCGTGATCAGGACTTTTTCCATTGCTGCTCCGAGGGGTTGGGCACGAGGGTAGTGGCTTCGCTGGCCCGCATCTACTCCGAATTCCAGGCGATCGTGGTATAAGGCGGGACCCCGGAGGGAGGCGGAGTTGGAGCCTTCGGCGCGATTCGAGGAGGTGAAGATCCCGCTTGGCGAGGACGTGGGCGGGGTCTCCGCAGTCTCCGCCATGATCGGGATGCCGGAGTGGTGGCCGACGGGCTCTCGTGTGGGGATCGTGCTGGCCCATGGCGCCACGGGCAACTTCAACGATCCCCTCTTGGTCGATCTTCATCAGGGATTGACCGCGCGCAAGTATCTGACCCTGCGCTTCAACTTCCCGTTTGCCGAGGCCCACCGACGACGTCCCGACGCGCCCGCCACCCTCGAGCGGGCGCTGCGCGGCGCGGTGGCGGCCCTCGCCCGAGATCCGACGGCGGCCCCGGCTCACCTGTTTGTCGCGGGCAAGGGCCTCGGGGGTCGGGTCGCGGCCGATGTCGCGAGGGCGGGGCTGCGCGTCGATGGCCTCATCTTCCTCGGCTATCCCCTTGCTGCGCCTGGAGATCCCAAGCAGGTGCGGGTCGAGCACCTCTATCGGATTGTCTCGCCCATGTTCTTCTTGCAGGGGACCCGCGACCGGGGGTGCGACGTCGATGTCCTTCGCCGCACGCTGACCAGGGTGGGCGCGCCGACCTCGCTGCACGTCATCCCGGAGGCCGACCAGAACTTCCGGATTCCGCGCAAGAGCGGGCGGAGCGACGCCGACGTGCGAGGCGAAATCCTGGGCCTCGTGGACGCCTGGATCCACCGCGTTCTCGGGGAGTAGACGTGCGGGAGGGTGAGAGCGAGACGAGTCGTCTGGTGCGGGCAGGCACCTGTGAGCCGGGCCTCTTCGCCGAGGTCGCGGCGGATGCCGGAGCGACCCGCGGGGCCCTGTGCGTGGTCTTTGGCGTCGCCCTCGCCGCGGGGATCGGCCACCTCCCTGCGGGAGGCCTCGCTGGCCTCCTCTCCGGAAGCGCGCGCTGGCTCGTGGCGTGGGTGGTTTGGTTATTCGCGGTGCATCTGGGCGCGCTTGCGCTCGGCCGCCCGAGCGAGCTTTCACGCCTTTTCCGGTCCCTTGGCTATGCGAGCGTCCCCTTCGCGCTCGGGGCATTCGAGTGGATCCCGCTTCTTGGAGCGCTCGTCTGGCTTGCGAAATGGGGGATCGGATTCTTTGCCTTCACCACAGCCACGCGAGAGGCCCTCGAGCTTGAGAACTCGACGGCGGCTCTTCTTTGCGCGGTGGGGCTTCTCCTCGCGGCGGCGACTCTGCGCATCCTCTAACGGGCCCCAAGCCCCCGCTGCTACGATGGGGGCATGCAGCGCGCGTCTTCGGATCTCTACTTTCGCCAGGAGCCGGTCGGCCAGATGGCGAACTTTGCCTATCTCGTGGGAAGCCGCAGCACGCGGCAGGCGCTGCTCGTCGACCCGGCCTGGAGCGTGGATGCGCTGCTCGAGCAGGCGGCGGTGGACGACATGGAGGTCGTGGGGGCGCTCGTCACGCACTACCACCAAGACCATGTAGGGGGGTCCCTCTTCGGTCACGAGATCGAAGGGGTGGCCGAGCTTTTGGCTCGCAAGCCGGTCCCCATCCATGCGAACGAGCACGAAGCCGAAGGCGTACGGCGGGTCACCGGCGCGTCAGCCGGGGACATCGTGCGCCACAGCGCCGGAGACGTGATCGAGCTTGGCGGGATTCGGATCCTCCTCCTGCACACGCCCGGGCACACGCCCGGCTCTCAATGCTTCCTGGTCGAAGAAGTGGGCGCGCCCGGGCGCCTCGTCTCCGGGGATACGCTCTTCCTGGGAAGCTGCGGCCGGGTCGATTTGCCCGGAAGCGATCCGGAGGCGATGTACCGGAGTCTCAATCTCACCCTAAAGCAGCTCCCGGATGAGACGCTGCTCTATCCCGGTCACCTGTACGCCTCAGAGCCCTCCTCGACCATGGGTCGGGAAAAGCGAAGCAACCCCTTCCTGCGGGTTGCAACCCTCGAGCAGTTTCTGAGCTTCGTCGGGTTCTAGGCAGGCCCGGAGGGCGACTTATTTCTTCCCCTCTTCCTTTGCCGTCACGATGATCTCGCCCTCGAGCCGTCCGCGCGCCGAAGCTGCGTTGCTCCCGGTGTTCGGGCGGCGCACCATGTACTTGTAGCGCCCCGGCTTGAGCTCACAGAAGCTTGCGAACTCGCCGGCGTGGATGTCGCCCGACACGATCTCCGCGTCCTTGATCGTGAAGTTCACAAGGCTGTGGCAGATCATCGACTTCGCGGTATCGCGGTCGAACACAATCTGAGACGGGATCTTCGAGTAGCTGAGCCAGGCCACGTGCTCGCCCTCATTCAGCTGGACGAGGCGAGGGCTGAGCGCTTCGTCGGCGATCAGCACCACCTTTCGGGGAGCCGCCATGGCGGCCGCGTCGAGCTGCGGGACCTCGCTCGGGCTGGTGTAGGGGAGCTCTTGGGGATGTTCGTCCGCGGCACGCGCCACACGGGGCGTAGCCGCGAACGTCGCCAGTGCGGCAACGGAGAGCGCAAAGACGAGCCACGAGCGCCGGCCCGACGGAGCAATTACGTGCTGCATCGCGGAACGAAACCTCCTGTCGGGGTGGCACCCGAGTGACACTCCGATCTTGTGTGTCGGCACCTTATACCAGACCGATCAACCCCTTGACGGGCAATTGTGCGCCTTGCGGGGCGAGCCGTCGAGGTGTCTGGTCCTCCCCCCAAAGCACCCCGATCCGAGGTCCTTTTTCAGGGGCGACCCGCCGAGCCCCGGCCCGGCGAAGCCTTCCCAGGCACGCTGCGGAATCGAAAAGACGCAGCACGGACCGCCCTTTGGCCGGGCCGGCTCTGCGCACTCGCTCTCGCGGGCGGGGGCAAGGGGGGCGTTCGGCCGGCGCGGGGTGCGGATCGCCGGATCGTCAGGGTGCGATGAGACCTTCGCGGATCGCGATGCGAACCAGGCCCGTCACTTTGTTGACGTCGAGCTTGTCCATGAGGTGCGCACGGTGCGAATCCACCGTTCGCACCGCGAGGGAGAGCTTCACGGCAATCTCCTTGCTCGAGAAACCCTCGGCGATGAGCTGAAGCACCTCACGCTCGCGACAGGTCAGCCGGGAGAGGGAGAGATCACAACTCGTGCGCGGCTTGGCCAAGGCCTCGAAGAGACTGGTCGTCGCCGACCCAGAAACGTAACGCTGACCGCGCTGCAGAGCGCCGAGCGCGGCAAAGAGCTCCTCCCGCGACGCCTCTCGCGAGAGGAAGCCGAACGCACCGGCGCGCACGATTTCGTCGATCGGGATCGGCTGCACGTGCGTGCAGAAGATCAGCACCTTTGAGGGCGCGCCCTCTTGAAGCATGCGCCGGGTGACCTCGAGGGCGGAGAGCCCCCCAAGCCAGCTATCGATGACCGCGAGGTCGGGCTGTGAACGGCGCGACTGCGCCACCGCCTCGTCCACGTCGGATGCCTCGGCGACGACGTTCAGAGTCTCGTTTTGCTCGATGAGCGAGCGCAGGCCTTGGCGAAAGATGGGATGGTCGTAGGCCAGAAGGATTCTGGTCACCACTGCGGGAGAGATCGCTCTCGTTGCTGAGAGGGGCAAAGGGCCCTCCGAGGCTCGCAGTTCCTACATATCAGATTGGTACACACAGATCAAATTGATACGCGCCGCCCGGGAGTTTTCCCCGTGGCTTTTCGTCTCAAGAAGGCCGGGGCGAGAGGCCTCACTCGATGGCGCGCTCCTCTGCCGTGTCGCTTCGAGCACGCTTCAAGCTCGCCACCTCGGGACGTGCGTTCTCTCCGCGCGATCACGCCCGTGTCAGCCTGGCTTGAACCCTCTAGCGCTCGCCCGCGAGCGAGGCGCGAGCTCCCTCGCCGCTCTCCCGGATCCCGAGCTCGCGGATCATGCGCACGAGGTTCGAGCGGTGAACGCCCAGGCGCTCGGCCGCATGTGCGCGATTGCCACCGGCCTCCTCGAGGGCCTTGGCGACGAGCTGTGACTTGAAATGACGGACGGCGTCGGCGTAGTGGCCGCTTCGCGGCAGGCTCCCCTGGAGCATCTTGGGCGAGAGGGCATCGGAGAGGACAAGCGCTCCCGGACCGAGCAGCGCGTAGAGCCTTTCGATTTCATTCTCGAGCTCGCGCACGTTGCCGGGAAAGTCGTACGCGCACAGCCGGACCACCGCGGCGGGATCAAAGCGCAGAGGCTCCACACCGAGTCGCTCTGCGACTCGTGTCGCCACGTGACGCACGAGCTCGGGAATGTCGCCCTCACGCTCTCGCAGCGGCGGAATCACGATCGAGAGCACGTCGAGGCGGTAGAAGAGATCTCTCCGGAACGATCCGCTCCTTACCGCGGAGTCAAGATCGTGATGGGTCGCGGCGATGACCCGCGCACGGGAGTGCCGAACCTCCGTCTCCCCCAGTCGGCGGAACTCACCAAGCTCGAGAAAGCGCAGGAGCGCCCCCTGGAGCGCAGCCGGCATGTCCGCAATCTCGTCGAGGAAGAGCGTTCCGCCGTCCGCCGCTTCGACAAGTCCGCACTTTGCACTCGAGGCGCCGGTAAACGCCCCCCGGGCGTGTCCAAACAGGGCGCTCTCGAGGAGGGGCTCCGTGAAGATCGCGCAGTTCACGGGCACGAAGCGGCCCGCCGCGCGCTGGCTCGCGGTGTGGATGGCCCGGGCCACGAGCTCCTTGCCCGTGCCGGTCTCTCCGCGGATCAAGACCGGCACTTCGCTTTCCGCCGCACGGCGCGCCGCCGCGCGCAGCCGACGCGCAGTCGAGCTCGACCCCACGAAGGCATCGAAACCGTGGCGCTCGTCGAGCTCGCCTTGAAGCCTTCGGTTCTCGCGCGTGAGCCTGCGATTGCTGGCCACCAGCACCTTGGTCTTCTGTTGGAGCGCATCGATCAGATGCGAATCCGCCTCGCGCAGGCGCGTGATCACCATCCGCAGCAGATCGAGGACGGCCTCTGAATGGCGGGTCACCGCTTCCATGAAGGCGTCGCGGGGGAGCCACAGGGCGCCCACGGCCGTCTCCGCAAAGGCGCTGGCCGAGCGCGGACCATCGTCGATGAGCGCCATCTCGCCCATCCAATCGCCATCGCGCCGGACGGCGATGACCCTCTCCTCGCCTCCCTCGAGCTGCTTGCGCACCACGACCTGCCCGGAGAGCAGGAGGAAAAGCCCGTCGGCAGCCTTCCCCTCCTCCATGAGGCATGAGCCCGGAGTGAAGCGCCGCACCCGTCCCCGGCTTACCAGCCGGTCAAGCTCGCCGAGAGGGAGGCGGCGGAGGGCGGGGGCAAGGCGCATGCAATCGAGAAGAGCCAAGTGGTCCATCGCGCAAGTGTATCACTTTGAGACATCTCAGTGATCACTTGGATGCGTCTCAGAGGGGAAAATCCGTCTCGATCCACCTGAAACGACACGGGAGCGCGTGTCGAGGGCCACACGACAGCTTGTCCTTTGGGAACAGATGTTGCTCTTCTCCTCCCCGTGCCCTCCCCCTACCTGCCTCGCTTTCGCAAAGCGCCCGATCGGACCCTTTGGGCAGGGATCGCCTCGGGAGTTCTTCTCGGACTCGCTCTTGTGCCCCGAAGCACGGGCCTCCTCGCCTTCGTGGCGCTCGTTCCCCTGATATCTGCCCTCGACTCGGCTCCGTCTGTGCGCTGGGCTCTGCGTAGCGGCTTTGCCTGCGGGCTCGTCTTCTTCCTGCTGAGCTGCGCGTGGGTGCCGTTCGCGGGAGCACAGAAGCTCGGCCTTCTCCTCACGTACCTTCTCGCGACGCCGCTTCTCGCGCTGCCGGCGGTAGGGTTCGCCCTGGCTTCGGCGTGGCTGCGCCGCTTCGGACGAACAACGTTCCTTGTCGCAGCGCCCGCCCTTTGGGTTGTGACGGAACTCGCGCGGTGCTCGAGCGAACTCGGAAGCCAGTTCCATCTCGGCTATGCGCTCG
>DOUU01000056.1:0-2885 GCA_003520425.1 Deltaproteobacteria bacterium
ATCGTGGGCTCCGGCGGGCGCGAGCACGCGCTTGCCTGGAAGATCGCGCGGAGCCCTCGGGTCGAGCGGGTTCTCGCAGCGCCGGGAAGCGACGGCATGGCACTTGTTGCGAGCTGCTTTCCCAAGACTTCGGGCGAGAATGCCCCGGCCCTCGGCGACCTTTGCAAGCGTGAGTCGGTCGACCTTGTCGTCGTAGGACCGGAGGCGCCCCTTGCCGCAGGCGTTGCCGATCGCCTGCGCGAGAGGGGACTTGCGGTCTTTGGTCCGTCGAGAGAAGCGGCGGAGCTCGAGAGCAGCAAAGCCTTCGCCAAGAACTTCATGGCGCGCCACGGCATCCCGACCGCGCGCTTCGAAGTCTTCGACGATGCCGAGCGAGCGCGTGCGCACGTGCGCAGATACGAAGGGCCCTGCGTCGTGAAGGCCGATGGACTCGCGGCAGGGAAGGGCGTTTTCGTGTGCGACGTCCCCGAGCAGGCCGAGCGTGCCGTTGCCGAGATCATGGACGAGCGGCGCTTCGGTCGGGCTGGAGCTCGCGTCTTGGTCGAAGAGCGTCTCCTGGGGGAGGAGGCGTCTTACTACGCCGTCAGTGACGGGACTCGCGTCGCTCCTCTTGGAGCGGCGCAGGACCACAAGCGCGCTCTCGACGGGGACCGGGGTGAGAATACGGGCGGAATGGGGGCGTACTCGCCTGCACCGGTCCTCTCCGCGGCGGTGGAAAAGCGCGTCCTTGAGGAAATCGTCCATCCTGTGATCCGGGGCATGGCCGCGGAAGGTCGCCCCTATTCCGGTGTCCTCTACGTGGGTCTCATGATCGATCCGACGGGTGCACCGCGGGTCGTCGAGTTCAATGTGCGATTTGGCGACCCAGAGACGCAGCCCCTCGTTGTCCGGATGGAAGGGGATCTCGTACCCCTCCTCGACGGTGCTGCGCGGGGACGCCTCGACCCCACTTCTGCGCCGGGCTTTGCCGGTGCAGCCGTGTGTGTCGTACTCGCCTCCGGCGGGTATCCCCGGGAGTATGAGACCGGAAAGACGATCCTTGGCATCGAAGACGCGGAGCGGGACCCCCATGTCGTCGTCTTCCACGCCGGGACACGTCGCGGAGCGGGTGGCCAGTTCGTAACGGCCGGAGGGCGCGTCCTCGGCGTCACCGCGAAAGGGGACACCGTAACCGACGCCCGCGACCGCGCGTATGCCGCAGCGAGCCGGATTCGCTTCGACGGAATGCATCTTCGGCGCGACATTGCGGCGCGGGGCATTGCCAGGTCCCCCGCTTCCGCACCGCATGGCTCATGAGGAGGAGCTCTCGGAGTGACGGCGGACCCCCTCCTCGAGGCTGCAGCGCGCGTTCGCGCGGAGGGCCTCATCGCCTATCCCACCGAAACGATCTATGGGCTCGGTGCCGACGCGCGCTCGGCACGAGCCGTCGCCGCACTCCAAGCATGGAAGGGCCGAGACGCAAGGCAGCCCCTCTCGATTCTCGTCACTGGAGCGCAGATGTGCGAGACGCTGGGCTGTGAGCTTGGACCTACTGCACGGAGTCTCGTGGCTGCCTTCTGGCCGGGACCTCTCACCCTTGTCACGCGCTGCCGCACGACCTTCGCAAGCGGTGTGGCGGGCCCCGGCGGCAGGGTGGGCCTGCGCTGCTCGTCCCACCCCCTCGCGCACGCTCTCGCGCTTCGCCTTGCGGACGAGGGCCTTGGCCCAGTGACCGCAACGAGCCTCAATCGAAGCGGTGCGCAGCCGGCGAGAACGCGCAGCGAAGCACGTGCGGCCTGTGGCGAGGACCCGGGAGCTCCGTTCCTCGTCGATCTCCCCGGCTTGGAAGAGCCCCGAGGTGGGGCGAGCACCGTCGTCGACGCAACCGGCGATGAGCCGCGCATCCTCCGGCAAGGTGTGATCGGCGAGGCCGCCCTTCATGCGGTGCTCCGAGGAGCTCGCGAGGGACCGGAGCCGCAATGACCGAGGTCCAGCCCTTCCGTGGGTTCCGCTACGACACGGCACGGATTGAGCTCTCGCGCGTCCTTGTCCCGCCCTACGACGTCATCACCCCCGACGAGCGGGCCGTCTACTACAACCGCGATCCGCATAGCGCGATTCGCCTCGAACTCACGCGCGACGTCGCGAGCGAGGCCACCACAGACTATGCGGAGGTCGCCCGCACGCTTGCGGACTGGAGGCGCGAGGGGGTTTTGGTGCAGGATCCCATGCCGGCGCTCTACGGCCTCCGCCAGCGCTTCCGGGCGCCGGGCGGCGAGACGCTCGTCCGCGAAGGCTTCTTGGGAGCGCTTCGCCTCGAGGAGTACGCAAGGCGAATCGTGTGTCCCCATGAGCGGACGCTCGCTGGACCGAAGGCGGATCGCCTGAAGATCCTGCGCGCGACCCGGGCGAATCTCTCGAGCGTTTTCCTCCTCTACCAGGACCGGGCGAACAAGCTTGCCGCAGAGCTGGCGGGAGGCTTCGAGCAGCCCGCCCTTGCCGCGGCGACGGATGACGGGGGGGTCAAGCACTTGCTCTGGCGTTTCGATTCTCCAGCGCTTCACGCGGCGGTCCAAGGCTTCTTGAAGAGCCAAGCCGTGGTCATTGCCGACGGACATCACCGCTATGAAACNNCGTGGGCCTTTACGCTCGCCTACTTTGCCAATGCCTATGCCCCAGGAACGCTCCTTCTCCCCATCCACCGGGTGATTCGCACCGGGCCCGCGCCCGATGCAGCGGTGTGGCGGCGCCGGCTCTCGGACTGGCGCGAGGAGACTGTGGCACTCGCCGGCGTGGAGAAGCTGCCGGCGCTCCTGGCCGAGCGGCTTGCCCCAAGGCGCGGCCAAGCCGCCTTCGCGGCAGACGATGGTTCGGGCACACTGCGGATCTTCTGGCGGCCGCTGCGA
>DOUU01000056.1:2982-3166 GCA_003520425.1 Deltaproteobacteria bacterium
CCGTGACGGCCGCAGGCGAGATCCTGCCCCAGAAGTCGACCTTCTTTCTGCCGAAGCTCCCCACGGGACTCCTCTTCCGTCTGATGGAGAGCCCTTCCGAGGCAGTGCGATGAGAAAGGCGAGGCCCACCCGCCCGGTTCCCCTCGCGCGCATCGTGCCGAAGGTCCTCTGTGAGCTCGGTTTT
>DOUU01000107.1:0-6767 GCA_003520425.1 Deltaproteobacteria bacterium
GTGGTGGCGACCGAGACGCTGTCGAAGACCGCATCGACCGCGACGCCCGCGAGTCGCTTTTGCTCAAGCAGGGGAATGCCGAGCTTCTCGTAGGTGCGCAAGAGCTCGGGGTCCACCTCCTCCAGGCTTTCGGGTTGCTTGCGCTGCTTCGGCGCCGAGTAGTACACGATGCTCTGGTAGTCGATGGGAGGGTGACGGACCATCGACCACTCGGGCTCGGGCATCTCGAGCCAGCGGCGGTAGGCGCGAAGCCGCCACTCGAGGAGCCAGGCCGGCTCGCCCTTCTTGTGGGAGATCAGGCGGATGATGTCCTCATTCAACCCGGGGGGCGCCTGATCCGCTTCGATTTCGGTCACGAAGCCCCATTCGTACTCACGGCTCGCAAGGTTCTCGAGTGTCTGTGCAGAGCCTGCCATTTCGTCTCGTCTCCTCAGTCCTGATTCGCGCTAACTCGAAGCCCGAGCGACGCGATCCAGCGGAACGAAAGAATCGCCCGGCGCACCTCCGCGGCTTCCCGCTGTCGGGGCGATCAGCTCCGCCAGCGTGACGTGGCTCAGCGCATCGCGGATCACCTCATTGATGCGCTGCCACGGTGTCCGGACTTGGCACAGCTGCTCCTGCGCGCAAAGTCCGGGTGTGCCGCACTCGGTCAAGGCGATCGGACCTTCGAGGACGCGGATCACCTCTGCCACCGAGATCTGCTCTGGCTGGCGCGAGAGGCTGTAGCCGCCCTTGGCCCCGCGGTGCGAGAGGAGAACGCCCTCTCTCGCGAGGGCCTTTAGGAGCTTGCTCACGACTGGGAGCGGCAGGTGGGTGCGGAGCGAGAGCTCCCGGGCGTTGTGCGGTGCGGCGTCGTGCTGCGAGCCGAGCTCCGCGAGGAGCACGATCCCGTAGTCCGTAAGTTTGCTCATGCGAATCATCGGCAACTCCCCCGCATCCCATCGGGGACCATAGGGGACCATGGAAGTCCTGTAAATATCGGACCCCGCTAGTCCAGGTTGAGCGAGACCCTCGGACGACCTCACACGAATCCCCTGTCCTCCCCGCCCCCCTGGGGGTGGCGATACCCACCTGGGGCGCCCGAGCGCCTTGAAGGAGGGCGCGAGTCGAACGAGGGCAACTGGCTGTGCAATCCTCAAGCGACGTCGCTCAGCTCAGGTGAAATCAAGAGAAGCACCACGGTGAGGCCGTCGTCGTAATGCCTTCTGCCCAGCCTCCGCGAGATGGGCGAGAGCCCCTGGCCGCACCGGCAGGGTACCTAGAGACGCCCCGGGGCGATCGCCTTCGTCCTGGATGGAGCCACTCCCGACGCTGGCATCTCCTCCTGCTTCGCAACGCCATCGAGTCGCTCCTCTTGCACCCGAGAGGGCCCTCGGGGCAGGTCGNNAATCCGCACGCAGACCTCGTCCTGACTCCGGCAGGCGCAATTCCGCTTGGAGATGGGACGGTGGACTGCGTGCTCTCCTCGCAGGTCCTCGAACACGTGCCGGAGCCCCCCCGCTACCTCGCCGAAGCCCGCCGGGTGCTCAGAGGGGAAGGCTCGCTCCTGCTCTCCACACACGGCTACTGGATGTACCACCCGGACCCTCATGACTACTGGCGCTGGACCCGGGAGGGCCTGCTCCTCGAGATCACCCGCGCCGGCTTCGAGGTGGTCGAGGCGATCAGCATCTTTGGTTTTCCTGCCTCGGCACTTCAACTGTGGCAGGACGCCACCTCCGGTTTCATCCCCCGTCCGCTGAGATCGCTCTACTACGGCTTCATCCAGATGCTGATCGGCGCAATCGAGCGATGGCGGCCGGAGCCGGCGTCGCCCAACGCGTCCGTATACGTCGTCCTCGCAAGGCGGATCTAGGCGCTTGATCTCTCGACAGAACTTCCGGCTGAATACCGCGTGTCAAGACGTTCCCGGACGGCCCTGACACCATCGATTCATTACGGCCAGTCCAGCCATCGCCCGTGGAGCATGATCGAGGTCCCCGGTTCCGTCTCCCAGGGCAGCCCGAATCGGCGCCTCCGGGAGTTCGGCCTCCCCGAAGTCCAATTTTTTGCGCATGACTACGCAGGGTCCAATCATCCTGCGAAAAGGCCCAGGGACGCAGAAACCCCTCGGTCTCTTTCCAGTGTTCAGGCGATCGATTCGACCAGGGGGTAAGGCCCGGCAGGCGTGGCTAGGCGGGTTGGAGCTCGTCCGGCTCCGCGCCTCGCTCGAGCTCGGCGATCGCAAAGTCGAGGTGGCACGCCAAGGCCTCGATGTACTCATGGAAGGCCTTGTGCACGATTGCGAACGAGACTGCGTCCTTGAACACGGACGGACGCCGCAGCAGGGTGGTCCCGAGAAGCGAGAGCGTAAACCAAGCCCGCCGCGGATTCGTGCGAAGCACCGTCTCGCCCAAGATGCGCGCGAGCAAGCGGAGCTCTCCCGACCGCACGCGGAGACCGTTCGCGACCTGGTCGCCCTTGTGGAGCAGGAAATCGAGCGTGCGCCGGCGGTAGTTCCGGAAGTCGTAGAGCTGCGCGATCAGCGTGCGGTAGCCGCGATAGAGCTCGAGACGGCTCATGCTCTTCGGAAAGATGTTCGAGAACACGAACTGGTCCCCGGTACTCTCCGCGACAAGGCGTCCTTCCTTCGTCATCCGATCGTGAAGGGGGGTCTTGGGCATCGCCTGCAGCATCCCGGTCATTGACACGGGAATGCGCGCCTCTTGGATGAAGCGCAGCTGCTCGTCGAAAATGGTCGCGTCGTCGTGGTCAAAACCCACGATCATCCCCGCCTGCACCTGGATTCCGTAGGAGTGGATGGTCCGCACGCTCTCCACCAGGTCCCCGCGCACATTCTGCGTCTTGTGGGTCTCTTTCAGTGACTCCTTTCGAGGACTCTCGATGCCGATGAAGATCGTCGTGAAATGTGCTGCGCGCATCAGCTCGAGCAGCTCCTTGTCCTGCGCCACATTGAGGCTCACCTCGGTATTGAAGTCGATGGGATAGCCGCGCGCTGCACCCCATGCGGCCATCTCGCGTAGAAGTTCCTTCGCCAGCTTCTTGTTCCCGATGAAGTTGTCATCGACGATGAAGACCTGGTTGGCTCCGAGTCGGTGACACTCGTCGATCTCCTGCATCAGCTGGGCCGGCGTTTTCGAGCGGGGTCGCCGGCCGTAGACGACGATGATGTCGCAGAACTCGCAATTGAAGGGGCAACCCCGGGCGAACTGGAGGGTGAGCGCGTGATAGCGGTCTACCTTCAACAGGTCAAAGCGCGGCGTCGGAGAGGCCGTGAGGTCCGGCTTCTCCGCGGGCCGGTACTCACTCTTCCAGGCGCCGGCCTCAAGATCCGCGAGGAACTGCGGCCAAGTCTCTTCGGCTTCGTCGACAAAAACCACGTCGCAGCGGCCACGCAGCTCTTCCGGGCACAACGATGCGAAGGGGCCGCCCACCACGACAAAGCGTCCGCGCCGCCGGAACTCCTGGATGATCTGATACATGCGCTCGCGGTGAACGATGTATCCGGTTACGCCAACAACGTCCGCATCCACGTCGAAGTCGATCTCCTCGACGTTCTCATCGCACAGCGTGACCTCGTGCCCGGAGGGCGTAAGCCCTGCCACCGTAGGCATCGAGAGATTGGGAAAGATGCAGCGCTTGCCGAGGGCCGGGAGAATCTGGTCGTAGGTCCAGAAGGAGGGCGGGTTCTTCGGTGTGACGAGGTGGATCTTCATGGGCCTGTCCCCCGCAAGAGTGACCCATCGTGGACCGCCTGGGCCAAGGCGGATGTAGAAATTCGGTAAATCTGAGCGAAGCGAGCGGCTAGGAGTCTTCGTCCGCTTCGAGGTCGCTAAAGCGACACAGGGGAGTAAGGACTCCCTGTCCGTCGTGGTGCCACGCAAGAGGAGGGGCCTGCATCTGACCGGGGGCGCAAACCCGCGAGGCGCCGAGGCCCGCCATCAGTTCGGCCGCACGCCGCGAGTCGGCCCCGAAGCCGCTGAGCGCAACCGCAGCGAGGTGGAGGGCAAGGGGGGCGAGAGCGGCGGCGAGCTCCGCCAGGTCCTTGACGGGGTGGATGCGCACGAAACGGTAGAGCGGCGCCTCCCGCAGCTCCGCCGAGTCCTCGCGAACCACACACCAGGGCTCCCCCGCATTGCCATAGACGGCGACGCCGCGCCCCGCTGCACTCCGAAGCTCCGCTTCCGCACGGGCATGGGCAAACGCCGCGGCGGCAGCGACCTCGACGCGTCCCCGGGGGAGCTCACGCTCGGCCTCTGCCAGAGCGAAGGCCAGAGCGGCGGCGAGAGCATCGATCGCGGAGGCAGAAGCAGCGACGGCGTAGAGCGCGATGGGCGAGAGGCAACCGAGCTGGTCCCAAAGCGCGACATCGAGGGCAAGGCGATGGCAGATTTCGGGGAGGGCGGGTTGGAAGAGGGCCTCGGGGCCGAGCACAGCAACCGAGGCTCGGTGTCCATATGCGATGAGGCGCCTTGGTGGAAGGAGGCGTGCGGCGACGGCTCGAATGGTGGCGTCTTGGCCACTCGCAACGACGCAGTCCGCGCAGAGGAAGGCGTCTAGGGCGCCGAGGTCGCTCGACGGAAAGCGCACCACTTCCACGCACGCCCCAAGGCTTGGTTCGACCTCCGCAATCGACGCTGCCACGACGCGGGCTGTGACGGGATCCCGTGACGAGGGTCGTACGAGCACAGGCGAGCCCACGGCGAGCGGCGCAAGGATGGCGAGCAGTGTGGGTGCCGGCAGGGCCCCGGCCAAGAGCACCGAGGTCGTGCCAAAGCCCGCGGCAAGAGTGCGCCCGCCATCGCGAACTCCCGCGCCCTCTGTGAGCTCACGCTGAACCAGTGCGCGCNNCCCGCGAGCGCGAACCCCCGCGCTCGCTGCGAGCTCATGCTGAACCAGCGCTCGGAGCGCATCGCCGGTCCAGCCTTGAAGGGCATGGGCCACCCCCGCGCGCACGACCTCGCGTGAGAATCCGGTGGCCTCTGGGAGGGCGAGGTCGAGGGAAAGGCGGGCTTTCGAGTGGGGATCCCGCCAGCGATCGAGCACGTGCGCAAGGGCACCCACGGTCTCGGCGCGAGGACGACCGCGCAGTGCCTCGCCCCTCTGGCGAAGTCGGGCGAGCGCAGCGGCGATATCAGCGGCTGAGGCGTTCAAGGCGGTCCCGGGCCGGCCAGCATCTCGTCTGCGGCGATGGAGCAGCCGCGGGCTTCGGCGCCGGGCTCGCGCCCAAGGATCTCGAAGCCGTCCTCCACGGCGCGCCCGAGGTCCGCGGTCTCGACCGCACACACGCTGCCCGTGTTGCCGAGATCGTGGACGACGATGACCCCGACCTCTCCGGGCGAGACCTCCTCGCCCGTCCCTGGATCGACGAGCCGCACGCGCGCCCAGGGCGGACCGAGCTTGCGGCGCGGCGCGCCGGGGAAGCGAAGCACGGAGTCGTGAAACTGGCTCGCGAGTTCGGTCATTCCGTATTGATTCACGATTCGGGCGGGCGGGATCGAGAGACGCTCCTCGATCCGCGCATAGAGCGCTTGGGGGGAGAGCTCCCGCGCTCGGCCCTTAAAGCCACCGGTCTCCATGACCCTCGAGCCGGCGGGCAGGGAAAGTCGCGTGCCCCGTTGCTCGAGTTCGTCAAGCGCGTGCCCGAAGGCGAAGGCCGTGCCGCAGAGGACAAGGGGTGCATCGTTCGCCATCGCATCTTCCAGTGCGTCAAGCCAGCCGGCGAACCGCAGCTCTCCCCCTTCGATGTCGAAGCCACTCGGACCGATCGCGTCCTCGGCCGCGAACTCACGCAGCAGCACGCCAAACATGTGTGAAAGGGAAGAGTCCGGCGCTTCGAGCGGTGACGGTGCAAGGACGCGCAGGCGTGGCCGCTCGCCGGGGAAGCCGCCGCGCACAAGCTCGGGCAAGACGTGCACCACGAAGCTCGGCAGAACGGACGCCTCGTAAAGTGCCAGCGTGTCGAGATGAAGTTCGCCCCGCCGCGCGACCGAAGTCCCGCTGGTGCGGAAAACGTGCAGCGCGGCTTCGGCCGCGAACGAGCGCAGAGCCAGCTCCTTGAATGCGCCGCTCGGCACGGCCGGCACGTCCCGCCAGCTCTGCACCGTGGCCGGTGTCCGGCCGCGACGCGGTCAGAAGCGGCCGTACGGCGCACAGTGCTCGAACTGAAAGGCGAACAACGCACGGGCGAGGCGGTCGAACCGCTCCTCTTCTTGCGGCCACTCGAGGGTGACGGGCTCGCGCATCCAGGCAAGGACCGTGGCGTCGAGCACAGCGCGCGTGGAGTCTCTCACCCGAGGCACTCCGAGAGGACGGTGAGGGCTTGGTCGAGNNACATCCCGCTCGATCGAGAGCGGAGGGGTGATCGACAAGACCCGGCCGTCGTCGCCGGAGGAGAGCACGATGACACCGCGCTCGAGCGCCCTCGCGCACGCGCTTGCGGCCCGCTCGGTCGAGTCGCACTCGATGCCGAGCAGAAGTCCGCGGCCTCGCACCTCACGCNNCGCACGCAACCGAGCGAGGGCCCACTCGCCGAGCTCCGCCGCACGCTCGACCAGCTTCTCCTCTTCAAGGATGGCGAGCGTCGCGAGCGCCGCCGCGGCCGCCGGGGGATGCCCCAGGAAGGTCTGGGTGTGCAGCGCCTCGCCTTGCGAGGGCGGCCAGGCGTCCATCAGGTCGGCGCGACCGATGCACGCCGCGACCGGCATGCCGGAGGCCAAGGCCTTTCCCACACACAAGAGGTCGGGGACGACACCCTCGTGCTCGCA
>DOUU01000107.1:6798-7017 GCA_003520425.1 Deltaproteobacteria bacterium
GGAACGCGCTCCCCGCCCCGGCCCTGGATCGGCTCGACAATGACGGCCCCGACCGGTGCCTTCGCCCCGCGCGCAGCACGCATCACGTCATCTGCGTCACCGAAGCGCGCGAAGCTCGCTCGGCCGGTAAGGCCGGCCGCGAAGGGCTGCCGAAAGAAGGCACGCGAAGTGACCTCAAGGGCTCCGAACGTGAGGCCGTGGTAGGCCCCCTCGAACGCC
>DOUU01000025.1:0-2790 GCA_003520425.1 Deltaproteobacteria bacterium
GGCTGGCGCGCACGAGCCAAGCTTTCATCGGACGGATCGAGGGCATGATTGGCGGGCGCAAGCTCGATGCCCATCTCCTCGACGAGCTCGAGGCGCTGCTTTTCACCGCGGACCTCGGCGTCAAGACGGCAGAAAGTCTGCTCGAGANNCGTACGCCGACAGGCCGCCGGCGCCGACCTGAAGGCCGTCCGCGGCACCCTTCGCGCCGCCATCCTCGAGAAGCTCCGCCGCGTGGAGCCCGCGCCGGGCACGACGCTTGCGACGGTGGCGAAGCCGCACGTCATCCTCGTTCTGGGCGTGAACGGTTCGGGCAAGACCACCACGATCGGCAAGCTTGCCGCGCGCCATATCGCGATCGGCCGCAACGTCGTGCTCGGGGCGGGCGACACGTTTCGGGCTGCCGCGATCGAGCAGCTTCAAGCCTGGGGCGAGCGCACGGGGGCCACTGTGATCGCCGGGCGTCCGGGTGCGGATCCTTCAGCCGTGGCATTTGACACGCTCAAGGCGGCGGTCGCGCGCGGGGCTGATGTCGCGATCATCGACACCGCCGGGCGCCTGCAGACGAAGCTTCCCCTGCTCGAGCAGCTCAAGAAGATCGTGCGCGTGATGGAGCGCGAGGTGCCGGGGGCGCCCCATGAGAGTCTCCTCGTTCTCGATGCAAACACGGGACAAAACGCGCTCTCGCAGGCCCGCGTCTTCACCGACGCCGCGCGCGTCACGGGTCTTGCACTCACGAAGCTCGACGGAACCGCAAAAGGCGGCGTGATCGTCGGGCTCGCCGATGAGCTCGGGATTCTCGTGAAGTTTGTAGGTGTGGGAGAGGGCGTCGAGGACCTGCGAGACTTCTCCGCCGAGGAGTTCGTGGACGCGCTCTTCGACGAAGGCGCCGGGGACGGCGAGGGCGCGTGAGCGTCATCCTCGCGCTCGACCAAGGCACGACCTCGTCGAGGGCGCTCGTCTTCGACGAGACGGGCGCCGTCGTGGCGACCGCCCAGCACGAGTTCCCCCAGTACTTTCCGAAGCCAGGGTGGGTGGAGCACGATCCCGGCGAGATCTGGTCGAGCCAGTTGCTCGCGGGCCGGGATGCGCTTGCGCGCGCCGGGGTCTCCGCCGAGCAGGTGGCCGCGATCGGAATCACGAACCAACGCGAGACCACCGTCGTCTGGGATCGCGCGACGGGCGAACCCATCCATCGCGCCATCGTCTGGCAGTCGCGCCAGACCGTGCACATCTGTGAAGCGCTGCGCACGCGGGGGCTCGAAGGCGAGGTGCGTGCGCGCACCGGCCTTGTGGTCGACGCGTACTTTTCCGCCACCAAGGTCCGCTTCATCCTCGACGCTGTCGAAGGCGCCCAGCAGCGCGCCGAGCGGGGGGAGCTCGCCTTCGGCACGGTGGACGCGTGGCTTTTGTACCGGCTCACCAAAGGCCGCGTTCACGCCACCGAGCCATCGAATGCCTCGCGCACGCTGCTTTACAACGTGCACCACGGGGAGTGGGACGAACTCTTGCTGCGCGAGCTGCGGATCCCCCGCGCCATGCTCCCGGCCGTCCAGGATTCGAGCGGCGTCTTCGGGTTGAGCGACGCCGAGTGGTTTGGCGCTGAAATTCCCATCGCCGGCATGGCCGGCGACCAGCAGTCCGCCCTTTTCGGTCAAGGCTGCTTCGAGCCCGGCACCGCGAAGAATACCTACGGCACAGGCTGCTTCTTGCTGATGAATACCGGAGGCACAGCGCCCGTATCGAAGAGTGGGCTTGTGACGACCATCGCCTGGCGCATTGGCGGGAAAATCGAGTACGCGCTCGAGGGCAGCGTGTTTGTGGCAGGTGCCGCGGTGCAGTGGCTGCGCGACGGGCTCAAGCTGATCGCTAGCGCCGACGAGACCGAGGCGCTCGCCCAAGCCNNGACGGCCTGGGGCTCGTCGCCGACGCCGCCGAGACGGACGCTGCGGCACGCCGCGTGGCGGACACAGGAGGCGTGTATGTGGTGCCGGCCTTTGTGGGCCTCGGGGCTCCGTACTGGGACGAGCGCGCGCGCGGCACCATCGTCGGGATCACGCGCGGCACAAGGCGTGAGCATCTGATTCGCGCCACGCTCGAGTCGATCGCCTACCAGACCCGCGACGTGATCGAATGCCTGGCCGCCGACTCAGGTCTTCGTCCTCCCCTCCTGCGCGTCGACGGCGGCGCGTCGCAGAACGACTTCCTGATGCAGTTCCAAGCCGATCTGCTCGGCATTCCGGTGTGGCGACCGCGTGTGCTGGAGGTCACTGCCTTCGGCGCAGCCGCGCTCGCGGGTCTCGGCGTGGGTGTGTGGAAGGACCGCCATGCCGCGGCAGCGGCTCCGCGCGAGGGCACCGTGTTCGACCCGGGCATGGAGCAGGCCGAGCGAGACGCGCTCTACGCCGGCTGGCAGCGCGCCNNGGGGAGCCGTAGAGCGCTCGCGCGCCTGGGAACAAGGGTGACGCGGACGGGTCGAACGACCCTGGTGATCGCCCATCGCGGCGCCTCGGCGTACCGACCCGAAAATACCCTTGCCGCCTACGAGCTCGCCGTGGAGCAGACGGCGGACATGATCGAGATCGATCTTCACCTGAGCCGGGATGGCGCGGTCGTCGTGACCCACGACGAGCTGCTCGCGGGTCTGGGCGGAAAGGGAGAGGTCGCGGAAGCGACCCTCGTGGAGCTCAAGGCCCTCGACGCCGGGGGAGGCCAGCGCATCCCGACCCTCGATGAGGTGCTCGATCGCTTCGGCTCCCGGATCCCGTTTAACCTCGAACTCAAGCGGGCGGC
>DOUU01000025.1:2798-4025 GCA_003520425.1 Deltaproteobacteria bacterium
CGTTTGCGTGGGCTCTGCCCCGACGCGCGGATGGCCCTCCTCGTCTCCCGCAAGTTTCCCAAAGGCGCCGTGGGGCGCGCGGCTCACCTTGGAGCGGAAGCCTTGAATCCCGAGCGTTCCATCGCGAGCCCCGCACTGATTGGCGAGGCCCACAACGCCGGACTCGACGTCCACGTCTTCACCGTGGACGAGGAGGCCGAACTGCGCCGCTTCCTCGAGCTCGGGGTGGACGGGATTTTCACCAACACCCCCGACCGCCTGCGCCGGCTTCTCCCGCGTCCTTAGGGGCGGGCCCACTGTGCCGGACTTTTCCCTTGACGCAGGGCGCCATCATCCTCTATTCATTCGGCGAAGATGAGGCTTTACCTAACGATATTCTCCCAAGCCCGGCCTTCTGGCCCTTCGGACAAGGGGGGGAAGGGGGGGCGGACCCGATGAGGAGCGAGCGGCCCGCGCCGGAGGTCGAGCTCGATGCGACGGACTTGCGCATCCTCGATCTGCTCCAGGAGAACTGCAAGCGACCCCTCGCCGCCATCGGCGAGAAGGTCGGACTCTCGGCGCCGGCGGTCACCGAGCGCATCCACAAGCTCGAACAGGCCGGGATCGTGACCGGCTATGTGGCGCTTCTCGACGGCCGCAAGCTCGGCCTCGACGTCACGGCCTTCATCGGCGTTGCGATCGGCCACCCCCGGGCGATCGATTTCTTCGAGCGCGAAATCGAAGGCCTCGACGACGTGCTCGAGTGTCACCACGTGACCGGCCAGCACACGCTCATGCTGAAGGTGAAGACCGAGAGCACGGAAACGCTCGAGGAGCTGATCGACCGGGTGCGCTCGATCGAAGGCGTAAGCCGCACGGAAACCATGATCGTGCTCTCCACCCGGGCGGAGCGGCCGCGCATTCCGCTCGAGGGGGCGGACGCCACCCGGCAAAGACCCCGCCGCCCCTCGGGACCGCGACCGCGCCGCGCGGAACCGCACGTGTGAGGACCAGGAGGAAGTCCCCATGACCCGCCCCCCCGGATTGCCGCCCCGCCAGGGCCTTTACGATCCGAGCTTCGAGCACGACGCATGCGGCGTGGGTTTCGTGGCGAATATCCGCGGCGAGGCGTCGCATGAGGTGGTGCGGCGTGGCATCCAGGTCCTCGTCAATCTTACGCACCGCGGTGCGACAGGCGCGGATCCGGACACTGGAGACGGAGCCGGCCTGCTCCTGCAGATGCCCGAC
>DOUU01000508.1:0-405 GCA_003520425.1 Deltaproteobacteria bacterium
GACGCTCATCGTCGGGGAGTCGTTCGGAGCACGCCTTACGGCCTTTGACGTCGCGGAAGACGGCTCACTCTCAAATCGGCGTGTCTGGGCGAAGCTCGAGAAGGCGGTACCCGATGGGATCTGTCTCGATGCCGAAGGAGCCATCTGGGTCGCGTCGCCCATTAGTGGCGCGGTGCTGCGTGTTCANNGGGTGAGCGAGCGCATCCCCGTGGAGACTCAGGCGATCGCCTGCATGCTGGGAGGTCCAGATCGGCGCACGCTTTTCATCTGCACGGCAGAGGACACGAATCCTGCGCGCTGCCGCGCGAGCCGAAAGAGCCGCATCGAGACCGTGCGCGTGGATGTGCCCGGAGCCGGGTTCCCGTAGTTCGCTCGCCCTGCCGAGGTCTCCCAGCCGTCGCTCTT
>DOUU01000508.1:446-6008 GCA_003520425.1 Deltaproteobacteria bacterium
CAGGATCGATTGCCCCACGACATTCTCCACCTCCGCTCCGTCTGTCCAGTCGTTGACCGACACTCCCGGGCGCCGCCCCGCGACACGCTGCCATGGCGCCGCCGTCGCATGCCCCCAGCCATGGGGCAGACTCACGACCCCGGGCGTCACCTCTTCGGTGACGCGCACCCGCACGGTCGCCCGGTGCACGCGGCTTTCAAGAACTGCCTGCTCCCCGTCCGCAATGCCCCGCAAGATCGCGTCCTTCGGGTGAACAAAGAGGAGGCAACGCTCGGCGCCCGACACGAGGGACGGCACGTTGTGCATCCATGAGTTGTTGGTCCGGATCTCGCGCCGGCCGATCAAGAGGAGTCCGGACACCGTGGTCTCGTGGACGAGCGCTCTCTCGAACGCCCTCCACTCGTCGAGAATCGGCTTTGGTGCAAGCTCTACGCGGCCACTCTTGTGCAGGACGCCATGCGCCACGCCGGGTTCGAGCGGGCCGAGGTCGATCCCGTGCTGTGAAGCCTCGAGCTCTCGCATCGACAAACCCCTGCGCCATGGCCAAAGACCCTTGCCAAAGGCCCCGCTGCGCAAGAGGAGGGCGACCATGCGCCGAGGCGTCCAGCGCACGCCGAAGCGTTCGGCGACCCGGAGCAGGGAGTCGACGACGGGCATCGCGGTTGGACCCCCGCCAAGTCGTCTTACGAGCGAGAGCAAGATCTCCCAGTCGTGGCGCTCGTCCACGGGCTTTGGAACGACGGGCGGAGAGCACCGAACCGCGTTTCGCACGGAGGTGAGCGGGAAGATGAAGTCCACATGCTCGTCTGCGAGCGACCAGGCCGGCGGAAGAATCAGATCCGCGTAGCGCGTGGTCTCGTTCACGTAGAGGTCGACCGAGACCATGAACTTAAGCCTGCCAAGCGCAGCCGCAGTGCGGGTGCCATTCGGAGCCGAAAGGACGGGGTTCCCGGCGAACGTGAAGAGCCCACGGACCTGACCGGGACCCGGAGTCTCGATTTCCTCGGCGAGCGCCGCCGACGGGAGCTCACCCAGCGTCTCGGGAAGCCCGCGCACCCGGGTGCGCCAGCGGCCGTGGCCATCGTCCCCTGTGCGCTGAAGGATGCGGCGCACGTCCAGGGCCGGGGTCGGGAACATCGCGCCGCCCACAGCCCCAAGCCGGCCGGCGATGACGTTCAGGAGGTCCGTCGCGTAGGTGCCAAGCGTCCCGAAGCGCGAGTTGCAGACGCCAACGCGCGAATAGGCGACCGACGAAGGGCGCTCTTCGAACTCGCGTGCGAGGCGCACGATCTGATCGAGGGGTACACCCGTGAAGCGCGCAGCTGCGTCGAGATCGAGCGCAGCAAGGCGCTGCAGGATCGTGTCGAGGCCGTTCGCCTGCTCGGCGGCGCGCGGGCTCGCCCGGCCGGCGCGCACGATGAGACTCGCCATGGCGAAGAGGAGGGCGGCGTCCGTTCCCGGTCGGATCGGCACGTACTCGTCCGCCTCCTCTGCGGTCTCCGAGCGTCGCGGGTCGACGACCACGAGCTTTCCGACGCGGCGGCGCAGGGCGCGCAGCCGTCCACGCACGTCGGGCGCGGTCATGACGCTGCCATTCGAAACGACGGGGTTCGCGCCGATGCAGAGGAAGAAATCGGTGCGGTCCAGGTCGGGCACGGGGAACGAGAGCGAGCTTCCGTAGAGATGGAAGGAGGTCGCAAAGCGCGGGCTCGTGTCCTGCGAGCCCGCGCCGTACACGTTTCGGGTACGGAGGATGCGGTTCACAGCACGGCGCAAGAGCAGCGCACCATGGTTGTGGACGACAGGATTTCCCCAGTAGGCCGCGACGGAATCCCGCCCGTGCCGATCGAGAACGCTCCTTAGGCCCGCGGCGGCCCTGTCGAGGGCTTCCTCCCACCCGATCGGCTCGAAGCGGTCGGGCCCGACGCGACGCATGGGCCGGCGGAGGCGATCGGGGTCATCGTGCACCTTCGCGATCGCCATCCCCTTCGGGCACGCATAGCCCTTCGAAATCGGGTCGTCCGGATCGGGCCGAACCGAGAGGATGCGATCCCCGTCCACCTCAAAGAGCAGGCCGCAGGTCGCTTCGCAGAGCGTGCAGGTGCGGTAAACCGTCCTTCGCATCCCATTCTCCTCTTAAGAGGCCTTGCGTGAGGGCGATGAAATCTCCCGACCCATGCAGAGCTCGAGCACCGTCAGTCTCCCCCGCGCAGCACGGCAGTCGCCTCGCGAACGGCCGGAAGCGATAGGCCCACCTGTTCGCAGAGCGAGGCCAGATCGAAGAAGAAGCGCTCCCCGCGCAGGCGGCCAAAGGCCGACGAGAAGACACAGAAGATGGGGAGCTCCGCCGTGCGCCCCGTGGGCGCCTGCCCGGCGAAAGGCCCCCGGAAGGAGAGGCGTGCGCGGCCCCAGCTTGTGACGACGCCGTCGCCGGTCGCGATGCCGTCGAGCGTCACGGAGTAGTCCGGGAATGCGTGGAAGAAGACCGAAAGTTGCTGCTCCGCCCGCTTGCGGTCGCGCGCCGCGATCCCAAGCGGCACGGTCTCGAGGACGAAGTCCTCGCTGCAAAGGCAGAGCGCGGCGCCGATGTCCTGCTCGCTCTTCGCGCAGGCGTAGCCGCGGACCAGCGTGCGCAGCAAGGCCGCTTCGAGGTCGTGCGCATCTCGAAGGTCGGCCGGCACCGCCGCCAGAGCACCGGTGGGACGGAGCTTCGCGTCGTGCTCGGCCAGGTACGCCGCGACGCGGTCGCCAGCACCTGCTTCCGGCCACTCCTCGATCGAGACGATGCGGCCCTTCTCATAGCGCGTGANNTCCTCCCGTGTTCGCGGCCCATCCAGGATCTCGGGGATGCGCACATCGAAGCGCCGATCGAGCCCGTGGACGCTCCTGCGCAGGCCTTCCACGACCGCGGCGCGCCCTTGGTCATCGGCCGCGAGCACTCCGCCCGCTCGCACGATGTGACGGGCGTCCTCCGCAAAAAAGGGCAGGATGCCGTCCCACGCCTCCGTCCAGAACGCCTGCTCGAACGCCAGCGCATAGCCCATGAACCGCTCGAGATCGCTCGCCGTCATGGCTCCCTCCTGTGTGTGGCTCCCTCGGCCTCCCTGAGGATGGTCCGCCCGCCGATCCCTCGAAAGCTCCGCTTTTCTTCCGTTTCGTGGTACCACTTTTCCGTGCTGTGGCTCCGGCCCGATGGCGAGGGACCGCTCCAGAGGCAGGTCTACCGCGCGCTCCGTGCGGCGATCCTCGCCGGGCGCCTGCGGGCCGGCGAGCGGCTGCCCTCCACCCGAGCGCTCGCCGGTGAGCTTCGCCTCTCGCGCAATACGGTGATTGCCGCCTACGAGCAGCTCCTGGCCGAGGGCTACGCGACCTCACAGGGCGGCTCCGGGACGTACGTGGCGCAGGCCCTTTCGGCGAACGCGGGCCAGCCGGCGCGCGCCGCGGCCGCTCCGGAGGCCGGGGCTCACGAGGGGTCTCCGCCGCGGCTCTCGGCCTTCGGCCGCCGGCTCGCATCCGGTGTGCCGCGCGGACAGGCATCGTGGAACCTCCCGCGGGAGCGGGTCGCCATCGACTTCCGCTATGGCGAGCCTGCCTATTCGGATCTCCCGCTCGCCACCTGGGCGCGGCTCCTTGGCCGCCGCGCACGCCGCCTCTCGGTGAAGCGTCTCGCCTACCAGGCGCCGGGCGGGGCGGAAGAGTTGCGAATGGCCCTCGCCGGCTATCTCTCCCGGGCACGGGCTGTGCGGTGTACGCCCGAAGAGCTCGTGATCGTGCAGGGCACGCAGCAGGCGATCGACCTCGTGACACGCATCCTGCTCGACCCGGGCGACACGGTCGCGCTCGAAGAGCCGCACTACACCGGCTTCTCGATGGTGCTGACCGCGCTCGGCGCGAAGCTCGTTTTCGTGCCGGTCGACGCGCAAGGCCTGCGCGTCGATGAGCTGGAGAACGTTCGTGCTGCGCGGCTCGTGTGCGTGACACCGTCCCATCACTTTCCCGCCGGAGGCGTGCTCTCGCTCCCCAGGCGTCTTGCGCTTCTCGAATGGGCACACAAGCAGAAGGCCTACGTGCTCGAGGACGACTACGACGGCGAGTTTCGCTTCGAGGGGAAACCCCTCGAGTGCCTGCAGGCCCTCGACCGACACGGAAGAGTGATGTACGTCGGCACGGCTTCGAAGCTCCTCTTCCCTGCGCTCCGGATCGGCTGGGTGGTGGCACCCCCCGCGCTGGCTCCCCTGCTGCGCGACGCCAAAGCGCTGGCCGATACCGGGACCGCCACCCTCGAGCAGCTCGCCTTCGCCGATTTCATCGCGGAAGGGCACCTCGAGCGCCACGTTCGGCGTTCCCGCGCACGCATGGCGCGGCGCCGCGCGGCGCTGATCGCCGCCGTGGAGCGTGAGTTCGGCGGGCGGGCAGAGGTCTTGGGGCCCAGTGCGGGCGTCCACGTTCTCGTGCGGCTTCCGGAGCTCGAGGGCCGCGCTGTGCGTGGTCTGCGTGAAGCCTGCCGCCGGCGCGGAGTCGGGGTCTATCCCAANNCGGCTGCCGGAGCTCGACGGCCGCGCTGTGCGTGGTCTGCGTGAAGCCTGCCGCCAGCGCGGAGTCGGGGTCTATCCCGCAGCGCCGTTTTATGCGCGCCCGCCGAAACAGGCGGAGATTCTCTTGGGTTATGCAGCCCTGAAAGAAAGAGAGATCCAGGAAGGGATCCGTCTCCTGCGCGAAGCGGTAGACGGAACGTAAGGACGGCGCCCGCACAAGAGGGCGCACGCCTGTGCCAAGCGGCCCCAAGAATCCGCAGCGAAGTGGCTCTGCTCGGGTTCTCCTCGGTCGTGCATGCTCCTCGCGCCCACACGGGAGGATGCACCAGTGAAACTCTATTCCGGCCCGCTTTCCCTCTTCACCGCCAAAGTCCGAATCGCTCTTCACGAAAAGGGACTTCCCTACGAGAAGATCTCGGTCCCCTGGTCGCTTGAGCACCGCTACGAGCCGCACCACCCCGACGTCGTGGCGCTAAATCCAAAGGCCCAGGTCCCCGTGCTGGTCGACGGGGACGTGGTCGTCTACGACTCGACGCAGATCTTCGAGTACTTGGAGGAGCAGTATCCCGATCCGCCGCTCTATCCCCATTCTGTCGTGGAGCGCGTACGCTGCCGGCGGCTCGAGGCGGCGGCCGACGAGATTCTCTTTCCGCCGATCTGGAGCCTGATCGATGCGGGCTTCTACCCCGCCCGCGCGGGAATCCGCGACCACGAGCGGATTGGGGCGGCGCATGCGGCGCTCGCAAAGGAGTACGCGCTCCTGGAAAAGGAGCTCACGGGGCGGGTGTGGCTCTGCGAGAGGTTTTCTGTCGCGGACGTGGCGACCCTCGTGATGGTGCGCGCCGCATCCGGACTGGGCGGAGCGCCGCGGAGCGAATACTCCGCACTTCATGAATGGTTGGAGCGATCCCTTGCGCGCCCGGCGATTCGCCGCGAGATGGACGAGATGAACGCGTTCCTCGCGACGTTGCGGGCTGCGCCGGCGGGGCGAGAGATCCCGGCGTAGATCCCACGCGGCGGGCCGGGG
>DOUU01000372.1:0-7033 GCA_003520425.1 Deltaproteobacteria bacterium
CGCGGCCGTCTCCCCGTAGAGCACCCAGATCGCGTCGATTTATTGTCCCTTTGGGGCTAGGACCTAGACACGATCGCCTTCTTTCATTTCGTGTCTTCTGTGGATCCCGTCCTGGGCCGAGGGATCTCCCCGATGGCCGGATCGTCACGCCGTTTTCTCGGACGATTCGCAGATCGTTGTGGTCGCAGCGGCGCCTCTGGCAGGACACGGAATAGGTTTTTGACGAGGAGAAGCGGGTTCCCTACGCAGGCTCGATCTCGACGTGCTCGGATGATGTTTCCACTCCAAGAGACGGCGCCGGTGTCGGGAAGCGAAGAGCAAGTGAGAGGCCTGAGACGAGCAGTACAGCGCTCCCGAGATAGAGAAAAGCCCGATCAGGCGCCATGCCTTGCGCACGGAAGAGCAGCCCCGCACATACGGCTCCGACGTTACCGCCAGCGCCCACAATGCCCGAGACTGAGCCCAAGGCTCTCGGCTTCACGAAGGGCACGACAGCATACGTGGCGCCGTTCGACATCTTCGTAAAGAGCGCGAAGGTGAGCAGGGCCGGAATTGCCCACGCTAGCGTGCTCGTGCGTGAGAAGAGGACCAGGAAGACGCCCTCTCCCAACAACACGAGCGTCAACAGGCGCGCGCGGCCGTCGAATCCGATGCGCCTTGCCGAGCGGTCGGAGAGCCAGCCTCCGAGGGTCCTTGCGAAGAGGTTCATCGTGCCGAATAGGCCCGCGATGAGGCCTGCCATCTTGAGGCCCACATTGAAGTGATCGTGGAAATAGAGAGCTGCGACGTTGTCGACCGTGATTTCCAGCCCGAAGCACGCGCCGTAGACTACGAAGAGGATCCACACACGGGGGTCGCCAAGAGCCAAGCGGAAAGTGCCCTGTGAGGGACGCGGAGCCCCCTCGCGAGCGCGGAAGCGCTCGAACGCGCCCTCCGGCGTGTCCTGGGTGAGAACGAAGTACGCGACGCCTGCAGCAGCCAGCAGCAGCCCGGGCACGACCATTGCCAGGCGCCAACCGAGGGCAGACCCGGCGCCGAGCCCGACGAAAGCCGCCAGAAGAAGCGGCATCACCATTTGGGTGACGCCGCCGCCAAGATTGCCCCAGCCTGCAGTGGTGGCGTTTGCGGTCCCGACGACGTTCGGTGCGAACATGACCGACGTGTGGTACTGCGTCACCACGAAGGACGCCCCGAGGCCACCAATGGCGAGCCGAAAGAAGAGGAAAGTCTGATAGTCCCGGGCAAGTCCGATCCCCATGACCGGCAACGCCCCGATCAGGAGCAATACCGAATAGACGCGCCGCGGACCGAAGCGGTCGCACAGCTTGCCCGCGAGGAGGCGCACGAAGATCGTGACCGCTACCGATGCAATCACGGTGTTTCCGATTTGCGCCTGGGTCAGGTGAAGGTCTTCGCGGATCACGGCCATGAGCGGCGCAACCGCAAACCAGGCAAAAAACGAAAGGAAGAAGGCGATCCAGGTCATGTGGAACGCCCGCATCTGCGGTGTGGCAAGCGAGCAGAGCTGGATGCGCGTTGCCTTGGTCACTACGGCGCTCGGAGGAAGATCTCTGCGCCGCGCACCTCGACCTCGTAGGTGGCGACGCCGATGCAGTTGCCGGCCGGGGAGCTGGCTTCACCGGTTGAAAGATCCACACGCCAGGCGTGCAGCGGACAAGTGACGCGTCCTCCCGACACGATGCCGTCTGCGAGAGGCCCTCCAGCGTGAGGACACCGCGCCTGGGTCGCGCGAACGGTCTTTTCATCGATGCGAAATAGCGCCACCGCAGTCGAACCGACTGTCACGGCACGACCCTCTCCGACGGGCACGTCGTCGAGGCGCGCCACGCGCACGAACGTGCCGGCGAGCTCGGGCACGACTTGCACCGGCGGAAGAGGAGAGAACTGGTTTGCGGTGGCCGGCTTCTCGCTTTCCGTCGACCAAGGCTCGGCCGCGAGCTCGCGGGAGCGTTGAAACCGCTCGAGAAGCGCCGCCTGTGTCTCGGGGAGCGCGTCGACCGTCTCGGCCTTCACCCGGGTGATGCCGAGGCGCTCGACAAAGTCATAGCTGCGTTCCATGTACTCGGCGTTCTCGCGGTAGTACTGGAGGAAGAGATGGGACACTCGCAACGCCTCTTCGGGCGCCTCCACCCGTGCCAACAGATCGGCCTTGCGCACCCGCATGCCGGCCGCGCCGCCGACGTAGACCTCCCAGCCGCCCTGAATCGCCAGAATCCCGATGTCCTTGATCGTGACCTCTGCGCAGTTCCGCGGGCACCCGGTCACGCCCATCTTCACCTTGTGGGGTGTGTGCAGACGCTCAGTCGTTTCCTCGAGTTTGACACCCAGGGAGGTAGAATCCCCGACCCCAAAGCGACAAAAGTCGCTCCCGACACAGGTCTTCACCGTGCGCACGGCCTTCGAGTACGCGTGGCCCGAGGGCATTCCGAGATCACGCCAGATCGCCGGGAGCTCTTCCTTCCGAACGCCGAGAAGGTCGACTCGCTGACCACCCGTGATCTTGACCATGGGCACAGCGTATTTCTCCGCGACATCGGCGATGCGGCGGAGCTCTTGCGGGGATGTCACACCGCCGCGCATTCGCGGCACGACCGAGAACGTGCCGTCCTTCTGGATGTTGGCATGGACGCGATCGTTGATGAAGCGGCTGTTGCGCTGCTCCTCGTGAGCTCCTTGCCACACCTCTTCCACGAGAAAGGCGAGCGCGGGATGGCACCGCTCGCAACCCACGCCATTGCCGTAGATCTGAAGGACCTCGCTCACCTTGCGGAGCTTCTGGTTGCGAATCGCGACGCGGAGCTGCTCCTTCGGGTGCGGAACGCAGTCGCAAAGGAGTTTGGGACCGCGCGCGCCCGCCGCTTCTCCCGTCACGAGACGGATCAGCATCTGGCAGGTGCCCGCACAGCTGCCGCAAGAACTTGAGGCCCGGGTCGCCTTCTTGAGCTCGGAGAGCGTCGTGGCTCCCCGTTCAATAGCCGCGACGAGAGCACCCTTGGAGACGCCCATGCAGCCGCAGATGCTCTCCGAAGTGTCAATGGCAGCCACGCGCGCCATCTCGTCCGCTTCGGCCGACGCGGTGGCAGTACCCGCGGCAAGCGAACCGAGGAGGAGCGCCCGACGCTCCGCCTCGTCGCCCACCTTCACTTGCTGCATCACGAGATTCACGAGGCGCGGTCCGTCTTCGACGGCCCCAAAAAGAATGGCGCCCACGACGCGGCCCTGGTCGAGGACGACCTTGCGGTAGAGCCCCGTGCCGGGGTCTTCGACCCGGAGCGCCTGTGCCGCGCTCTGGGGCTCGCGCTCAGCGGCGAAGCGGCCGATCGACAAGAGGTTCACGCCCGCGACCTTGAGCTTCGCGTAGACGGTTGAGCCCTCGTAGGGCTTCGAAAAGTCTTCGTGGAGTGCATGGGCGAGAGTGGTGCCCTGCTCGTAGAGAGGGGCGACGAGGCCGTAGGTACGGCCGCGATGCTCCGTGCACTCGCCGACAGCGAAGATCGCGGGGTCACTCGTGCGCATGTAATCATCGACGATGACGCCGCGTCTTACCTCGAGGCCGGCTTGCTTCGCGAGTTCGACACGCGGGCGGATGCCTACAGCGATCACCACGAGGTCCGCATCGATGCTCTCGCCGCCCTCGAGGATCACGCGCTCGACACATGCGTCCGGGCTTCCTGCGGTCGGTCCGTCAAGTCGCACAGTCTTGCGCTCAAGGAGCACCCGGATACCGAGGCGCTGGATTGCGTCACGCAGCAGCGCACCCCCTGCTGCGTCCAACTGCTGCTCCATGAGCCAGGGCATGAGGTGCACGACCGTGGTATCCACCTTGCGCTTGGCGATTCCGCGCGCCGCCTCAAGACCGAGGAGTCCACCTCCGATCACCACGGCGCGTCGCGCGCGGCGGCATTGCGCCAGGATTGCCTCGACATCGTCGAGGGTGCGAAATACGTGCACACCCCGTCGGCGCGTGCCTTCCATCGGTGGGACGAAGGCCTCAGATCCGGTGGCGAGGATCAAGCGGTCGTAGGGTGTCTCTCCGCCGGCTTCATCGTGGACCACGCGCCGCGCGCGATCGATCGCCACGGCTCGCACGCCCGCGCGCAGCTCGACGCCGCGCTTTTCGTACCAGTCGGCGTCATGGGTGATGGCCTCGCCGCGGTCGCACTCTCCGGCGAGAAGAGTGGAGAGGAGGATCCGATTGTATCCGGGGTGCGGTTCCTCACCGAGCACAGTGGTACGCCAAGTAGAATCCCTTTGCAGCGCGGCATCGAGGCAGGCAAGGCCAGCCATGCCGTTGCCGATCATGACGAGCCGTCGTTCGCTCATGACGTACCTCCGGGTGTTCGGAGCGAACGCACGCGCACCGCGCAGTGCTTGAGCTCTGGCTGCCGTGAGAGGGGATCGACTGCATCATGAGTCAGATTGTTTGCCGGCTTCTGGGGACCGTCGGAGCGTGTCCAGTGAAACGGCAAGAAGACCGTGCCCTGCGTAATCTCTGCTGTGACGCGCACCTGCACCACGGCCTCGCCGCGGCGGGAGCGCACCTCGGCGAAGCCTCCGTCGACCACGCCGGTGCGCCGAGCGTCGTCCGGGTGGATCTCCAACACGGGCTCCGGTGCACGGTTTTCAAGGTTTGCGGACCAGCGGGTCCGGGTGCGCGTGTGCCAGTGGGGCTTGAGACGCCCACTCATCATGGCGAGTGGGAACTCTCGACTTGTCCGCTCCGCGGGAGGAATGGGCTGGACGGGGAAGAAGCGCGCCCGACCACTCGAGGTAGGAAACCGCTCGATGTAACGACGGGCGCTCCCCGGATGATCCTCGTGCGGGCACGGCCATTGGAGCGGGCCCTTTTCAAGGCGCGCGTGCGTGATACCCGAGAGATCGCAGTCCGTTCCCGCGGTCAGCCGGCGGAACTCGTCAAAGATCTCGGCGGCACTCCCCCACGCGAAGGCGTGGCCGAAGCCGAGCTCGCGCGCAAGCTTCGCCAGGAGTTGCCAGTCGGGGAGCGCTTCTCCGGGCGGCTCGACCAGTTTCCGGTAAGGTGTCACGAAGCGCTCACTGTTCGTCATGACGCCATCCTTCTCGGGCCACGTGGCGGCGGGCAAGAAAACGTGAGCGAGCTTTGAGGTATCGGTCGGGAAAAAGGCGTCTTGCACCACGAGGAGCTCTGCGCGTCGGAGCGCTCGGTGCATCCGATCGAGATCGGGTAGCGATGCCGCGGGATTCGTGGCCAGAACCCAGAGCGCACGGACGCTCCCGTCCTCGAGCCCGCGGAAGATCTCGATCGCAGTGCGTCCGGGCCGGCGTNNACATGGCGGTAGCCGGGAAGGAGGCCCGACAGGCCGCCGACCTCGCGACCGCCCATGGCATTGGGTTGTCCGGTGAGCGAGAGCGGTCCGGTTCCCGGGCGACCGACGTTCCCAGTGGCGAGGCAGAGGTTCAGAATCGCGTGATTCTTGGACGTGCCGTGGGCACTCTGGTTTGCTCCCATGCTCCAGAGAATCATCGCTCGCCTTGAACGGGCGAAGGTGTGCCCTGCGTCCCGGATCGCCGCGACAGGGATGCCGCACAGTTCGGCGGCAGCCTCGGGTGTCCACGGCTCCACCGCCTCGCGAACGGCTTCGAAGCCCTCGGTTCGACGGGAGACGAAGTCCTCGTCCACGAGGCCATCCTTGATCGCAAGGCGAAGCCACGCGTTAAGCAGCGCCACGTCCGTGCCCGGACGGATGGCGAGATGGAGGTCGGAAAGGTCGCATGTCTCGGTGCGTCGGGGATCTACCACGATCACGCGTACGGTCTCTCGCGAAGCCTTGCAGCGTTTCTCGATGCGACGGAAAAGGATGGGGTGGCAGGCCGCAGGATTGGCCCCGACAATCAAGAAGACATCGGCCTCGTCGATGTCGGCGTAGGCGCCTGGAGGGGCGTCGGCCCCGAAGGTGCGCTTGTACGCGGCGACGGCACTGGCCATGCACAGGCGTGAGTTCGTGTCAAGGTTGTCGGTGCCGAGGAATCCCTTCACGAGCTTGGTCAGGGTGTAGTATTCCTCGGTCAGCAGCTGACCCGACCCATAGAATGCGATCGAGTCCGGCCCTGTCTCCTGGAGGATCCGACGCAGCTCGGCAGCCGCCCACCCGATGGCCTCATCGAGGTGTGCTGGCTGGAACTCAGCCGCCGTACTCGGACGGAGATACGCGCGCCGCGCGCGGCCATCGTTGTCGACGGTCGCCGGAAGGCACGCTGCCTTCATGCACACTTCACCGCGGCTCGAAGGATGCAGCCGGTCGCCGTTCACCTTGACAACACGGCCGCCGCGCACGCCAACGCACAGCCCGCAGCCGACTCCGCAATATGGGCAGCCCGTCCGCGTCCACGACTCCGAAAGATCCTGCACAGCGTCCACGTTGCCGTTCGCGCGATGCAAGCGTCGTACCGCAGCATCTCACCTGAAAGGGACAGAGATTGTGCATGAAATGATCCAGCGCTTCTTACGTAGGCGGGCGATGCTCGTACGATGGGCGGTTCGAATCGAGGATCTCATCGCGAGACGAAATTCTTTTCAAACTGCAATGCTTCGGAGGGTCATCGTCCGATTCGGGATCTGGAATTCGCGGGCATCCAAACGCGTGATGCGAGAGCTTTGCAAGCCGCTCTCTACGAAATTGTCACCGTCCTCTCACCTGTTCGACCAAGGTCCGATCTTCAGGCGGACTGTCACCCCGACGATTCCTCCGATCGGGATCCACCCAAACGGACTTCAGCCCGCAATCCGTGGGCGGAACCGGTGGCGGAGCTTTAGCTGGGACGCTGCATCGGCGTGAGCCTCGAGAGCGCTCGTCACCCGCACAAGGGACCTGCGGGCTTCTTCTGGAATGCGTGGCACGCTTCGCGAAATCCAGCGTCACTTTGCCCCCGACAACGATGTGCCCAAGCCGCAGGAGGTGGAATGGTGACAGGGCCGGCATCGCCGGGCGCGGAATCCGTCGCCGCCCCACCCGGCGAGAGGGACCGGAACACG
>DOUU01000372.1:7046-7182 GCA_003520425.1 Deltaproteobacteria bacterium
CGGGCGTCAAGATGTGGCTTCCTTGCGTGCAGAGTTCGTACGCCGCTTTGGTGAATCCAGGGCAGCCTCGCATTTCCTTCGGGCAGCCGCGGCAAGGCTCGTGGGCCCTGCGGTCCCTGCAAGGCTGGCATCTGCA
>DOUU01000372.1:7290-7422 GCA_003520425.1 Deltaproteobacteria bacterium
GATCGGGAAGCTGAAGCCGGAGAGAATCAATGCAGGACTCAAAAAGAAAAAGCTGAGTGCGAAGGCCTGTTGCTGCGTTGTGCAAACCGTTGAAATCAGGAGTCCCACGCCGAGCATGCTGAGCAGGAAGAG
>DOUU01000082.1 GCA_003520425.1 Deltaproteobacteria bacterium
GGGGTGCCCGTGCACGCTGCCGACAGCTACGTCAAACGCCTCGCCGAGGCGGGTCACCGCGTCGCGATCTGCGAGCAGGTCGACAACCCGAGCCTCGCGGCGCGTTCGACCCGGGGTCTCGTGCGGCGGGAAGTGGTCGAAGTCATCACGCCCGGGCTCGTGGGTGACCCCTCGGGCGTGGACGCGACGGCGGAAGTCTCGCTCGTGGCGCTCGCACCGCCTGGACCTGGGGAGCGAGAGTTCGGTCTTGCCGCGCTCGATGCATCGACAGGGGATTTTCGTGCGACACAGATCGCCGTGGCCCAAGAAGAGAAGGACGCACAGCGGCTGCCGGCACCCCTTGGCGAAGAGATCGCGCGGATTGCACCGCGGGAAATCCTGATCCCGCGCTGGAATCAGGCTGCACTCGCCCCCCTTCTGCAGGGGCTCTTGCCTGGCGTGGCCCTGTCCGCGCTCGACGACGCAGCCTTTGCCCGTCCGGCCGACGCGGCGTGCGCCGCGGCGCTCGCAAACGCCGAGGGCGCGGCGAGCCGGGCGGCTGCAGCTCTTCTCGGGTATCTCAAGGCCCATCAGCCGTTCGCACTTGTTCATACTGCGCGGCTGCGTCCGTACCAGCTCTCGGACACGATGATTCTCGACGCACCCACGCGTGCCCATCTCGAGCTCTTCGCAAGCGCAGAGGACGGCTCTCGGCACGGGACCCTTTTCGAGCGGATCGACCAGACGCGCACGCCGGCGGGGGCCCGTCGCCTTGCACGATGGCTCGCCTATCCGCTGCTCTCGCCCCGCGCGATCGCCGCCCGTCAGGAGGCCGTGGCATGGCTCGCCGAGCGCGACCGGGCACGCGGCCGGCTGCGGGAGGCTCTGCGCAGCGTGCGCGATCTCGAGCGCTTGCTGGCCAAGGCGGCGCGCCCCTCCGCCACCCCCCGCGACCTCGTCGCGCTCCGTGGGTCGCTCGAGGTCTTGCCCAGCATCGTGCGCGCGCTCGAGGTCTGCGCGCCTTCACCGGGGGAAGAAGGCACGCCGACGCTGCTACGCGACGCCGAGCCCCGCCCCGGGGCGCTGCCGGTGCCGACGCCGGTGCCCGAGGCCGTGGGGATCGTCGCCGAAGGGATCGTCGACGATCCGCCGGCCATGCTCCGCGGATCGCGTGGTGCGGCGGAGACCGGCTTTATCCGGCCCGGCTACTGCCCTGAGCTCGATTCCCTCCGGGAGAGCGCACGCAAGGGTCGAGAGTGGATTGCAGGCCTCGAGGAGAAGGAGCGAGCGCGCACGGCCATCCCCGGTCTGCGGGTGCGCTACCACCCGGTCCATGGCTACGGCATCGAGGTCACCAAGTCGAACCTCGGCCGCGTCCCCACAGAGTACGAGCGCAAGCAGACCCTGGCCTCGGCCGAGCGATTCACAACCCCCGAGCTGCGCGAGATGGAGCGCAGCGTGGTCGGTGCCCACGAGCGAGCCGCGGCGCTCGAGCGCGAGATCTTTGAATCGCTTCGGCAGGGGCTGCTCGAACACGCGTCGGCCATCCGCGCCGCCGCGGAGGCTGTCGCCGAGATCGACGCGCTTCAGGCTCTTGCTGAGGTCGCGCGCCGCGACAGCTGGGTGCGACCCGAAGTTCGAGAGGATCTGCGTCTTCAGATCCGCGCCGGCCGACACCCGGTCGTGGAGACCCTCGCCCACACGTTTGCACGCGGCGCGCCGGCGCTGCCTTCTGCCCATCCCCCGAGCGAGAGCACGGGTTTCGTCCCCAATGATACGGACCTCGATCCCGAGTCGACGCAGATTCTGCTCCTCACGGGTCCCAACATGTCCGGGAAGAGCACCTATCTGCGCCAGGTGGCCTTGATCGTGCTGCTCGCACAGATGGGGAGCTTCGTACCCGCCGACAGCGCGCAGATCGGCGTGGTCGACCGCATCTTTACGCGCATCGGCGCCTCCGACCGCCTGGCGCGCGGAGAGTCGACGTTCATGGTCGAGATGCGAGAAACCGCGCAAATTCTCGCCCAAGCGTCGCGCCGCAGCCTCATCATTCTCGACGAGATCGGCCGTGGCACGAGCACGTTCGATGGACTCTCGATCGCCTGGGCCGTCGCGGAGCATCTCCACGACTGTCCGGGGCAGAACGCGCGAACCTTGTTCGCGACCCACTTCCACGAGCTGACCGATCTTGCGGCGACCAAACCCCGCGTGCGCAACGCTCACTTCGAGGCGCGCGAGTGGGAGGACGACGTGATCTTTCTGCGGCGGCTCGTGCCCGGGGGTGCGAGCCGCTCCTACGGGATCCAAGTCGCGAAACTGGCCGGCCTTCCGGCCGCGGTGGTCGCCCGGGGCAGGGAGGTGCTCGCGAATCTCGAGGGCGGAGAACTCGACGACGAGGGCCGCCCTCGGCTCTCCCACCGACCGTCGTCGCAGAACGCGGAGCTTCGACCGTCGGGCGACGCGGGGTCCCAGCTTGGTCTGTTCCGGGAGGCCGCGGACGCCGACGAAACGGAGTTCCTTGGCGGGCTGATGGCGGAGCTGCGCGCTCTCGACCTCGACCGTACGACGCCGCTTGACGCTCTCACGCTGCTTGCACGCATCGTGGGCAAACTCAGAGAGAAGGAGCCGTCGTGATCCGGCGGGAGCCGCGATGGGCGGATGCCTTGGGCTGGGCAGCGCTGCTCGGCGGAATCTTCTTGTGCGCCGCGGCGGACGCCCGGGACTCCGGCAGCACCTCGCATCGGCCGGCAAGGGATGTCTCGGAGACGGGCGCCCCGCGACCTCCGACCGGGCGAGCCGGGGGCGTGGGCGAGGTGCGGGCGGTCCGCCATTGGTCGTATCCCGGCTTTAGTCGCGTGTGGATCGAGCTCTCACGACCCGCCGTACCGCGGGTCAATCACCTCGCGGCCGACCCCAAGGCGGGGCGCCCGGAGAGGTTGTATCTCGACCTGGACGGGGTGTGGATCGGGCGGGAGCACTCGGAGCCGATCCGCGTGGGCGACGGCCTGCTCGAAGGCGTGCGCCTCGGTCAGAACACTCCCTCCACGACGCGCGTCGTGATCGATCTCCAGCACTACGACCGGCACCGGCTGCTCCGCCTCCAGGGACCCGACCGCGTGGTGATCGACGTGTTCGGCCCGCCCGCAGGCCCGGCCCCGTCCGAGGGAGCGAGCCACGAATCGGCGGCACCGAGCGCCGTGACGCCCGCCGAGCGGGAGTCCGCTCTGCCGCAAGAGCCCCTTTCACCGGCAAGGCCACTGCCGTTTGAGCTCAGGCCCGTCCGCACCGTGGTGCTCGACCCCGGTCACGGCGGGCGCGACCCCGGCGCCATCGGCGTCGGAGGGTTGGAGGAGAAGGAAGTCACCCTGCGTCTTGCGCTCGAGCTGCGAAAGCGGCTGCGTGAGCGCGGGTTTCGCGTGGTGATGACCCGGGACGAGGATCGAACACTGGATCTCGAGGAACGCACCGCCCTCGCGGAGGGAGCCGGAGGCGACGTGTTCGTGTCGCTCCACTGCAACGCGGCCCCCCGGCCGAGCCTACACGGAATCGAGACCTACTCCTTGAACGAGAGCGATGAGCAGCACAGCGTCCAGGTGGCGGCTCGGGAGAACGGCATCGACGAGGGAGAGGTCGACGTGCTGCAACGCACCGTGGCGCAGCTTCGGGTCTCGGAAGCCTCCGGCCCTTCATGGGTTCTCGCCGAGCTCGTCCATCACCAACTGGTGCGGGGCCTGCGTGAGCGCTACGAGGCGGTCAATGACCTTGGCGTGAAGAAGGGTCCGTTCTACGTGCTGTTCCTCTCCAGCATGCCCTCCATTCTCGTCGAAACCGGCTTTCTCACCCATCGCGACGAGGCGAAGCGCCTTCGCAGCCGCGCATACATCGCCCGCCTCGCCGAGTCTGTGGCCGAAGGCCTCTCCCTGTATCGCGAAAGGGCGCATCCCTTGATCGCACGGAGCACACGGTGAACGGGGCGCCGGCGGTCGACGAGTTCTTCGGGGAGGCGCAGCGACTGGGTGGGCGGGACGCCGCGGCAACGGATGGGGCGATCGTCGCCGCGGTGCGCGCTTACCTTGGGGCGGTGCGCCAGTATCTGGAGCAGGTTCATCGTCGAGGCGTCGGGGGTCAGGCGGTGAACGAAGCGAACTCGGACGCGACGGATCGGCTCCTGCGCCGCCTGTTCCGAGTGGCGG
>DOUU01000240.1 GCA_003520425.1 Deltaproteobacteria bacterium
TCCACCAGGGTGTCGATGCGGCTCAGGAAGAAGCTGGCCACCGAAGCCACCCCGAGGTGCTGCCCCCGGCCGGCCCGCTCCTCCAGCCCGGAGAGGTAAGCCTCGGCCACTTCCCGATAGCGGGGCAGCCCAAAGAGCAGGGTGACGTTCACGTTGATGCCTTCGCCGATGAGCCGCCGGATGGCCGGCAGCCCCTCCCGGGTGGCCGGCACCTTGATGAAGACGTTGGGGCGCTCCAACTTGGCCCACAGGCGCCGGGCCTCGGCAATGGTGCCGGGGGTGTCGTAGGCCAGGTGAGGATTGACCTCCAGGCTGACGAAGCCGTCGGCGCCCTGAAGCTCGGAATATATCGGGCGGAAGAGGTCCGCGGCCCCCTGCACGTCGGACACCGTCAGGGTCTCGTAAATCTCCTGGAGCCCCTTCCCCTGCCGGGAGAGCCGGCCGATATCCTCGTCGTAATCCAGGCTGCCGCTGATGGCCTTATCGAAAATAGCCGGATTGGAAGTCACCCCCCGCAGGCCGTCTGCGTCGATGAGGCCCTGGAGTTCACCGGAATTGAGCAGATGCCGGCTGAGAAAGTCCAGCCAGACGCTCTGACCACAGCCGCGGAGTTTCAGCAGAGGGTTCTCTTGCATGTGCCGGTCTCCCGTCAGGCTAATCCTGCTCCAGGGCCTTGATCTTCTTCAGTCGGCGCTGGAAATCCAGGTCCGGCATCACCAGGTCCAGGAGGACAAGGTCAGGTCGCTCCTCCTTGGCTTTGCGGATGGCCTCCTCGCCGCTCCGCGCCCGGACGAGGACAAAATCCTCCTTGCTTAAGGTCAGCTCCACGACCTTCTGGATCGTCACGCTGTCGTCCGCAAGAAGCAAGGTCTTGGGCATGATCCCCCCGCGGCGCTCGGGTCCCGGCGCCGATTCCACCACACTTCGCGTGTATTATCGTCGGCAAGCGCTCCGGGATTGAATGCTTTCTTTGCTTCCGCCTCAAGGCCCCGCCTCGCCGGCGGCGCCGAGGGGCCGTCCGCACCCGATCAAGTCACCCCCGGGTGACTCCGATACGCAGGGGGTCCGGGGCCGCTTCCAGGACCCCTCGGAGCCCTTCGCGATGATCTTGCGCTCCTCTGCTGCCTCGGACGTCGGCCGCCGTCGACGCATCAACGAAGACCGCTACGCCCTCGTTCCCGATCTTGGCCTGTTCCTTGTTGCGGACGGTATGGGGGGCCACACCGCCGGCCAGGTGGCGAGCGCGCTCGCGACGGAGGCCGTGACCCGCTGCGTGCGCGGGGGAGGGTCGGACAAGGGGAGCCTCGCGGAGTGCCTGCGGGAGGCCGTCTTCGCCGCGAATCTCGAGGTCTTTCAGACCGCGCAGGAGCGACCCGAGCTCTCTGGCATGGGCACCACGCTGGTCACGATGCTCTTTGCGGGTGACCGCGCGGCGCTGGCTCATGTGGGAGACAGCCGGGCCTATCTCGTGCGCCGCGGGCGGATTCGCCAGCTGACCGATGACCATTCGCTGGTCGGGGAGCTGCAGCGCCGGGGTGAGCTCAGCGCGGACGCCGCCCGCGATCATCCCCACCGGCACGTGCTCACGCGCGCACTCGGCGTGCGGCGTGCGGTGCAGCCCGACCTCGCCGAACTGGAGATCGCCGGAGACGACGTCTTCGTGCTCTGCACGGACGGACTGACGACCCATGTGCGCGACGAGGAGATCGCGAAAGCCGTGGCGGGGGACGCGGACCCTGCCGAGACCGCCCAAGCTCTGATCGCCCTCGCCAACACCCGAGGGGGCGAAGACAACGTGACCGTTGCAATCGTGCGCTGCGAGGGCGAGGCGGGGTCGCCCGTCTTCCCGGCGCTCTCTTAGCGCTCCGTCATGCCCTTCAGCTTCGAGCGCAGGCGCAACACCGCCTTGGTGTGGATCTGGCATACGCGGGACTCGGTGATGCCGAGAATCGAGCCGATTTCCTTCATGTTGAGGTCTTCGTAGTAGTAGAGCGACACCACGAGGCGCTCCTTCTCCGGAAGCGTGGCGATCGTGTCGCCGATGATCTCCTTCATCTCCTGCAGCTTGAGGGAGGCGAACGGATTCTCGGAATGCACATCCTCGACGATGTCGGCGAAGCTTCCGTTGCGGTCCCCGTCCGGGCTCGAACCGCGGATTTCTTCAAGATTCACCAACGAGATGCCACGCACTTGGTTCAAGAGCTCGTGGAACTTGTCGATCTGAAGACCCAGCGAATCCGCAACCTCCTCTTCGCTGGCCGAGCGGCCCAGTCGCTGCTCCACCTCTCCGTAGGCGCGCTCGAGGCGGCGGCTCTTCTGGCGAACGCTGCGGGGTACCCAGTCCAGTGAACGAAGCTGATCCAGGATGGCTCCCTTGATTCTGAACTCGGCGTAGGTCTTGAACTTGCAGTTCTTGTCGGGATCGTACTTCTCGATCGCGTCCATCAGCCCGATGACGCCGGTGTTGTGCAGGTCGTCGAGGTCGATGTGCGAGGGAAGCCGGACGGCGATGCGGTTCACGATGTAGCGGATGAGGGGCGTGTGCTCGAGGACGATCTGCTCTTTGAGGTTCGGCGGGACTTCAGAGTTGGTCTCCTTCAGCTCTCGGAGCAGTGTCTCCATGGACTGTTCCCCCTGTTTCAGTTCATCTGCCATCGGCTTGCCTGCGTCCTGCCGGCAGAAGCACGCCTCATGCCAAAGCCCGGGCTGGCCTTGCCACGGAGGCTCGGGGACCGTCCGGGATGTGCGTAAGGGTCCAGAAGCACGCGAGTTTCCGGACACTCGGGCGTGGCGCCGAGCGGCAGCGGATGCGCGTGTGCGCATGCAGCCCGCTGCGGCGGCAGAGCGGGCGGCTCGCAAGAGCGTCAGGGTTCCGACGCGATCGTCGGGATGGCGTTACGAATCGGTTCTTGCGGGATCGAGCGGATTGCGGACGACGCTCACGTTTCGGGGGCGTCGAGGCCTTTCTTTTTCATCTTCTCCAGCAGGGTGGTGCGATTCAGACCCAGCAGCTGAGCGGCCCGGTTCTTATTCCAGTGCGTGTGCTCGAGCGCCTGGCGGATCAGGTCGGCCTCGAAGCGGTCCACCACCTCATTGAAGGGCAGGCCGCTCGCCGGCACGCGCGGGGCGGCAAAGCTGGGCTCGGAAACCCGGTCGCGAATGGAGCGCGGCAGGTCCTCGACGCTGATCTGCCCTTCCCCTCTCAGGATCGCGAGGCGCTCCATCAGATTCTCGAGCTCGCGCACGTTGCCGGGCCAGTCGTACGCGCACAGCTGGTCGACCGCCTGGGCAGTGATTCCCACCGCCTTCGCCTTGCCGTGATTCACCCGCTCGAGGAAATGGTGGATGAGAAGCGGAACATCGTCCGAGCGTTCGCGCAGGGGCGGCATCTCGATCGGGATCACGTTCAGACGGTAGAAGAGATCCTCGCGGAAGCGCCGTTCGCGAATCGCTTGCTCGAGGTTCTGGTTCGTCGCCGCAATCACCCGAACGTTCACGCGCACGGTCTTCGACGAGCCGACCGGCTCGAAGGTCCGGTCCTGGAGGACCCGCAGCATCTTGACCTGGAGGTTCGAACTCATGTCGCCGATCTCGTCGAGGAAGATGCTGCCCCCGTTTGCAAGCGAGAAGCGGCCCTCTCGGTGGGCGAAGGCATTGGTGAAGGCTCCCCGCATGTGCCCGAAGAGCTCGCTTTCCAGCAGCTCCTCGGGAATCGCGCCGCAGTTGACGGTCACGAACATGCGGTCCGCGCGCCGGCTGTTGAAGTGGAGAGCCCGCGCGATCAGCTCCTTGCCGGTTCCGCTCTCGCCTGTGATGAGCACCGTGCTCTCGGTGTCTGCGACCTTCTCCACCGTGTCCAGCACGCGACGGAGCGCAGCGCTCGTGCCCACCACGTTCTCGAATCGATAGCGCGAGCGGAGCTGGTTCTGGAGCAGGCGGTTTTCGGCCTTGAGCCGCCCATGCTCGATCGCCTGTTCGACGAGGCGCCGCACCACGTCGAGATGGTCCTGGTCAAACGGCTTCTCGAGGTACCAGAAGGCCCCGGCGCGGAGCGCTTCGACCGAATGCTCGGGGCTGCCATAGCCCGTGATCACGATGCAGGGGATGTCGGGCTCGAGATCTTTCAACTGGCGCACGAGCTCGATGCCGTTGATTCCCGGCATGCGCACGTCGCACAAGACGAGATCGACGGGTTGGCCGGAGACGAGAGCCAACGCTTCGCTGGCGTCGCGGGCCATCGAAACCGCAAGCCCCATGCGCGAGAGAATGCGCTCGAGGGCTCGGCGATAGAGTTCCTCATCGTCAACGACGAGAACGTGCGCTTTTCGCAGCTTGAAACCTCCGCGCAGCGGAGGGGGGCGTGGCGCAGTGTAGAGACTTCGCTCCGCGGTTCAAGCCGGGGCGCTCAAGGGTCCCGATTCCGGGACCGATAAGAGCCCCGTGGACCCCCAGCTGGCCGCGGCCGGGCTGCCCCCGGCGGACGCACGAGATCCGCACAGCGATCCCAATTCCCCGCGGCCCGACGAGCTGCCGGGCCTCGTCCTGCTGGTGGACGATGAGCCGCTCATGCTGCGGGCCCTCCGCCGGATCCTCCAAGCCGACGGCCACCGGTTGGCTCTGGCCGAGGACGTCGCGGCTGCGGAGACGACACTCCTTGACCCCGACCTCGAGGTCGTGCTGCTCGACCTCGTGATGCGCGGGGTGTCAGGGCTTGAGCTTCTGGACCGGATCAAGCGCGAGCGGCCCGATGTAGAGGTGGTGGTGATGACGGGGCACGCAAGCGTCGAGAGCGCGGTGCGTTGCATGCGGCGTGGAGCCTTCGACTACCTCGCGAAACCCTTCGAAGATGCGCATCGTGTGCGCACCACCGTGTGCAAGGCGCTCGAGCGCCACCGCCTCGTGAAGCGAAATCGCGAGCTCGAACAAGAGCTGCGTGGCCGGGGTGCGGCGCCCGAACTCGTGGGCGCTTCGCCAAGGATGCGCGCCCTTGCGCGCACGATCCAGAGCCTGCGACACAACGAGAGCCACGTGCTCGTGCAGGGCGAGAGCGGGACCGGAAAGGAACTGGTCGCGCGGGCGATCCACGCTTCGAGCGCCCGCGCCAGCGGCCCGTTTGTGCCGGTGGACTGCGGCGCCCTCCCCGAGACCATCATCGAGAGTGAGCTCTTCGGGCACGAGCGGGGGGCCTTCACCGGCGCGATCGGGGCGTCGCCCGGCCTGTTTCGCATGGCGGACCGCGGTACGCTCTTCCTCGACGAGATCGGC
>DOUU01000312.1:0-5912 GCA_003520425.1 Deltaproteobacteria bacterium
CTGCCGTGCGTGTCGAGTCCGTGCACCTCGCGCTTCGCCAGGGCGTGGGAACGATCCGCGGCCTCCGTATCGCCAACCCACCAGGTTTCTCGGGGCACGACGTGTTCGACCTGCAGGAAATTACCCTCGCCCTCGACCCGATGACCGTGGGGTAGATGCCGATCGAGATCCGGAAGATCACAATCGCCGATCCGCGGGTGCGCTATGAGCTCGACGCCAAGGGCGCGGCGAACGTGAATGTGATCCGAGAAAACCTCGCGCACTTCCGTGCCCACTCTGCCAGTGGCGCGGGAAGCCCGGGACAACCGAAGCATGAGCTTCGCCTTCGGGTGAAGGACCTCTCGCTGGAGGGCGGTGGGATCGAGGCGGACACGACTGCCCTTGGCGGCACGGAGCTCGATTTGCCACTCCCCGCGCTTGAGCTGCGGAACCTCGGCGCCGGCGAACGCGGCGCGACGCCGTCTGAGATCGGAGCCGAGGTGTTGACCGCCTTGAGCCAACGGACCGTCACTGTGGTCGGTGCGTCGGAGCTCAAGCAAAAGCTCCTCGACAAGCTTGGGCCGGATGCGGGAGGTGCTGCCGGCCGCGCGATTGACCAAGCAATCGATAGCGGCGCGGCACAATCTGTAGAGCGTGGGATCAACGCACTGCTCGGGAAGTGAACACACCGCAACGAGGAGACCTGTTGGGCGAGAGGAGAACCGTCGAGCAGGGCAGCGTAGTGTCTCCCGACCGAGCTGCCGATGTACGATCCGACGAAACAGCAAGTTACCGATGGGCCCACACCCTTGTCTGGATCGCATATCTTTTTGCGTTCTCGCCCGTGCTGTACGACCTCGCAGCTCACGCTCGCAGCCACCCCCTGGGCGNNCGCATTCGTCTGGATTGCGTTTCTTGCTGCTGTTTCTCCCGTACTGTACGACCTGGTCGACCATGCGCAGACCCACCCCTGGGCAGCCTGGAGCTTGGTGTTCGCAATCCTTCTTGTTTTCCTTGTCCGAAAAGACTCCTCTTACGCGCTCCCGCGTGGCGACGGCTACGCCTTGTTGGGAATGGCACTCTTGCTCGAAGGGATCGCAATCGGTGGGGGCCCGTACGCTGGGGGCGGCCAGCGATTCCTCTCGGCGTCTTCGGCTTGGCTCGTCTCCTGGGGCGCCCATCGCTGCGCGTGGCGGCCCTTGCATGCTGGGCCGTGCCACTCCCGTGCTCCATCGTCAGCGCGGCGAGCCCGCTACTGGAATACATTTGGCTCCGCGTCGCCGCTGCGACACTTTCCTCGTTTGCGCCGGTCTTGGTGCAGCGGCTTCCGCCACTTGGCCAGATGGCGTCCTGAACCTCGAAGCAGACGGAGGTCTTCTCCTCGCCGCCTTTCTTTCTGGCGTGGGTTGGATCTACGCGCTGCGAACCTGGCGCGGTTGGGGCGGGCTCTGGCCGCGGCCGCCGTATGGGGACTTGCAGCGCTTCCGGTGCAGGCATTTGGCGTCGTGACCGCGTTGGCACTCACAATCGGGGGAAAAGCCGGATGCGGCGCGCGCGTGGTTTTCGTGGGGAGTCTTCCTTATCTGCACGGTCCTGGCCCTGGCGGTGACGGCGCGCGCCTTGAGGGCGCCGCGTCGCTGATTCGGGGAGCACCGCGAACGATGTTGGGCCTGCTCCGCTGGGAGACGAGCTGGTGCGCTTGGCGCGCGGACTACGTAACCACACGTGCCTACCACAACTCACTCCGCTGCTTTTGCCGCGCTTTCCACTGCGTCGTCGTCTCATGGCGGGCGAGAGCGAGCAGTTACCATTCGGCGGATTGACAGGACGAGGCTCCAATGAACTCAACCCTGCGGTGGTGGTTCTTCTCTGTTTCGCTCGGTCTCCTGCTTGGCGCCGGAGAGGCCCAGGCGGGTTGTTTGTACGAAGCCTGGAGGAATGGCCCGAGTTGCAGCCCAGGGTACTTTCCCATCGGGGTTTGGCTCCAAGACCCGAGCGACGCCCACGCGTGGGCCCAAGCCGGGATCAATCTTTACGTAGGGCTATGGGAAGGTCCGACGACAGCCCAACTGGAGGCCCTGAGGCGTGCTGGAATGCAGACGCTTGCGGCTCAGAACGCGGTTGCTCTCGCCTACAATAGAACCCTACTGGATGGGAGGCCGGTCGTCGTTGGATGGACTCTTCCCGATGAACCCGACGACGAGCCTAAGACGCCTCCTCCTCAGGTCCGCGCGCTTTTCGATCGTATGAAGCTCGCCGACCCGACGCGTCCCATCCTTCTAAACCTGAGCCCAGGCCCGGGATGGGATGACGAAACCTGGATTGGGCAAGGTGGCCTCATTCGGCCTGAGCGTGACTATCCCGCCTACCTCATCGCGAGCGATATTGCCGCCTTCGACATCTACCCGATGACCAGCGCTCGCGCCGCTATCTCTGGCGACGCGTGGCGCGTTGCCCTCGGCGTCGACCGATTGCGGCAGTACTCCCCTCCAGGTCGAATCATTTGGAACTTTATCGAGACGGGCAACATTCCAGATTCGTTCTGCACTCGACGCTGGCCGTCCTCGCGATTGTGTTGGGCGCTCTCTGGGCTACTGGGCAGTGAGCCGGCGGTTCCCGATCGTCGTGCCGCTCCGAAGACGATTCGAGCCGAGGTCTGGATGTCGATCCTCCACGGCTCCTGGGGAATTATCTACTTCATTCATGGCAAGTCTCAGTCCTCGTTGTTCGACCCTAGAGCGTTGCTTCGACCCGAGAACGCCGAGTATCTATCCGCTGTCACCAGCATCAACACAGAGTTGAAGAGCCTTGGGGAGATTATTCAACTGCCGTCGGCTTCTGGCATCATCTCCATCGAGGACATCCTCGGAACGAGTCCAGTCGACTATGCCGTCAAGGTTTCGAGTGGATGCATCCACATCTTTGCGGTCGGCATGCGTGCCGCGCATACACAAAAGCGATTTCATACTGCTCTCATGGCTCAAGGATCCGTGACTGTGATCGGAGAGAATCGCGTCCTGCCCATCGAGAATGGTGCGTTCTCGGACGACTTCGACGGATACGAAGCGCACCTCTATCGGATAGACACCGGGATCAAGCCTCCACCTGTCGCACCGATCCCCATCAGACGCCCAGGTCCCTTGGGTGCTTCTTGGCGATCACAACCCTGAGGCGCCACAGAGGCGTTCGCGCGGAGGCGCACATGCTTCTCGCTTCGTCATCGCCCCCGCACCGAGCGTCTCCGGCCGCGTCTCCGGCCCACTGAAGACGATGGCTGCCATCCTTCCCCGACCGGGCCCGGCTTCTTTTGCTTTGGTATCGCCCGGAGCATTGCCCTCCCAGGGCGTGGTAACTCATGTCGTGGATCGGATCGCGGTTAATGCGGACGAGCGGACGGCCCAAGCAGATCATCGGAGGGCGCCCCCCCGCGGGGGCAACGTATGNNCCCCCCCGCGGGGGCAACGTCGGCGGATCCAATACCTGGGTTTCGCGCGTATTCGTGACGGCGGTTACGCCCTGATCGCACAGACCGCCCGATCAGAGATCACAAGTGGAGGCCCATGCCCCGCGTTTCGGAATCCTAGACAGCGATAGAGACAAGGGGGTCCGGTATGGGAACGATCCGAAGAATGTTGGCTTTGGGAAGGCGGGGTCTGGCCCCGCTCGCCTTGGCAATGGTCTTGGGGCACGCAGGGCTTGCAGAGGCTTACAATGCGACCCTAACCTGGACAGAGCCAAGCGGCAGCACGATCGCCAGCTTTAAGGTTTACGTAGGAAGTGCTTCTGGGCTCTCGGACGTGCTCATTCAGAGCCTTGGCCTTCCAACCCCCAACTCGGGCGGTGTCTATAGCGCCACTGTCACGGTCGCGGACGGCACCACCGTCTACGCGAGCGTAACGGCCATCGACAGCACGGGTAGCGAGAGCTCCCGCTCGAACACGATTGTGATTCAGACAGGGACTCAAACGCTTGGACCGCCCGGGCAGCCGATCTTGGTGCCCTGAGCCGATCTTCTAAGCGCGACGCGACCACCAGCCCATCGCGCCTGCGCCTCGTTGGTGCGGGCCAGACTGAGTCTATCTGGCCACCGGCCCGGACGAGCGCATGACCCTCTATGCGACGCCGCAAGGGCGGACACAGCCACCGCCACCAGCGTGGCGCTGGCGTGGGCCAGACGAACCCAGCGCTCGCACGACCTCGCATCCCAGACCGACTGGGGCGAATCCGGGTCCCCCCGGGATTAGACGTCAATCGGACCTGCCGGACACGAAGGGACGTTCGAGCGCTGCGTTCCCACATTGGGAGCTGCACCTTGAAGGTCGCACCTGCGAGTCGGTTGCGTGCGCGCATCGGTCACGCTCCCCGCCCATCGATGCCGTCGGGCTGGAAAGCGGTTTCAGCTATCATTCGCCGCTGACACCAGGAACGGAAACTTCGTGTTGATCCAGAGGAACGCGGAAATCGGCACTCGCTGCCACAATCAGCTCTCCGTTGCACCGCCCGCACCCTTGGAGAGTGGCACTGCGGATGGCGTCGTCTGCTTCGCGGGCGTCGACTGGTGGTACCACAACCGAGGCCACAGCGAGTGCCAGATCATGCGCCGTCTGGCGCAACGTGTCCCTGTCTTGTGGGTGAACAGCATTGGAATGCGCCTGCCCACGCCCGGGAAGAGCGAGATAATGTGGACCCGATACGCGCGCAAGTTGCGGAGCACCCTCAAGGGACTCCGCCGCGACGAATGCGGCCTCTGGGTATACAGTCCAATCTTCATTCCCCGATTCACCGCGCGGGCCGTCGAAGCGAACGGTTGGCTGCTCGACCTGCAGGTCGGATGGCTCTTGCGCTTTCTGGGAATCCGTCAGCCCAGCTTATTCGTCACGGTTCCTACGGCATGCGCAGCTGCGGAGCGCCGCCGCTATGTGAAGACAGTCTTCAACCGCTGCGACGCATTCTCGGAGTTCCCGGAGGTGGATGCAGGTCTGATTGGAAACCTCGAGTCACGACTGCTCGCGAGGGCAGACGACGTCATCTATGTAAATGCAGATCTTTTCGAGCGCGAGCGCGACCGCGTGCGCCATGCACACTTCGCGGATCACGGCGTGGACTTCGAGCATTTCGCGTCGGCCCGCAGCCTCACAGGGCCCGTGCGTGCAGCGCCGGACGTCATCGCCAACCTTCCGCGTCCGATCATCGGGTTCTATGGTGCGCTGGACGCATACACCGTCGATCTCGAGCTGATGATTCGGGTCGCACGCGAGCACCGAAGTGCCACACTTCTCGTCATTGGTCCGCGGGCAATGGATATTGATCCGCTCCTGAAGGAACCGAATGTATGCTACCTGGGACCCGTGTCGTACGAACTCCTTCCATCCTATGCTGCGCACTTCGATGTCGGGATTATGCCTTGGCTCCGAAACGATTGGATCGCCGCGTGCAACCCGATCAAGCTGAAGGAGTATCTGGCACTCGGATTCCCGGTTGTGACGATCCGCTTTCCGCAGCTCTCTCCCTACGAGGATATCGTCGAAGCTGCAGACGACACCGACTCCTTCCTTGTTGCACTCGCTCGCGCTCTGCATGAACGGGATCCGGGAGTTGCAGAGCGACGTCGCGAGCGCGTACGACACACCAGCTGGAAAGCGGTGTCGGACGGCGTAGGGCAACTCCTCGGCCTCGGTTCGCAATGAAGGCAAGGACCCCATGTGCGGGATCGCGGGGTACGTCGATTTTGACCGCAAGGGGATCGACCAGGCTGTCCTGGGAGCGATGGCCCATGCTCTCCGCTATCGCGGACCCGATGAGCAGGGTGTCTGGGTGGACGGCCATTGCGGTCTTGCCCACGCGCGACTCAGCATCATCGACGTAGCAGGGAGCCACCAGCCGTTCGTACCCAAAGACAGTGATCTGGCGGTGGTGTTCAACGGCGAGATCTA